>PXAT01000078.1 GCA_003565775.1 Ectothiorhodospiraceae bacterium | reverse complement strand
GCGCGCAGGCTGCCGAGCCGGATCTGGATATCAGTTCGCCGGCCATCCGTCAGCTCACCGCGTCGATGGAGCAGCGCCACAGTCGGTTGCGGCCCTGGTATGACGCCGGTGTCGTCGGTCTGACCCGTGACGGCCAGGTGGCCGTGCGCGATCAGAGCGAAATTCCATTGGCCGACCGCAATGCCGTGCGTCAGCTGGTGGCCGACGAAAACAGTGATCGTCAGGCGCTGTACCGGCAGATTGCCGTGGCCAACGGCCATCCCGAATGGGAGTCGGATATCCGCCGTACCTTTGCGGAGCGCTGGGTCGCCAACGCCCGCAGCGGCTGGTATTACCAGGACCGCGGCGGCAACTGGGTCCAGAAGTAAAAGTGACCTGACGCGTCGTTTGTTCGCGAAGCGAACACACGCGGTGTGTCGCTGTGCCGACGCAGGCAGTGGAAAGGAAAGAATCCACCACGAAGATCACGAAGGACACCAAGAAAGGGCAGAACAGGCTGCAGCAAAGGCCTTTACTTCGTGCTCTTAGTGTCCTTCGTGGTTAGTCGATTTTTAGGGCTGTCGTGTCGACGGTCAGGATCTCTCCCCGTGCGTTCCCCGACGGCGAACGAACCCTTCGCGGACTCGACGACAGCTTCCCTGCGGCCGATATTCGCCCGCTCGGCATCCCAGCCCGCAAACCTGACGCGGGAATAAAGTCAGTGCTTCCCCAGGTGCCCGGTCGGAGTTATTCCTCCTCGGCTTCCTGCTGCATCACGGTGGTGATCTGTTCGATCAGGACCGGCCAGCTCACCCGTCGGTTGAAGCCGAGCACGTCAATGCGGGGCAGGCCGCTGCCGCGGATGATCACGTAGCCGCCGTTGCGTTCCTCGAGTCCGTCCATGCGACAGACTTCGTCGCGCAGTTCGCAGGACAGGCCCAGACGGTCATAGCGGAAGGTGTCGAAAAACTGCAGGGCGCTGCGCTGCAGCAAGGCCGTGGCACCGCCACCTCCGCCGGAGAGCGTGCTGATGGTGTTGATCGCACGCTGACTGATGCGTCGTGTCGAGCGGTCATCCTCTGGTGTGTACAGTCGCGCGTTGAAGCGGGCCGGTTGCCAGTTCTCCAGCACCAGGCCGTCGACCTCGGCGTGCAGGCGTCCGGTGATGCGGCCGATTTCGAAGGTCGACGTAACTCTTTCCAGGTCCAGATTGCGCACATGGATATCGGCCTGCAGCACCGGCAGGACGCCGAGCGGGTCACGCAGCCGCAGGCGGTCGACCTCGACCCGCCCGTCAAACAGTTCCGCCACCAGGGCGCCGTCCAGGACCAACTCACCATCCTGATAGCTAAGCCCCGGCAGGCTGCCTCCCAGGCGACCGCCCAGCTCGGGCCAGCCGAAGGTGCGTGACAGACGGTTCAGGCTGAGTGGCTCCAGATCCGCATCCAGGTCTACCAGTACCTGCTCCGAACCGAGTCCGGCCAGTTCCAGGCGCCGCACCACAAGCCTTCCGTCCTCCACCGGCAGACGCCAGGTATCCATCAGGCCCAGGCCGTCGCGGCGCATCTGCGCCCGCAATTCGGAGGGTCCCAGTGCGAGCCGGTAAAGGCCGCCGTCGTCCCAGCGCAACCAGCTCTGCTGATCGGGACCGCCGGCGGGCCAGACCACGCTGGCATGCACGCCGTGCAGGTGGAAACGCTCCCGCTGGTCTCGCAGCATGGCGTCGTCGAGTTCGGCGAACAGCCGCACCGGCTCGCCGTTCAGCAGCCGCAGATCGGCATGCAGGCGGCCTTCCGCATCAAGGCTGTCCAGCGCGCCGCCGATCAGGAACGGCTGCAGGTAAGTCGTATAGGCACCGTCCAGGGACAGGTCCCGAAATGACAGATCCAGTTGGTGTTCCGCCGGATTGGCGAACTGCATGACTCCGTTGAGGCGCAGCCGGCCGAGACCGGTGTGGTGCAGCTCCCCCTGTTCCAGCCGCAACTCGCCGTCGCTTAGCACACCGTTGGCCACCGCCGTCAGCGGTTGCTGATCCAGGTCCAGAAATACCGGATCGACATATGCCTGGCCACCAAGACTGCGCAGCGACAGGCGTCCGTCCCAGCGACGGGCCTGATGCCGCAGCCGGGTGTCGAGATCCAGATCGAGACCGTCGGTGGCTATCTCGCCGGATGCATTCGCGGCGGTCAGGGCCCGCAGTTCCGCGCGCAGGTCGAGGCTGTTGATGCCGCCGTCGGCGGCCAGTTGGAGGGTGCTGTCCAGCGACAGCAGGCCATCGGCCTGCCAGTCGGCCAGCACCGGTATGTGAGGCAGCAGATCGTTCACGAAGAGATTGGTTGCGTTGACGGTCAGCCGGCCGCCGTCGCGCCCTGACCAGTCCAGGTCCAGCGCCAGATCCGACCCATCGGTGTGCAGTTCGGCCCGGAGTCGGGCCGGATCGGTCTGCCAGCCGATTCGGCCCTGCAGCGTCAACGGATCACTGTCGGCAACACCGAGACGCAGTATGGCGTCGTCGCACTGCAGCCCCCAGGTCGCATCGACCAGGAAGTCGCCACAGTCCAGTTGCAGGGAATCCAGTGTGGTGCCGTCTGCCAGTGTCAGTCGCTCCGCCCGGATCAGCAGATG
>PXAT01000089.1 GCA_003565775.1 Ectothiorhodospiraceae bacterium | reverse complement strand
GCTACTCGAAGATATTCTGGGCTGTGAGGTGCTTGGTTACCGTGCTCCCAGCTTTTCCATCTCTAAGACGATTCTGGAAATGATCCGTCAGGCAGGTTATACTTATGACGCCAGTTATAATTCTTTCTGCCTGAACAACCGTTATGGCCGGCTGGATATTAATGAACAGGATAAGAAAGGTATTGCCGTGGATCTGGGCCAGGGATTTTATGAACTCCCTCTGAGCAACCTTCAGTTTGGCAGATGGTGTCTTCCCTTCAGCGGAGGAGGATACTTTCGCCTGATTCCAGGTCCTGTATTCAGGATGGCAGTGCGAAAAATTCTTAATGTCAACCATGCCTATCATTTTTATCTCCATCCATGGGAGGCAGATCCAGGTCAGCCCAGACAGCAACAGGCGTCGCTGATTACCAGATTCAGACACTATACAAATTTGCAAAAAACGCTTCCCAAACTTGAGTTTTTGCTTGAATCATTCAAGGATTGCAGGTTCAGTACCTGTATTGACTATCTACACCATGTCCGGAATGACTGCATGAAACCAACAGTTTAACAACCCCTGGCTTGCAGGAGATCAACCAGACTTGGATAACGCTTATCAGATCTTTTGCTGTTTCCCCGCATCCGCTTCAAATAATCATTCTATAAATAGTTTTCACCCGGAAAGAAAGAATTTCCGAAATGGAAACTAAATTGAAGCAGGCAATTTGTTTGTTGCAAGCTGTTTTCATGATGTTGCAATAATTTGCAACCATCGGATTGATCTTAAGTTCAAGACTTTACTAAATGCCTTTAATTCTTGTGTATTCCTCAAAGGCTGCTGTCATTAACTGTCACAGAGGAAGCCTTTTTTTGGCATGCTATTTGTAAGGCTTTAGACGACAGAGGATTAATGAAGTGTTCCTGATCAGAAAGTTGATTATTGACACAGTAGTTTTCTTACATAGGTTTTATTAAGGGATCTGTTTCGTTGAACCTCTGAACGGTGAACGCAGAACGGGAAACGCTTAAGCCCGGACCGGTGAACCTTAATTGGAAGTAGCCTAACTTGATAAGATAATGCGGATTAGATATGAATACACATTACCAAGAAATACTAGATGATCTAAAAAAACACCCCAGAACCTGGCTGATTACTGGCGTAGCAGGATTTATAGGGTCCAACCTGCTTGAAACTCTGCTTCTGCTGAATCAACGGGTTATCGGACTTGATAACTTTTCTACCGGGTATCACAGCAATCTCGAGCAGGTCCGCCTGCAGATAAGCCCTGAACAATGGTCTTGTTTTGACTTTATAGAAGGGGATATCCGTGAGCGTTATACTTGCCGGAAAGTCTGTGTCCATGCCGATTATGTCTTGCACCAGGCGGCCATCGGTTCAGTTCCGCGTTCCTTGGAAGATCCTTTGTATGTAAATGAGAACAATGTCACTGGTTTCCTGAACATGCTGGTGGCCGCCCGGGACGCCGGAGTGGACCGTTTTGTCTATGCCGCTTCCAGTTCAACCTACGGTGATAACCCGAGTCTGCCCAAAGTTGAGGAAGAGGTGGGCAAACCCCTGTCTCCTTACGCGGTCACCAAATATACCAACGAGCTTTACGCGGAAACGTTCGCAAGCTGTTATGACTTTAAGACGATCGGTCTGCGGTATTTTAATATTTTCGGTCGACGCCAGGACCCTGAAGGAGCTTACGCGGCCGTCATTCCCAAATGGTTTGCGGGTATCATAAATGGGGGTCCGGTTTTGATCAATGGGAGCGGTGAAACCAGCCGCGATTTCTGCTATATCGACAATTGCGTCCAGGCCAATATCCTGGCGGCTGTAACCAGAAATGAAAAAGCCCTGAACCAGGTATATAATGTCGCCTATGGCCAACGCACCACTTTGAATGAGCTTTTTGTTCTCATCAGGGATCAGGTAGGTAAAATCATGCCTGAAGCCATGCGTATAGAACCTTCCTATCGTGATTTCAGACCCGGGGATGTTCTTCATTCACTGGCTGATATCAATAAGGCCAGGGATCTTTTGGGTTATCATCCTGAATATTCCTTGCAGGCAGGCCTGGAAAGCACTTCAGATTGGTACTGCAACCAGTGCGGGGTTTCAAGCAATTCAAGTGTGCAATGCCCTGAATACAATTTATCCGCCGCTGCAAGCAGTGGCCACCCTTCTCAAAAATCATAAAAGACAATTAATGACCATCTCCATAGATAAAAATCCCAACCAGCTCTACCCGGAAGACCTTATTGATAATAATGACTCCCTTTCGGGCCGATGGAGGATCGCGAGGACCAAAAGCAGACGTGAAAAGGTCCTGGCTGATTTTTTAGCAGGCCACGGAATCGGTTATTATCTGCCTATGGTGAAAAAGCGACAGCCCGGGGTGAAAAGGGATCGTTATTCCCTGGTTCCCATTTTTTCAGGATACCTTTTTTTTAAATCAAGCGATATTGGACGCTATCATGCGTTGACCTCGAATCATATAGCGAACATAATTGACGTTTCGGATGAGCGGCGACTTTTGAATGAGCTTTGTCAGGTCCGAAAAGCCATCACCCTGGATGCGCCTGTATATCCATATGATTTTGTCCGGGAGGGAGATCTGGTGGAGATTG
>PXAT01000140.1 GCA_003565775.1 Ectothiorhodospiraceae bacterium | reverse complement strand
TACCCCTGAATTAAAAGAAGATATTGCTGAAGAAATTGAACCAGGTTACACTGTTGAAAGGCATTTAGTTGATGGAGACATAGTTTTATTTAATCGTCATCCTTCACTTCACAGAGCCTCATTAATGGCTCATTTTGTCAAGGTTTTGCCTTACAGAACTTTTAGAATGCATCCTGCTGTTTGTAATCCTTACAATGCTGACTTCGACGGTGATGAAATGAATATTCATGGTCCTCAAAATGAAGAAGCCAGAGCTGAAGCAAAGGTTTTACTAGAAGTAAATCAAAACTTCTTTTCTCCTAAAAACAATATGAATTTTATGGGATGCATTGACGACGCTGCTACTGGAAACCACATTCTTTCTGAAAGTGAACTTGATAAAGCAGAAGCCTCCCAATTATTACATCTATCAGGAGGAAAAGATTTCTCATTATTAAAAAATAATCCCGGAAAATCAGTTTTCTCTAAAATCTTAAGAAAAGAGCATGAAGGAATGGCTCCTCTTGGCTTTAGAAAAGAATCCGGAGTAGAATTAAAAAGAATTGACAAAGAATATGGAAGAAAAGAAGCAATAGAAACACTTACAAAAGTCTTTTCATTAGGAGTTAATTTCTTATCTCGTAATGGTTTTACAATTGCCTTAGAGGACATTAATGTTGGTGACGAAGTAAAGAAAAAAACTAAAACAATAATTGCTAATGCTGAGAAAAAAACTCAGGAAGTTATTGAATCTTATTATGATAAAACACTGGAAATTCTTCCTGGAAGAAGTGCTGAAGAAACAAGAGAAATAAAAATCTTGACAATATTAAACGAAGTTAGAACACATGTGGGTTCAATTGTTAAAGATAATTTTCCAGAAGATAACAATGTTAATAAAATGATCTCAGCAAAAGCAAGAGGAAGTATACTTAATATTACTCAGATTGCTTGTTGTGTTGGTCAGCAAGTATTGAATGGAAGAAGAATTGATTTTGGGTATACTCAAAGAACATTACCTTTTTTTGAAAGAGGAGACCTATCACCTCAAGCCAGAGGATTTATACAGGGTTCTTTTATGCAAGGACTAGAACCAACAGAATTTTTCTTTGGTGCTATGACCGGAAGAGATGGTCTTATGGATACTGCTCTTAGAACTCCTAAATCCGGTTACTTATACCGAAGACTTGCTAATTCAATGCAGGATTTAGTTGTTGCTTATGATGGGACAATAAGAGATGCATCTAATAAAATCGTTCAGTTTATTTATGGAAATGATGGTTATGATATCTCAGGTCAGCATAAGAATGAAAAACTCTCTCCTGGTGAAGCAATAGGTATTGTTGCTGCTCAGTCTTTTGGTGAATCCTCTACACAAATGGTTTTGAATACCTTTCATGCTGCAGGTGTTGCTGAAATGCAGGTAACAACAGGTCTTCCAAGACTTATTGAGATTTTAGATGCTCGTAAACTTCCCAAAACACCTTCAATGGAAATTTATCTTGATAAAGAAAATAATAATGAAAAAGATGCAAGAGTTATTGCTGAAAAAATTAAAGAAGTAAAGCTTAAAGAAATAATGTCAGATATTTCAATTGATTTCGGTTCAAAGAAAATCAGAATTGGCATTGATTCAGAATCATTAAAAAGAGCTCATATTAGTCTCGATAAAGCAGTCGAGGTATTAAATGAAAAGAATTTTTCAGCTGAAAAGAAAGGTTCAAATGAAATTCTTCTTGATATGAGCAAAGAAGATTATAAGACAATTTACAGAACAAAAGAAAAAATTAAAGAAGTTATTTTGGCAGGAATAAAAAAGATTTCACAAGTACTTATAAGTAAGAGAGGCAAGGATTTTGTTATTTTAACAGCAGGCTCTAATCTTAAGGAGATATTAAAATTCAAAGGGATAAATCACGAAAAGGTCACAACAAATGATATTCATGAGATTGGAAATGTTTTAGGTATCGAGGCTGCAAGACAGGCAATTATTAATGAGATTGACAAAGTTACAACCTCGCAAGGATTGAATATTGACAAGAAGCATGCAATGTTGGTTGCAGATATAATGACTTATTCAGGAGCAATTAAAGGTATTACAAGAATGGGAATTATTTCTGGCAAAAGTTCTATTCTGGCAAGAGCTTCTTTTGAAACACCTGTTAAACAATTTGTTCAGGCAACAAAAACAGGTAGAAAAGATAAGATTGCTTCAGTTATCGAAAATGTTATTTTAAATCAGCCTATTCCTGTTGGAACTGGTCTTCCTGGACTTCTTGTGAAAGTTACAGGTTCTCTTGCTAAAAAAAATAACGAGGAAAAAAAGAGTAAGATTTAAATAAACTTATTTTTAAAAAAGAATATGACTATTAAAGAAATTAAAGAAGCATTGGAAAAAGGCAAGGTTTACTTTGGAATAAAAGAAGCAATAAAGCACAAAAAAGAAATTGAATGTGTTTATATTACTAAAGATTCCAGAGATGAAACCGTAAAGAAATTAGAAGACAATGACATTGAATTCGTTGTTTTAAAATCAAGATCTGAGATGGCAAAAGCTTTAAATTTAAATTTTGAGTCTGAAGTCTTTTCTATTAAAAAATAAGATGGCAAAAATAATTGATATGCAGTCAATGAGACAGATTAATTTATTTAATAAGATTACGAGGATTCAG
>PXAT01000169.1 GCA_003565775.1 Ectothiorhodospiraceae bacterium | reverse complement strand
GACAACCTGCTCGGGATGAGTCTCGGGCTGCTCATTGTCGTGTTGGGCGTCGCCCTGTTCCTGCAGGGGCTCGAGCTGGGTGTCTTCCCCATCGGCAAGAATCTGTCGAACCAGTTCGCCCGGCGCGGCTCCCTGCTGTGGCTCAGCCTGTTTGGTTTCTCCATCGGTTTTTCCGCGGTCATCGCCGAACCGGCCCTGATCGCCGTTGCCGAGCAGGCGGAGGTGATCAGCGAGGGGCGCATCGACGCGCTGACCCTCCGTCTGTTGGTGGCCGCCTCGGTGGGCGCCGTGGTCGCACTGGGCATATACCGCACGCTGCTCGGTCACGGCCTGCAGTGGTACATGATCGGTGGCTATCTGACCGTGGTCACGGTGACGTTCTTCGCCCCCGAGGAAATCGTCGGCCTGGCCTATGATTCCGGCGGCGTGACCACGAATATCGTCACCGTGCCGCTGATCGCGGCCCTCGGCATCGGTCTGGCCGCCAGTCTGCGCAACCGCAATCCCTTGATGCACGGCTTCGGCCTGGTGGCGCTGGCGGTGATGGTGCCGATGATTTCGGTGCAACTCTACGGCATCGTCGTTTATACCTTCGGCGAGGCCGGCGATGTCGGTAACGGCCTGCAACTCGACGCCGATGTGGGGGCTCCGGTCGAGGCTGCAGGTGGCAGCATCCTGCTGGGCATGTTCACCGATCTGCTGGAGATGGTGCGCGATGTGCTGCCGATCATCGGCGTGATCCTCGTCTTCCAGTATCTGGTCCTGCGCCGCGCCATTGCCCACGTGCATCGGGTGGTGGTCGGTTTCGGTCTGGTGATCATCGGCCTGTATGCCTTTGTCGTCGGCCTGAAGATGGGCCTTTTCCCGATCGGGCAGAGCATGGCTGAACAGTTGATCGGGCTGGACGGCTTCCTGTTTCTCTACCTGTTCGCATTCAGTATCGGTTTCGCCACGACCATGGCGGAACCCGCTCTGATCGCCATCGGTCAACAGGCGGAAGAGGCCGCACGCGGGCGACTCAAGGGCAGCGTCATCCGGATTCTGGTCGCCATCGGGGTAGCGATCGGCATAACCATCGGCGTGCACCGCATCATCACCGGTGATTCCATCCACCTCTACATCGTGGGCGGCTATGCTCTGGGGATCGTGCTGACCCTGTTCTCGCCGAAGGAGATTGTGGCACTGGCCTTCGATCTTGGCGGCGTCACCACGTCGGAGGTCACGGTGCCCCTGGTGACGGCTCTGGGAATCGGCCTGGCCACGCATATTGACGGTCGCGACGTGCTGATCGACGGCTTTGGTCTGATTGCCTTTGCCTCCATTTTCCCGATCGTGACCGTCATGCTCTATGCTATCGCCGTCGAACGGCTGGGTGGAAAAAGAAGGAGTTCGACATGAAGTTTTCGGCGCTGATTGCGGTATTGCCGGAGGATCTCGAGGAGAGGGCCATTGATGCGGCCAAGGCTGCGGGCGCGGGCGGCGTGACCCTCCTGAACGGGCGCGGCCTCGGCACCGAAGAAAAGAAGTCGTTTTTCGGACTCACCTTCGAGGGCAGTCAGTCGGTATTGCTGTTCGTGCTCGAGCGGAAGCTGGCCGTGACCGTGCTCAAACGCCTGAATCACGATCTGGAACTGAGCGAGCACAGCAAGGGAGTCGTGTTCACGGTGCCGCTGGAGCACATCGCCGGCATTGATACGCGTCAGCTCGAGCAGTTCGAATCCCGTCTCAAGGACAAAATCTAGGAGTCGTCGACGATGCTGGTAAAGGACGTCATGCAGACCGACGTGGTGACAATTTCGCCCATGGCGACGTTGCGTGAGGCGATGCAGCGGATGCGCGATCGCTCCGTGAAATCGCTGGTGGTGGAAAAACAGAACGCCCACGATGCCTATGGCCTGATCACCTACACCACCGTGCTGCGGACCATTGTCGCCGAGGACGGCGATATCGACCTGATCAACGTCTACGACGTGAGTTCGAAACCGGCGATCACGGTGCCGGCCGAGCTGGACGTGCGCCACGTCGCCCGCCTGATGGTGAAACAGGATTTCCGCCGGTTGATCGTCCTCGAAGGCAACGACCTGCAGGGGATCATCAGCATGGACGATATCGTCAGTCCGATCCTGGCAATGGTGGAATAGGAAGCAACGACATCCGGCGCCACGTTGTTCCGAGCGCAACGTCCGCATAAACACCATCGGCGAATGCCCGGATGGTGATGAGTTTGCAGACGAAACCCTTTCAGCACGTAACAGAACGCGAATTCCGATGGCGACATTTGTTCATGCCGCCAGACATCACGTTGTGCTCAGGGCCGCTGCAATTCCTCGTCCTGATCCTCGCCTTCCTTCTCAGGCGGCTGCAGATCGTACTTGCTGACACCGAGGGCGAGCGCCGAGGCACTGGCCACGAAAATCGAGGAATAGGTGCCGACGATGACCCCGAGAATCAGCGTCAGGGCGAACGCCGAGATCAACTCACCGCCAAGCAGATAGAGACTCATCAACACCAGCATCGTGGTAAAGGACGTGATGATGGTGCGCGACAGGGTCTGGTTGATGGAGGTATTCATGACTTCCTCCGTCGACCCCTTGCGCATCTTCAGGAAGTTTTCGCGGATGCGATCGAACACCACGATGGTATCGTTCAGCGAGTAACCGACCACCGCCAGCAGGGCCGCCAGCACAGTCAGGTCAAAGGTGATCTGGAACAGCGCGAGGAACCCCATGATCAGGGTAAGATCATGCATCAGCGCCGCCACGGATCCGGCCGCGAAGCGGTACTCGAAGCGGAAGGCCACGTAGATCAGGATCCCGCCCAGTGCATACAGCATGGCCAGAATACCGTCCTGAGTGAGTTCCTCGCCGATCTGCGGACCGACAAACTCCACACGCCGCATGTCCACGCTGGGGTCCTGCTCCTGCAACGCGGCAATCACATCGTTGCTCAGCTCGGCGGCTTCGACTCCCTCCCGCGGTCCGAGACGGATCATCACTTCCCGCGACGAACCGAAGTGCTGGACGACGGCATCATCGAAACCGGCATCGCTCAGCGCCTGCCGCACCGGCCCCAACTCGGCGGCCTGCTCATAGCCGACCTCGACCACGGTACCGCCGGTGAAATCGATACCGAAGTTCAGGCCGCGAATGACCAGCGCGCCCAGCGCGATGGACAGCAGCACCACCGACACCAGCAGCGCGATACGACGCCGCGACATGAAGTCGATGTTGGGATCTTTCTTGAACAACCACATGACGTAATCCCTCGCGGCCTAGATCGGCAGATACTGCAGGCGACGCCGGCGACCATAGATCAGGTTCACCACGGCGCGCGTGCCGAAGATGGCGGTAAACATCGACGTGACGATGCCGATCGACAGGGTCACAGCGAAGCCCTGGATCGGGCCTGTCCCGAACAGGAACAGCACCAGCGCGGCAATCAGCGTCGTGATATTGGCGTCGGCGATGGTCGACAGCGCTTTCGCGTAACCGGCGTGGATCGCATTCTGCGGCGTCATGCCGGCATGCAGCTCCTCACGTATTCGCTGGAATATCAGCACGTTCGCGTCCACCGCCATACCCACGGTCAGAACGATCCCGGCAATGCCAGGCAAGGTCAGCGTCGCCTGCAACATGGACAGCACCGCGACGATGAACACCAGGTTCAGCATCAGCGCCATGTTCGCCACCAGGCCGAACACCTTGTAGTAGAACGCCATGAAGGCCACCACCAGCAGGAAGCCGATGACCACGGCCATCACGCCCTGATTGATGTTCTCCTGCCCCAGGCTCGGCCCGACGGTGCGTTCCTCGATGATATCGATCGGCGCACTCAGCGAGCCTGCCCGCAGCAGTAGCGCCAGATCTCGCGCCTCGGTGGTACTGTCGAGTCCGGTGATCCGGAACTGGCTGTGCAACGGCTCGCGGATCGTGGCGACATTGATCACCTCCTCCTCGACAATCCGGACACGCTCCTCTTCACCGTTCCGCTCGCGGGTTTCGCTGCGGGACTCGATGAACACCACCGCCATCGGTCGGCCGACATTCTCGCGGGTCGCGCGATTGAACATGCTGCCACCGTCGGAACTCAGACGGATATTGACCTGTGGTCCACCGGTATCCTGATCGATGCCGGATGACGCGCTGGTGATGAAATCACCGGTCAGCATCACCTCCCGTTCCAGCAGCATGTAGCGACCGTCGCGGTTGCGGTAACGCACCGTGCCAGGGGGCACAGCGGCATCCTCCTCGCCACTGAATTCCTCGTTGTCCCGGTGCACCATGCGGAATTCCAGAGTCGCCGTGGCGCCAATGATCTCCTTGGCACGGGCGGTGTCCTGAACCCCCGGCAACTGGACCACGATGCGATCACTGCCCTGCCGCTGGATCACGGGTTCGGCAACGCCGAGTTCGTTGACCCGATTGCGCAGCGTGGTGATGTTCTGCTGCAGCGCGGCCACCCGGATTTCCTGCATCACGTCATCCGGGATTTCCGCGACCAGCCAGTACAGGTCATCACGCTCTTCCTGACTGAAGTCCAGTTCGCCCCGGTAGTCAGGACGCAGCAACTGCAGGGCCTGCTCGCGATCCGCAGCCTCGCTGAAGCGCGCCTGGACCCGACCATTCTCGACATCCACATTGCTGTAGCGAATACGCTCACGGCGCAGGCGGGTACGGAAATCGTTCTGGTAGCGCTCCAGCGTCTGGCTCACCGAGGCATCAAGATCGACCTGCATCAGGAAGTGCACGCCGCCACGCAGGTCGAGGCCGAGGTACATCGGTTCGGCATTGATCGCGCGCAGCCAGTCCGGGGTTGCCGGGGCCAGATTCAGCGCCACGACGAAATCGTTGCCGAGATAGTCGCGCATCAGGTCGGCGGCACGCAGCTGGTCATCGTCGCTGATCAGACGGATCAGCAGGCGATCTTCGAGGATTTCCGGTGAATGCGCCTCGATCCCCTCTTCTTCCAGTCGGTTCATGACCCGGTCCTGGATATCCTCTACCGTTTCCGCCGAACGGCCCGCGGTGATCTGGATCGACGGATCCTCGCCGAACAGGTTCGGCATGGCATACAGAATGCCGACCACGATGACCGCTATCAGAATGAGATATTTCCAGAGGGGATAATGATTCATTGCCTGAAACTGCTCCGCGGGAAACGCGACTCAATCGGCCGGCCGAGCGCCGGCCGCGTCATCAGCCGTTATCCTTGCCCTTGATGGTGCCTTTGGGAACGACCTGCGCCACGGCATTCTTCTGCAACTGAACGGTCACGCCATCAGCCAGCTCGACGGTGGTGAAGGTCTCGCCCACGTTGGTGATCCGACCAAGCAGACCGCCCTGAGTTACGATCTCGTCGCCCTTGGCAAGTTCCGACACCATCTTGCGGTGTTCCTTGGCGCGTTTCGCCTGGGGACGGATCAGCAGGAAGTAGAAAATTGCGATCAGCGCGATCGGGAAGATCAGCGCCGTCCAGCCGGCACCTGCCGGTTCGCCGGACTGGGCCAGCGCGGAGGAAATGAAGAAATCCATGGACTGTCCTCTTCGGTTCTGCGTGAATCCAGCGCGAGACGATGCCCGCCACCACGCCGGCGGTCAAATGAATCCGGCGCGCATTATGGCACAGGTCAGCCGACAGGACTGCCGGTTTCTCCCGACGCGCGGTCTCTGCCGCGGATACCGGGGCGGATGGCGATAAGGAGCGAGGCGCGAGGCGCGAGGGCGGCGCCTCGGCGCCCGGTGCAAGCCGCCCAGCGGATCGTGCCACGGGCAGCACTCACATTACATTTCCGGCCAGGTCAGGGGACGGGTAGTTCCATCTCGGCGTAGAAATCGCTGACGAAGGCCTCGAAGCGCTGTTCGGTGATGGCGTCGCGTAAACGCTGCATCAATTGCTGATAATGATGCAGATTGTGAATCGTGGTCAGCCTGGGGCCGAGCATTTCGTTGCACTTGTCGAGATGCTTGAGGTAAGCCCGACTGTAATGGCGACAGGTGTAGCATTCGCAGCCCTCTTCCACCGGGCGCGTGTCGTCGGCAAAGCGGGCATTGCGGATGCGCAGCATGCCGCGGCGGGTAAAGAGATAGCCGTTGCGCGCGTTGCGGGTCGGCATCACGCAATCGAACATGTCCACGCCCCGGCGCACCGCCTCGACGATATCCTGCGGTCGACCCACGCCCATCAGATAGCGCGGCTGCTCCGCCGGCAACAGATCCTGCAAATGCTCGAGGATGTGGTTGCGTTCGTCTTCCGGCTCGCCCACCGCCAGTCCGCCGATGGCATAGCCGTCGAAACCGATGGCCTGCAGGCGGTCCAGCGAGCGTTGCCGCAGATCCGGGTAGATGCCTCCCTGGACAATACCAAACAGCGCCGACGGGTTGTCGGCATGCGCCCGGCGGCTGCGTTCGGCCCAGCGCAGGGACAGCTCCATCGACGCCGCCGCCGTCTCGTGATCGGCCGGGTAAGGAGTGCACTCGTCGAAGATCATGACGATGTCGCTGCCCAGGGCCCGCTGCACCGCCATGGACTCCTCGGGCCCCATGAACACCTCGCTGCCATCCACCGGCGAGCGGAAGGTGACGCCCGCCTCACGAATCTTGCGCATCTTGCCGAGGCTGAAGACCTGGAAGCCGCCGGAATCGGTCAGGATCGGCCGTCGCCACTGCATGAAATCGTGCAGATCGCCATGCCTGGCAATGACCTCCACACCGGGCCGCAACCACAGGTGAAAGGTGTTGCCGAGCAGGATCTCGGCCCCGCTGGCGCGCACCTCTTCCGGGGTCAGGGCCTTGACGGTGCCGTAGGTGCCCACCGGCATGAAGGCCGGCGTCTCGATACTGCCGCGGGGAAACTGCAGGCGCCCGCGTCGCGCGCCGGCATCCCGGGCCAGCAGATCGAACTGCATGATGCTCATGCGCCGTCGCCCTCACCAATGTCCAGCAGCATGGCATCGCCATAACTGAAGAAGCGGTACCGCTTGCTCACGGCATGCCGATAGGCCTGCAGAATGGCCTCGCGCCCGGAGAACGCGCTGACCAGCATCAAGAGGGTGGAGCGCGGCAGATGGAAATTAGTGAGCAAGCGGTCCACGACCCGGAAGCGGTAACCGGGTGTGATGAACAGGCGCGTGTCGCCACGAAACGGTCCCAGCTCACCCTCGGCGGCTGCGGATTCGAGACTGCGGACGCTGGTCGTGCCGACTGCCACCACGCGACCACCGCGCGCCCGGCAATCGGCAACCGCCTGACAGGCCGTCTCGGAAACATCCGCGACCTCGGCGTGCATGACGTGGTCGCGCACGTTGTCGACGCGCACCGGCTGAAAGGTGCCGGCGCCGACATGCAGCGTGACCGTGGTGCTGCGAATGCCGCGCTCACCCAGGGCGTGGAGCAGAGCCCGATCGAAATGCAGACCCGCCGTCGGTGCGGCAACAGCACCCGGGGTGCGAGCGAACACGGTCTGATAACGATCACGATCCTCGCCGGTATCGGCACGCCGGATATAGGGCGGCAAGGGCATGTGGCCATGCCGCTCCAGCGCTTCCAGCACCGGCTCGTGAAAACGCAGCTGGAACAGGCCGCCGTCACGCCCCTCGACCCGCGCCTCGACGGCGTCCTCCAGCAAAAGCCCGGTGCCGGCGGACGGTGACTTGCTGGCCCGCACGTGGGCCAGCACGCAATGCTCATCCAGGAGCCGCTCGACCAGGACTTCGACGCGCCCGCCCGAGCCCTGCTTGACGCCATGCAGGCGAGCCGGGATCACCCGGGTATCGTTGAACACCAGCAGGTCATCCGGATGCAGGAGATCGGGGAGATCGCGAATCATGCGATCGGCGACCCGACCGCGGGCGTCGAGACACAGCAGGCGGGCCGCAGCCCGCTCCGCCGGCGGCATCTGCGCGATCAGGTCTTCGGGCAAGGCATAATCGAAATCGCTGACGTGCATCGGTGTTGCCGTGATCTCTCGGTTTACCTGTCGCCGGCCCTGACCGCGCCGGCGGGAAAGCGATGCAGGCGTTGCCTGGCGGAATGCCTCGGCATCCTTATGGAAACACTGATCTGTTCCCGCGTCTGCGCCCGAGACCGGTTTTGGTCATCTGGCAAGGCGCGGTGCCGGTTCGGTAGTGGTTCTACCGGGCCGGTGACGCAACGCCGCCAGGGGCCAAAACCGGCCGGGCCTCCAACGCAGGCGTGCGAATAGATCAGTGTTTCCTTATACTCTGCAACCTGTGCCGGGGTGGCGGAACTGGTAGACGCGCCGGATTCAAAATCCGGTTCCCGAAAGGGAGTGCGAGTTCGATTCTCGCTCCCGGCACCAAACTTCCGACGCTGCAGCCGCAGCGTCAAATGTGCTTATTTCTTTCCCTTCACGTGTTTCATCAGCCGGCGCTTGCGCTGCACCTGCCGCTGGCTCAGTTTGTTGACCCGGCCCGCGTACGGATTCTCGGTGGTGCGGAACTCCAGCCGTACCGGCGTGCCCTCCAGTTGCAGCACGCGGCGGAAGGTGTTGGCTAGATAACGCCGGTAGTCCTTCGGTGCCCGCTCGGCCTGATTGCCGTGGATCACGATGATCGGCGGATTCCTTCCCCCCTGGTGCGCGTAGCGCAGCTTGATCCGACGCCCGCGGACCAGTGGCGGCGGATGGCTCTCGACCGCATCTTCCAGGATCTGGGTCAGACGGCCGGTACCGAGATCGCGCATGCCCGAGTGATAGGCCCGCTGGACCGCCTCGAACAGCAGACCGACGCCGGAACCATGCAGGGCCGAGATGAAGTGGGTCTTGGCGAAATCCAGAAAACCGAGCTTGGTGCCAAGCAGCCGGCGCGTGTTCTCCTTTTCATGGGCATCCATGCCGTCCCACTTGTTGATGGCCAGCACCAGGCCGCGACCGGCATCCATGATATGGCCCACCAGATGCGCGTCCTGCTCGGAAATTCCCTCATGCGCATCCAGCACCATGATCACGACGTTGGCCGCCTCGATGGCCTGCATGGTCTTGATGATGCTGAACTTCTCCACCGCCTCCTGAATCCGCGCGCGGCGCCGTACGCCGGCAGTGTCAATCAGCGTGTAGCGCTGGCCGTCCTTCTCCAGCGGCACGAAGATGCTGTCGCGGGTGGTGCCAGGCAGATCGAACACCACCACCCGCTCCTCGCCGAGGATGCGGTTGACCAGGGTCGACTTGCCCACATTCGGCCGCCCGACGATGGCGACACGGATGCCGTCCTCTTCCGGATCCCGCGGCGCGAGGTCGTCCGGCGCCGGCGCCAGCCCCGCAAACAGGGTCTCCAGCAGCCGTTCGACGCCGCGCCCGTTGGCCGCGGCGATGGGAAAGGGTTCGCCCAGGCCCAGCGTATGGAACTCGGCCGTGGCGACCCGCTGATCGACGGCATCGATCTTGTTCACGGCCAGCACCACCGGCTTGCCCAGCCGGCGCAGGCGTTCGGCAATGTCCTGATCGGCAGCGCTGAGACCGTCCCGTGCATCGACCAGCAGCACCACCGCGTCGGCCTCGCCGATGGCGGTGAGCACCTGCTTTTCCATACCAAGCTCGACACCATCCGGGTCGTCGCCCAGGCCACCGGTATCCACCACCAGATACGGTCGACCACCCACGCGGCCGCGCCCGTACTGGCGATCGCGGGTCAGGCCGGGAAAATCGGCGACCAGCGCATCTCGGGTACGGGTCAGGTAGTTGAACAGGGTGGACTTGCCCACATTGGGACGTCCGACCAGGGCGATCACAGGCTGCATGGTGTCGGGGCTCCGTCAGAGCCGGCGATGATACGCGGCCGCGGCGCCGCGCGAAACTGATGTGCTTGCGCAGGCAGCCACGCAGCGACAATGAGACACCCTTGCGCGAACGGGCGCCGGCAGGCACCTTCACGGGTGCCCTGTTATCGTGCGGACCTATGCCCGGCGGCCGGATCAGCCCCGGGCGCGGAGCCGCGATACCCCCACTCAACAACCATGCGGTCACAGTATGAGAAAGAAGACCCGGAATCCCCTGGCGCAGCCGACCCAGAGCGAGGTCCAGCTGTCCATTCAGGCCCTGAATGACGGTTACCCGGAACAGGCAGAGGTGGCGGCACGCCATCTGGCGAAAAAGTATCCGGCGGCATTGATGCCGCACAACCTGCTCG
Organism: Ectothiorhodospiraceae bacterium; assembly: GCA_003565775.1. Classification (GTDB taxonomy): domain Bacteria; phylum Pseudomonadota; class Gammaproteobacteria; order Nitrococcales; family Aquisalimonadaceae; genus Methylonatrum. The sequence continues at coordinate 1,797 of PXAT01000169.1, read as the reverse complement.
GCGTTGCGCTGGAACGGCAGAAGCGTTATGCCGAGGCGGCGAAAAGCTACCGCCGGGCCGTGGATATCGACCCCAATATCGCCGAGATCCAGTTCAATCTGGGCGTGATGCTGGACCAGACGGGCAACCCCGACGAGGCCATCCGCCATTACCGCAAGGCGGTCCGACTGAAGCCGGGACTGGCGGTGGCACACTTCAACCTGGGCCTGGCACTGCAGAACAGCGGCAAGCCGGACAAGGCGGTGGAGAGTTATCGCGAGGCCCTGGCGCGGGAACCCGGCTTTGCCGAGGCGCACGCGAATATCGGCACCGTGCTGCAGCAACAGGGGCAGTACGAAGACGCCATTGATCATTACCGGCAGGCACTGGCGATTCGCCAGGACCCGAGAACCTGCTTCAGCCTCGGCACCGCACAACGCAACCATGGCCTGCTCGACGACGCGGCGGAAAGCTTCCGCCAGACCCTGGAACTGGACCCGCGACATGCCGAGGCCCTGAGCAATCTCGGGGACGTGTGCTGGCACCAGGGCAAGGTGGAAGAAGCGGCAACGCATTTCCGCAAGGCGCTGGAAATCGATCCCGACAACCGGCTCGCCAACTACAACCTGGGCGTCTTCCTGTACGACAACGAGCGGCTGGAGGAAGCGATTCCCCATTTCCAGGCGTCGCAGCTCAACGACTGGCGGGAGCGCGCCCTGTACTGCCTGTACAAGAGTGAGCGCTTCGAAGAATTCCGCGCCGGCCTGAACGAGGCCCTGCAGCACAACAGTCGTTCGCCACTGCTGGCCACCCTGGCCTCGCATCACGCGCTGAACTTCGGCGTCGAGGATCCCTGCCGCTTCTGCCCGAATCCGCTGGACTTCGTCTACCACGGCAAGATCCCGGAGCTGTCCGATCCGGACAATTCATTGCTGCGGGATCTGCTGGAGGATATCCGGCACCGCGAAATTGCTGAACGCGGACAAAGCCGCCTGCATCACGGCACCCAGTCGGCGGGCAATCTGCTACGTCGCCCGGAGGCCTCGTTCCAGCAACTGGCGACCCTGCTGGAGCGGACCATCCGCGAATACTTCACGCTGCATGCCGACGCGGATTGCGAATTCATTCGCCAGTTTCCGAAGGACATCGAGTTCGGCAGTTCCTGGTACGTGAAAATGCGTCAGGGCGGCTATCTGGATTCGCATATTCACGAGGACGGCTGGATCAGCGGCTCGGTGTATCTGGCGATTCCCGAGCGCTCGTCGGATCCGGACGAGGGCTGCATCGAACTGAGCATGCACGGCGACCGCTATCCGCAGAAGCACGAAGACTTCCCGACCAAGCTGGTGCCTCTCGAGGTGGGCGACGTGTGCTTTTTCCCGTCATCGGTGTTCCACCGCACGATCCCGTTCCAGGCCGACCAGGAACGGATCTGCATCGCCTTCGACGTGAAGCCGGCGCCTTAAGGAAACGCTGAAGTATTCCCGCGTCTGTGCCCGAGACCGGTTTTGGTCATCTGGGGCAAGGCGCGGTGCCGGTTCCGAAATGGTTCTACCGACCGGTGTCGCAACGCCACCAGGGGCTTTGTGGTGTAGGGTGTGTTCGCGAAGCGAACGCACGCGGGATTGGTTCTGACCGTCGACACCGCGTGCGTTCGCCGCCGGCGAACGCACCCTACGCAGGCTGCACTGCCGGATTTCGGGGCGGCGCCGAAGCCACGTCTCCCGGATGAGCCACACGCCTCAGGCCGAGCGGGCGGATGCCGGCGTAGGAATGTCGGCCGCAGGGATGCGGCCGTCAAGCCCCCATGGATGGGTT
>PXAT01000070.1 GCA_003565775.1 Ectothiorhodospiraceae bacterium | reverse complement strand
GCGATTTGATTGAAATCGCCGCAAGACCAAGTGGCCTGCTGGCGTTTGGTTACTGCAACGTAATCCACTGAAGGCGTCTTGTTTTCGTACATCCTGGCGGTCTCCTGTTTGGATGAAAAAATTGAAGAAAGGAAATCATTGGCGCACGCTCTTTTCCGCGACCGCCTGGACGACAACCATGCTCCCCTGTTCCAGGTTTTCGATCTGGTTGCGAAACTTATCTTTGGCGTTCTCCCCCATCAGCAAATGGACCCCGAGAGGCGGCGGGCCGGACTTTTCCAGCGCGGCCAGGGTCGCCCGGAACCATTCCAGAGAAGTTTCGCTGACATCCTCCCATTCGCGAATGGAAAAGCCGAGTTTCATCAGCATTTCCCGTACGGCTTCAGGCGTGACAAGAAAGTTCAGCGACTCGTCCTCGGCCCAGGGGACCGGGAAATGGAACCGGTTGGCGGCGCCAGCAAAGATATCGTGGAAGAGCAGGTATCCGCCGGGCCTGAGTACGCGGGCGATTTCACCGTAGAAAGCCCCCTTGTCTGCGATATTCATTTGCACGTGCTCGGTCCAGACGACCTCGAAGGAGTCCTCGTCAAAGGGCATGTCGAGCGCGCTTTCCCGCCGAAACGCAACCCGGTCGTCGAGTCCGACGCGTTTTGCCAGGGCGTCCGCGGTATCGACGTATTCCTGAGTCAGGTCGATTCCGGTGACCCGGCAGCCGTATTCCGAAGCGAGGTAACGTGCCGCGCCTCCCAACCCGCACCCGACATCGAGCACCCTCCGTCCCATCGATAATCCGGCACGGCGCGCGAGCTCGACGGTCGCCTCCCGGCCTCGAATGTGAAACGCATCGACCGGCGCGAGATCGTCGGGTGCGAGCCGCTCGGGATCTTTTCCTTCCCTGCGGAGCGCGTCGAGGATCGCCTGGAACACCTCACCGCGACCGTAATGGGCCTCGACTTGTTCGTGTACGCCCTTCATGTCGGCTTGATTCCCTCAGGGAGGGTATAGGAATTCGCCCCTATCAACAAGAGAAACCGTGACACCCTGAATGGGCCGGCAGGGCCTGTTGATTTGGCGACGCAGGCTGCAATTTCCGTTGCCGGCATTCCTGCAAAAGCGCCGCAGAGGAAACAGCAGGCCGAGGCATTCCGGATCGTGATCGCAACGGACGACAATCCGAGATTGTGCTGAAGCCAAATCGCCTTGATTTTTTCAAACCAAGAAATGAAACGCGCCCTCACGACCAGCCAAGACGAACGAATTGGTTCCGTAATTCCGTAATATTGCCTCTTGCAGGGAAATGGAAAATGGGTTCAGCACGATAGATGCGTTTTGCGTTTACTCGAAGGCATGCTTCTCGGGTTTTGGGCCAGCGATAGCGTGGAAATTGAGGATCGAGCATGCCGGGGCGGTTTATCATGGGATCAACCGGCGGAACTACCGCGCGAACGTTTTCGGGGATGTGGAGGGCACGCGGGCGTTCGAAGGCCTTCGGATGGGAAAGCCCGATTCGGTGGGGGATACGTCAACGCGATGAGGAAAACGCATATGTAGCCGACCCCTCCGCTCCCCCCAGCAAACGGATGTGCGAGTACGTTCGTTCCAAGTCGAGGTGGTGCCGTCATGCGAAAGCTCTTGAAAAAATACCTAAAAACGAGACCTGACCCCGTAGCTGCCCTTTCAGAAACGGAATCCACCACGGACTGGTCTCCTTTCTTTTTCAGTGAAAAAGCGTAATCGGTTCGCGAGCCTGAGTCTGTATATTTCGGCAGTCAACGCGAGCGCGACGTTTTTTGAGTCCATGCTTCGGCACTTCGGCAACCCCGAGCTTGCCTTGAGCGAGATCTTTTCCTGAGAATCGCCGCATGGCGGCGGTACGAACGAAGAAGAAAAAGCGGGCCGGGCGGAGGCCGGAGGATGGCTTGCCGACGGTTTCGGACTGGCGGACGACGGACGAGCAGGAGGTGTTCAAGCGGCAGGTCCGGGCGCGGGAGGAGAGGCCGCGCGTCACTAATCTCACGCCGGAGCATCGGGTGTTCTCGGCCTTCCGGGTCGATTCGACCAGCGGGATGTCGTACCGGGTCGAGATCCGGGACCTCGCGGCTCGAACCTTTCACTGCACTTGCACGGATTTCAGGATCAACGGGTTGGGGACGTGCAAGCACGTCGAGGCGGTTTTGTCCCGCGTGACGAAGCGGCGCGGGAGAAAAAACACAGCAGGCGCGGAAACGGCTTCGAACCGGATCGACATTGTTCCCGACCCCGAACGGGAGGGGCTCCGGGTAGAGCGCAACCTCGGCAGACTCAGTCCGGCTCTGCGCGAGCTGTTCGACGCCGAGGGAAATCCTGCGCCAGATATGACTCCCGAGGAGGTCCATGAGCGTTTGCTTCGGTCGCGATCGAAGAACTTGCGGATCTCGGCGGAGGTGGCGTTGTGGCTGGAGGACCGGGCTCGCAAGGCGGACCAGGTCCGCGGTCGCCGCGAGTACGAGACCGGGGTGGCCAAGAGGACGCATCCGGAGCGTGTCACGCTGAGTCCCCTGTATCCTTATCAGCGCGAGGGCATGTTGCACCTGGCGTTTCGCGAACGGGCGTTGCTGGCCGACGAAATGGGGTTGGGCAAAACCATCCAGGCCATCGCGGCGGCGGCGTTGTTGCATCACTTGGGCAAAG
>PXAT01000021.1 GCA_003565775.1 Ectothiorhodospiraceae bacterium | reverse complement strand
GGTGGCGTTTTCGGTGGACGGCTCCGTGTACGGCACCGCTCGCCCGGCCCATGTCGTCTCTCGCGACGGCCGCGTCGCGCTGGTTTTCGACGGGGAACCAGGCACGGACGTGGCGCCCGCCAAGGGTGCCGTCGCGGTGATCATGCGGCTATCCGCGCTGGAAACCGGCGGGATTCCCCAAATCCTGGTACTGGAAGGTAATCGCCATCATGGCCTCGCGCTGCCGGCCGAGGACGACACGGTGATCATGAGTGTGGCCGAGGGGACGGGCACCGCGAGGACAGGAGTCCGCATCTACGATGCCAACGGTGCCGAGGTTGCCGCGTTTCCGCAATCCTGCCCCGGGCTGCACGGCTACGCGGTGATCGGCCAGCACTACCTGCTGGGATGCCACCGCACGGAAGGTGCGGGCGGGGTACTGCGGATCACCCACAATACCGACCCCGTCCATGCCGGGGACCGGTTCACGGAAGCGCAGATCTTGTACCCGGAAGGCACGACGCCGCATATCGGGAATTTCGCCTACCACCCGGAGAGCCCCTGGGCGGTTGCACCCTGGGGCACCGAGGCGATGATCCGAATCGACCCGGCCGCCGCGGCCCTGAGCGTGGAGGACATCCTCAACCTGCCTGCGCGCCAATGCGGCTATGCGATGCGCGATGACTACGGCGACGATCTGCTGGTGCTGACCGTCGATGGCGTGCTGCACAGCGTGGATGTGGCCGACTGGGAGGTGCACTGGTCGATGCAGGTGATGGAACCGTTCGAGTGCACCGCACCGAGCCCCGTGCTGCGCAGCGTCGGCGGCTTCGCCTATCTGACGCGACCGGCAACCGATGATCTGATCGAGATCGATCTGGATGAGGGCGAGATCACGCAGACCATCGAGCTGACAGAGACACCGGTGCGCATGACCCTGTTCCGGCATCCGGCCGGCCTGGAGGATTACGGCGATCACTGAGACCTGAGGGAACGTGTGCTCGCGGCGGCCATACCGGGTCCGCCGCGACATTCCGCAAATTTCATGTCCGGTGTGCCTCACGAGTGTTGTAGCCGCTTATGCGAGCCATCTCGGCGATCCTGCGCTGCGGAATCCCCTGCCGTAAAAAACCATCGGCGCTGTTCGGCGAGTGGGATCGCTCCCGACAAAGGAATGGGTTTGCCGGAGGCAATCGCAGTCGGCGACCGGGATTTGTCGCAGGGCTTTCGATGCGTAGTGGGCCATGCGGGAAGTTCGGTGCCTATGAAGCATAACCAGAGGCACCGGAGCCGCGGGCAACCCCGGAGAGAGCGGATTCTCCGCCGCCGAGCGGATGAATACCGACGACCGCCCGCTGATCGAGTGCCTCGCCCCGCGCACCCATCGCGCGGTGATGACCGGCGCGGCGCAGTGGGTGGTTGGAGCGGAACAAGATCGCCTGTACGCGGACCTGTTTGACGCGCTGCCACCAGAGCGGGACCCCTATCTACAGCGGCTGAGCGAAGGACAACTCCGACATGTGGCCGCCGGCCTGCGCTATGCCCTGTTCCAGGGCGCACGAGGGCGCGGCACGCGCGTCCAGTCGCGCGTCGCGTGGGCGGATTTTCTTGAGGTCTCGACCCCCTCGACCCGGCGTCCGGAATCGCCCGCGGGTCAGGCGGGCTTCGGTGCGGCCGGGTTCGGTGCGAGCGAAGGGAGTTGAGACACGCCGGCGCCGATCGTCCAGCGTGTGGAATGCCCTTAGCCGACCACCTTCAACGGGCCGTGATCATCACAGTGATCCCCGTGCGGATGATGCAGATGGCCGTCGACCAAATAGTCGACGTGATCGCCGTGAGGGACTGCCTCGTGCCCGCAGTCCGGCCCATGCACGTGACCGGCTTCGTGACCGCCGCAGTCATGCGCCGGCGTGCATTGAGCCGGGTTCAACGCAGTCACCGGAACCACGTGCTCGTCGACGTGGTTTCCGTGCGGATGATGCAGATGGCCGTCGTGCAGGTAATCGACATGCCCATCATGCTCCACCGCGGTGTGCCCGCAGTTGGGGCCATGTTCATGATCGTGATCCGGGTGTTTCTGGCAGATCATCGAAGTCCTCCTTCTGAATGGGTTGTAACGGCGGCCCAAGCCGCTCCGCCGCGTGTTCCAGTGCATTGTTCAACAGACTCGCCACGTGCCCGTCGGCGAGCCGGTAGTAGATGTGTCGGGCCTCGCGGCGCCGGTGCAGCAGTCGGGCGCGATGCAGGGCCTGCAGCCGCGCCGATACGGTGCTGAGTTTTTCGTGTTCACCGACCAACTCACCAACGCAGCGCTCGCCGTCCTGAAGCATCGTGAGGAGACGGAGACGCTCCAGGTCGCCCATCGCTCGGAAAAACTCGGCCGCATGGCCAAGAAGCACGGTCGCCGGGATGTCAGGGCCCCCGTCTGATGGGTGTTCGCAGCGAGGCATGCATTACTCTCTCATTCAAAATAATGATGGAATATAGACCATATTGCTCCAAGCCGCCAGCGTTCCCGGGTGGTCGGGCAGCATGCTGAGCCGTTGGAAGAGGTTAACAACGGAGACCGGAACCAGACTCATTGCGGACCGTCGCCGTCGAATGTCGGGTGACTCTTTTGGGCCGACCCCTGCCAACGGCTGACTCTTGCCGACCCAAAACGGTCGGTCAGCGGCGGAGGAAGAGCGGCTAG
>PXAT01000111.1 GCA_003565775.1 Ectothiorhodospiraceae bacterium | reverse complement strand
GTGCAACATCCGCAGTGACCACCGCACCCGCTGCAATCACGCTACCACGACCGATATGCACGCCATCGATGACAATGGCACCCGCCACGAGCCAGCCGTCATCCTCGATGACAACGCCGAGTCGCGGTGCCGGCTGGGACGCGATGGGTATTTCGGTATGCCCGCGCGTCGTATAACGACCGCCCCCGACGTAACACATCCCCGCAAGCATGGTATCGGCACCGCTCCTGAGTTCTGTAGAGGCGTACAGATTGCATCCGGCGCCAATATTGACCCGCGGGCCGATGGTAAGCGCCCCGTCCTTGCCGGACACGATGCAGCCACGGCTGATCAACGTACCCGCACCGATGTTGAACTCGCTCAGCGCTGACTCGAGTGCTCCGCGCCGTGCGCCGAGCCTGCCATCGGGCAGGTCGAGGAAGTGCAGGTTCTCCCCAGGCAGCCCGAGTCGCTTCGCCGCGGCCCGGGCCTCGGCCTTGCGCTCCGCCACCAGTCCTTCGTCGACCTTGCCGAACCATGGCAACAGCGGCGTGGGGGAGGCGACGCCGTCGGTTGCGAACAGGCAGTGGACCAGGGTTCTGTCCCGGTGCCTCAGGATGGTGCCGCCGCAGGGCCAGCGCCTCGCCGTCCATGTGGGGCGCGAGCACGAGCAGGCGTCCCGCCAGGACCCGCTCCAGCAGGTTCGCTCACCCGGCTATGACGGCCGGGCCTGGTCCGGCGCTTGCGCCGGGCCGATGCGCCATGGACTGTTCCGATCGTACGTTCACCATACAGTCTTGTAACATGTCGAAATGGGGCCGAATGAGAAGGGGATGATGATAGACTTTCTGGCGGTCCTGCGGGAAGCTGCGTCTTTAGGTTGCCGGGGGCTGGCTGGTGATGAGCATGGCGCGTGATTGGTACCGTTCATTTCGGCGCAGGATGATCCGTGCGACGCGGCGACCGCGAGTGGGCGCAGTCAATCTCGGCGACCTGGACCGGCTCACCCCGGTCAGCCGGGACTGGGGCTTCGACCGCGGCCAGCCGATCGACCGGCTGTACATTGAGCGCTTCGTCGCGCGGCATGCGAAGGATATTTCCGGCCACGTACTCGAGGTATCCAACAACGATTACACCGGTCGCTACGGCGGCGCACGCGTCACTCACAGCGACATCCTCCACCCGGATGACGGTAATCCCCGCGCGACGGTGATCGCGGATCTCGCGGTTCCGAATGCAGAGCTCGAAGGGCGTTTCGACTGCATCATCTGCACCCAGACGCTGCAGCTCATCTTCGATTTTCAGAGCGCCATCACCCAGTTGCATCGCTGGCTGAAGCCCGGCGGCGTGGCGCTGGTCTCGGTGCCCGGCATCAGCCAGATCAGTCGCGAAGACATGCAGCAGACCGGCGATTACTGGCGTTTCACGGGCGCGGCGGTGAAGCGGCTGTTCGCGGAGGAATTCGGGGAGGGCGCAGCCGAGATCGAGGTGCTGGGCAACGTGCTGGCTGCGACGGCTTTCCTGCAGGGCATCGCGGCGGAGGAGTTCGACGAAGCCGAACTGTTTGAGGCGGATCCGCAGTTCCAGATGCTCACGACGGTGCGTGCGGTGAGGCAAAAGGTTTCGTGATGCATTACCCGGGTCGAAAAATACTGCGCCGAGCTCTTCGCCCACTGGAACGCAGGTTTTTCCCTGGTGCCATCGTGCTGGGTTACCACCGGGTAGCGGACGACCCGTGGGACCCGTTGGGTTTGCAGGTCAAGCCTCAGCATTTCACCGCGCAGCTGGCCGAGTTGCAGCGTCTGCGCACGGTCATCAGCCTGCGGGAGCTCATGGAGCGCAAGGCTGCGGGTGAGGCTCTTGACCGGTATGCCGTTTTGACCTTCGACGACGGCTATCGGGACTTTGCAGAGACCGTGACGCCGATTGCGGGCAAGGCTGGCGTTCCGGTCACCGTGTTTGTCGCCAGCGGATGTACCGGGCATCAATTCTGGTGGGAGGAAATGACCGCACTGCTGGCGCCCGGCGTTCAGGGATCATCGTCTCTCGAGCTCCGATTGGGTACCTCGGAGACCCTGCGTTTCGCCCAGATGGTTCGGCCGGACGCCCGGGCTGCAGCAGTCGATGCCCTTGGGGCAAGGCTGCCTTGCGCCGAACGGGAGACTATCGACGCGGTTCTGGAACAGTTGCGGGCGTGGGTCGGTCAGAACGGCAGACCATCGCCTGCGGGCGTTCCAATGGATGCCGAAGCGCTGGTGGAATTGGCCCGCGCCCCCCATGTGGAGATCGGCGGGCACACGGTCTCGCATTGTTGTCTTGAGCGATTGGCCGTGGAACAGCAGCGCAGGGAGATTGCACAGAACAAGGCCGATCTGGAGAGTCTTTGCGGCGTACCCCTGCGCGTCTTCTCATATCCCAATGGATCGCTCTCAAGGCGGACGCCGCGACTCGTTGAGGAGGTCGGGTACTCCTGCGCTTGCGCCAGCGGCGACGGAGTCGTCTCATCACGCACCGACCCCTTTCGAATCCCACGCCTCTGGGTGCCGGACATCGCCGGTCCGGATTTCCGTCGCTGGCTCGGGAACTGGGTTTCTGAAGCCCATGCTTGAGGCGTCGGAGCGAGAAGATACTGAAATCCCGGGACTGGTTTCAGTGGTGCTGAACTTCTTCAACGCCGAGCAATTCATGCCCGAG
>PXAT01000210.1 GCA_003565775.1 Ectothiorhodospiraceae bacterium | reverse complement strand
GGAACACGGACGGATCCTGGGCGGAGCCCGCGTAGGGTGTGTTCGCCAGCGGCGAACGCACGCAGTGCCGGCCGTCAGAATCAATCCCGCGTGCGTTCGCTTCGCGAACACACCCTACACCCCGCCGGCCCCTGGCGGCGTTGCGCCACCGGCCAGGTGATCAACACCGGTCCCGGGCGCAGACGCAGGGATAGATTAGCGTTTCCTTAAAGTTCGATCAGCAACTCCTGCGGCGAGCCGTCGCGGAGCACTTCCAAAGTCAGCATATTGCCGGGCTGCTGGCGATCCAGCAGTGCCAGCAGATCCGATCGCTCGCGGAGTTCCTGATCACCGGCGCGGATCAGGATGTCGTCCTGCCGGATACCGGCGCGGTCGGCCGCGCCATCGCGATTGACCTCGGTGACGGTCAGCCCCTTTTCGCTGGCAGTCACGGCGATGCCGAGCCGCGGTGCCGCAATCCGGGTGTCACTGGGACTGTCGGTGACGCCGAACAGGGCGTGTGCGGGATAGGGCGGTTCATCCAGACAGGGCTCGCCATTGCGATGGGGCAACAGCACAACGATCCGTTCCACCCCCAGATCGGCCAACTGGTGGGGAATACCGCGGCCGTATTCGGTATGGCCGCGACCGACGATGGCGACGGCCGGGCCGTCATGGCGTTCTGCTGCCTCGGCCAGCTTCTCGGCCATGGCTCGGTCCCAGACGGTCTGCGAGCGGACGAACTGTTCCAGGTAGTCGTCCTCGTCGACGCCGTCCGGTGCCGGATGATAGGCCAGTACATCGCGCATCTCGTCGACGTAAGCCTCCGGCGGTTCGGCGGCCGGGCCGACATGTTCACGCTCTGCGGCGGGCACCTCGTGCCAGCCGTCACGCCCGACCCGCCGCACGGTGTCGCGATCCACGTTCAGGCCGTAGGCGGGAATCCCATGCATGCGAGCGAACTGGAAAAGCGGCAGATACAGCGAGGAAGCGTGGCCCCAGACCTCGAACCAGTTGCTCTGACGCAGCAGATCGTCTTCGTCCAGTTCATGTCGAAGCCAGGCGTCCAGCGCGTCCTGACTGCGCCGCGGCAGCATTTCGAAGCCCACACTCATGTCCGGCCGGCGACCGTGCAGGGCGGCCAGGAGGTGCAGTTGCCAGCGGTGATCCTCGGCGCGGTCGTGCTGTTCACCGAGCAGGATCACCTGTGCATCCTGGTAACGCTCCAGCACCTCGCTGGTGCTGCGTTGACCGTCTTCCCCGGCCACCACCCAGCGCCCGGGCTCGGGGCAGACCGGTTCGGCCAGAACCAGCGAGGCCTGGCCGATCAGCAGCCAACCGATCAGTAGTGCCAGGTGCGCCGGTGTTTTCGCCGCTCGTGTTTGCATTATTCGTCCTCTGTCTGCCGCGTCCGAACCATGCTGTCTGCGACCGTCATCGGCGCGGAAGGTGCCGTCGGCGGCACGCTGGTATGATCCGGCGCTTGTCGCCAACAATAATCTGCTCGAGCCGAACATGAAAAAGTCTTTTCTGCCTGCCTTTATCGTCCTTTTCCTTGCCCTTTGTCTTCCGTCCCACGCCGCCGCTGCCGATCAGGAGTCGTCTCATCAGTGGGCCGGGCCGGATCGGGAGCGCTGGGTGTTCGGCTATGCCGGGCGACTGAGTCGTGATCGCATGGTCCGCATCCTGACTCGCCTTGAGGCCTCGTTCGAGGATTCCGAGTACTATGCCGCCGGCTTCGGCTGGCACCTCGGAACCAGCTGGGAGCATCTGCGCTGGGAGGTGGAAGTGCAGGCCGGCAAGCACGAGGGCGACCAGGACCACTGGGAGTTCGTCGGCGTGCTGGTGGCGCGCTGGACAAAGTTTCCCTGGGACGACTATCTGGACACCAGCTTCGCGATCGGCGAGGGCCAGTCCTATGCCACCAGTTCCCCGGTCTCGGAGCAGCGCAAGGGCACCCAGCGGCTGCTGAATTACCTGCTGGTGGAGGTGAGCTCCACGGTTCCCGGGACGCAGAACTGGGATGTGTTCACGCGCCTGCATCACCGCTCGGCGGTGTTCGGTCTCTACGGAGGTGCCAGCGGTGGTTCCAACGTGGTGGGCGTGGGGACGCGTTACCGGTTCTGACGAACGGCTGATCAGGCATAAAAAAAGGCGCCCGGGGGCGCCTTTTTCATGTCCAGATCTGATCGCTGATCAGAAGCTGTACTTGGCGGAGACCTGCACGCGGTTCATGTCGCCGGAGCTGACGGTGCCGCTGCGGCCGTCGGCCCGGTTCACGCGGCCCTCGATGTTCCGTTCGGCCCAGAGGTACTCGATACCCACGTCCAGTCGCTCGATCGGCGAGTGGATCAGGTTGACGTGCACCGACTGGATCGACTCGTTGGCGCTGTCCGGCGCGCTGCTCGGGTTGTTCGCCTCGACGTAGCTGTAGATCAGGTTGCTGCGGGTGCGATCGGTCCACCAGCGCTGGTAGCCGACGAAGCCACCGTAGATGTCCAGCAGATCCAGCCGGCCGTCTTCGTTGACGAAGGCATCCGGGAAGGCGTTCAGCGAGATGTAACGGCCGATCGCGTTACCCACGTTGAACTGGAACTTGAAGGTGTCCTTGCCGACCCCCTTGAGGTTCCCGCTCAGGCTGGCAGCGGCGCCCCACTTGTCGTCGTCAATATCTTGGCCGGCGTCGGTCGAGGT
>PXAT01000158.1 GCA_003565775.1 Ectothiorhodospiraceae bacterium | reverse complement strand
GGCTGACCGGAATCCACAAGCCGGACAGAATGGCCAGCGGCAGGTAGATCACGTTGATGATCGCCGGGGCAGCGTTCGGCGACAGCCACAGCCCCAGGGCCAGCCCCAGTAGGCTGAACGGTATCGCCCCCAGCATCAGCACGGCCAACAGCGCCAGCCACTGGCCAGTCTCCAGTCTCACGCCGGCAAACAGCGCGGCCAGCCAGGCCATGCTCAGCACGATCATCAGTGAGAAGGCCGCGACGGTCGCCAGCTTGCCGGCCAGCGTCTCGGGCGTGCCGCTGGCAATGACCCGGCCATGGTTCAGGATCACCACTTCATCGGCCAGCCGGGCCGCTTCTTCCAGGTCGTGAGTGCAAAGCAAGATCGCCGTACCGCGCTCGCGCTGGGCGCGGATCAACTCACCCAGGGCGCGACGGCTGGCCGGGTCGAGGCCACTGCCCGGCTCATCCAGCACCAGCACGCGCGGCTGGCCAATCAGGGCCAGGGCCAGCAGCACCCGCTGGCGCTGGCCGCCGGAAAGCTGGCCAAAGCGACGCCGGTCCAGATCATCGACCTGGGCCATGGCCAGTGCCGTTGTTCGCGGCAACGGCCGGGTGTACAGGCTGCCAAAGAAATCCGCCAGCTCGGCCACCGTGAGGTTCTCCGGCACGCCGCTGATCTGCAGCATGGTGCCGATGGCCTGGCGCGTCACGCGGTTTCGCGGATCGCCACCGGCCACACTCACCTTGCCCTGCCGGGGCGAAAACACGCCCAGCAACAATTTGACCAACGTGGTCTTGCCGGCGCCATTCGGCCCCAGCAGGGCTACCAGCTGCCCCGGCGCGCAGGCCAGGTCGACCTGATCCAGCGCCAGCCGGCTGCCGTAACGATGCACCAGGCCTGACGCCTGAATGGCCTGTTCCATGGAAAACCCTCATGCGGTGATTCAGAGGGTTTCAGTATTGGCGTTGCCAGCCGTTCGCGGCAGTGTCAGGCGCCACGGATGTGCGATGACAAATGTCATGCCACCGGCTGTCAGTCAATCCTCGGCCAGGGCCTCGAATTCGAAGATCAGGTGGACATTATCACCGACCAGGCCGTCTTCAATGCCGTAGTCCATGCCCCACTGGCTGCGCTGGATGGTGGTGGTCGCCGAAATCCCGATGGTGTGTTGCTCGTGGCCGAAGGGGTAGCGGGCGATCTTGTTGATGCGCGTCTCCAGCGTGACCGGGTGTGTTTCACCCAGCAGGGTCAACTCACCGTGCAGCGCGCCATGATGAACCTCATCATCGACCGGCGCCCACTCGGTGGCCACGAAGCGAATTTCGCCATGCCGGCGCGCGTCGAGGAAATCCGGGTTGCGCACATGGTTGTCGCGGCGGCGGTGATTGGTAAACACGCTGCTGGCCTGAATGACCACTTCGCCTTCGTGCAGGCGGTTGTTGTCTTCGTCGTAAAGGAAACGACCTTCGCCTTCGAGAAACATGCCAAAGCGGTCGTTGAATCCGACGTGGTCGACACTGAAGACGATCGAAAACTGGTCGGGGTCGATCGTGAACTCACGCGGCTCGGCAGCCAGCGGCGCGGCCAGCCAAAACAGGCCAATGATTGGCAAGGTAGACATCAAGCGGGTCTTCATGCAGTTCTCCTTGGGTATCGGGGAATTGATGCAACATGGGGGCGCTGTTGGTACAGCCAGCGAACATCCGCGCCAAAAAACAGCAGCAGGGACAGCAAGGCGAAGGCCAGCAGCCCCTCACGCCAGCCGTCGGCGGCCAGCCCAAGCGGACTGATCGCAAAAATCAGTACGGCCAGTTGAATCACGCAGACCAGCTTGCGGCGGAAGCGTTCGGGCAAGTCATGTGCCATCCAGGAAAGGTAACAGCCGGCAGCCAGAAAGCCATAGCGCATCAGGCCGATCAGCATGACCCAGGCCGGGGCCAGTTCGTGCAGCCACAGCGCCAGGCAAAGCAGCAGGATGAAGGCCGGTTTCTCCTCGCGACCAATCCGGTGCTGATTGCCCGAGTGCTCGGCATCGTCTATCGGGTCATTGCCGGCCACCTGATCCGGCAGGGCGGATACAAGCAGCAGTCGGCCCGCCCCACGGCAACCGACCCCGATTCCAGTGGGTACGCGAACCGACGTCGGCCCAGTTGACGCAATTGGCCCACACCATCGCCCGCCGGGTGGGGCGGTTGCTCGAGCGTGAAGGACTGCTGGAGCGCGACACCGAGCAGCTCGACTTCAGCGATGTGCTGGACGAAGAGGACCCAGCGCAGGCAATGGAGGCTTTGCGGCTTTCCGCGCCAGCGGAATGAAGCGAAGTCGGAATGCCGTTGCGCGTGCCGGATCTGGTCGGCCATTCCATCACCTACCGCATCGCCGTCGGCCCGCATCGGGGTCGCAAGGTATTCACCCTCCAGACCCTACCGACTTTCGATGAGGAGGACTGGGCAACTGGTTGCCCCGGCAACGTGGCTGGCTTTTCTCTACATGCGGGTGTCGCGGTCAAAGCCTGCCAGCGCGACAAGCTTGAGCGGCTGTGCCGATACATCTGCCGTCCTCCCGTGTCAGAAAAGCGCCTGTTCCTGACGGCACGCGGTGAGGTCGGCTACACACTGAAAACCCCGTACCGTGACGGGACGCGCTGATCGTCTCCCTCAGGGCGCTTCTTGCGCTTCGCGCAAACCGCACCCAT
>PXAT01000065.1 GCA_003565775.1 Ectothiorhodospiraceae bacterium | reverse complement strand
TTTGCCTGCGGCGGCGCAGTATCCGCAGTGTACGGATGAGCCAGAGGGTGGACCAGTTATTATATAAAGAGGGAATAATCAATATCCAAAAAGGAATTGCCAATTACCAAGTAACTGGGGCGCCTGAAGGCGGAACTACGAACGCCGCACGACCAGTCTGATAATTCCTACAATAAGAACGGATAATGGCGATAAATGATACCATTCACAACAACTTTTCGGTATAAACGCATTGCTTGATCGCATTCTCTTGGGAGGGGCTGCGGCCCGCAGACCGATTCGAACAGCGAGCCGCTGTCCCTCCCGCTGTTACAGATAAGTTTTAGCGCATGGTATGAGATAGGTTTTCAGAACATGAATTGTGGATAAAAAGAGAAGGGACGTAGATTATGGAAACGAGACGGATTGGTATTATTATGAATGGGGTGACCGGACGCATGGGAACCAACCAGCATCTGGATCGCTCGATTGCAGCCATTATTCAGCAGGGTGGTATTAAAGTGTCAGATGATTTGACGCTGATGCCTGATCCCATTTTGACAGGGCGAAGTGAGAACAAACTCAAGGCATTGGCAGAAAAATATGGTCCTCCCGCTATTGGTAAACCGTTTGCTTACACAACGGATGTACAAGGTGCTTTGGACGGCAAGTACGGGGACTACGAAGTCTTCTTTGATGCTTCGGGTACTTTGCAGCGCGCGCCTTTTGTGGAGATGGCCGTGAAGGCTGGCAAGGCGATTTATTGCGAGAAGCCGACGGCAGTGGAGACGGCAGAGGCCGTGCGGCTGGCCAAGGTTGTGGAGAAGGCCGGACTGAAAAATGGTGTGGTGCAGGATAAACTATGGTTGCCGGGGTTCCGCAAACTCAAGATGCTGCAGGAGATCGGCTTCTTCGGGAAGATTCTCTCGATTCGTGGTGAATTCGGCTACTGGGTATTTTCGGGGATGGATTATGATCAGCCTGCCCAGCGTCCGAGTTGGAATTATCGTGCAGAAGATGGCGGCGGGATGATGATTGATATGTTCTGCCACTGGCGCTACGTGCTGGATAATGTGTTTGGCCCGGTTGAGCGTGTTGTGGCCTATGGCAACACAGATCTTTCCGAACGCCGCGCTGAAGATGGCAAGCCGTATCCGTGTACGGCAGATGATTCGGCCTATGCCATTTTCTTGCTTAAGGGTGGTTTGGTGGCGCAATTTAATAGTTCATGGTGTACGCGTGTGCGGCGCGATGACTTATTGACCGTGCAAGTGGATGGTGAAAAGGGATCTGCTGTAGCCGGCCTGCGCGAAGTGTGGGTGCAGGGAGCAGCGGAGACACCGAAACCGGTGTGGAATCCTGATATTCCGCAGCCGATCAACTTCTTTGATGGTTGGCAGCAGGTCCCGAATAATATTGTGTATGAGAATGCGTTCAAAATTCAGTGGGAGCAGTTCTTGCGTCATGTGGCGCTGGACGAACCTTGGCGTTATTCCCTGATGGAAGGTGCCAAAGGCGTGCAGCTTGCCGAGCTAGGCATGCAGTCTTGGAAAGAGTCTAAATGGATGGATGTACCGGAGCTATCATGAAGAAGCCTGTAGCGATTGTGACAGGAGGCACCCGCGGTATCGGTCTGGGCGTGGCCCAGTCCTTGGCGCGGGATGGGTTTGATTTGACGGTTTGCGGCATGCGGCCGGCTGAGGCCGTGACGGAAACGGTGGCAGGCTTGGAAGCGCTCGGCGCGAAAGTTCTGTATGTTGCCTGTAATGTGGCAGAACGCGAGGCGCGCGCGAATTTGCTGCAGCAAGGGCGCGAGACTTTCGGTTGTCTCCATGTGCTGGTGAATAATGCCGGGATCGCGCCGCGAGATCGGAAAGATTTACTCGAAGCCTCGGAGGAAAGTTACGAAGAGGTCATGCGGACGAATCTGCAAGGACCGTACTTCCTGACCCAACATGCGGCCCGCTGGATGGTTGAGCAGAAGGAAACTGATGCTTCGTGGGGGGGATGCATAGTCAATGTGTCTTCTATTTCGGCAACGGTAGCTTCCGTAAATCGCGGTGAGTATTGTTTGTCCAAGGCAGGTGTTAGCATGGCCACGCAGCTTTGGGCTGCGCGGTTAGGGGAATACGATATTCCTGTATATGAAGTGCGTCCGGGGGTGACCGCGACAGATATGACGTCTGGGGTGCAGGAAAAGTACGACAAACTGATTGCTGACGGGCTCTGCGTGCAGAAGCGCTGGGGGGTGCCGGAGGATACGGGCAAGGCAGTTGCCGCTCTGGCCCGTGGCGATTTCCCTTATTCCACCGGACAGGTAATCATGGTGGATGGTGGCTTGACGCTGCCGCGGTTGTAGGGAGAGTCAGACGGAAGACGGAAGACGGAAGACCGAAGACAGGGAGAGAGAGCAGCGGATGAAGCCGAAGAGTTTGTTTCTTTTGGGAAAAGGGCGGTTTGCAGACATTTATGGTGAGGCGGAGCAAGCCGCCATTCACGAGCTTACCGAGGTTCTTGAAGATCGTCCCTTGAGCCGATCTGAGGTGATGGAACATCCTGCGTTGCTGGCCGATTGCGAGATTGTGTTCAGTGGTTGGGGCGGTCCGCGTATGGATGCAGAGTTTCTGGCTCTGGCTCCGAAGCTAAAAGCAGTCTTCTATGGAGCGGGCACTGTCAAAGGTATCTACAGCGATGCGTTTTGGGAGCGTG
>PXAT01000045.1 GCA_003565775.1 Ectothiorhodospiraceae bacterium | reverse complement strand
TCAACATTTTTTATTCCGTGTATACCTTAACATCTATAACGATTATTAAAATTCCCCCAATTATATTGATTATAAAATGGAATTACTACGTCACGAACATACATATAAGATATATCTTTGTCCTTGCTTATCTCCTTCTCCCCTAATTCAAACCTATTATTCAAAACATATAAAGCATACATATAAGAACAATCAGCATCCTTACTTATAGATTTTTCCCCTAATTTAAATCGCCCCTTTAAAACATTACGTGCATACATATAACAATAATTAAAATCCTTACTTATTTCCTTCTCCCCTAATTCAAACCTACCCCTCAACACCTTTAAAGCATAATTATAAGAATATTCACAATTCTTGCTTATTGCTTTTTCTCCTAATATAAATCTTCCTTTCAAAACATTACGTGCATACTTATATGAATAAAAACTATCTTTACTTATTGCAAATTCCCCCATTTCAAATCGCCCCTTTAAAACACAAGAAGCATATAAATAAGAAAATTCAGAACTTGTACTTATTATAAATTCCCCTAATTCAAATCTACCCTGTAAAATATTAAGAGCATATAAATAAGAAAATTTAGCAGAACAAGAAAGTAATCGCTCCCCTTTTATATATCTGCCCTTAAGTGAATAATTATATACATTTTCACATATAGTTTCATCAACTTTCCCAAATAACCAATATTGGCGCATATAACAATCCATTAAATTTTCTGTCAATGGATAACTCTTTAAATTCCGAGAACGCTTCGCATTTTCAAAATTTAAAAAAATACGCCCTAAATAATCTCGCTTAAATAAATTCATAAATCCTCATTCCGTGAATATTACAAATGAATCAAACCAATTAAAATAAATCCTATTAATAATAAATAAATCATAAAGCATCCTTAATAATTAAAATCTTAAAAAAAATAAAATTTCTTAATAATTTAAAAACATCCTTCTATGAAATTTACATAAAGTCAAAATATATTTAACACATTCCGTGAATACCTAAATTTGATAATCATCTCCCATATAATTAAACTCATATTTATGCTTAGAAAATAAACGATCATATTCAGATTGACTTATACCGTTCTCATGCCAATCCCGATGAATACAAATATAAGGAGGACGTACTGTTAAAATATATTCAGGAATAGAATTTAAATAATCTAAATAAGGTACATGTTCCCACAATAAAACTTCTTCCATATATAATAAAGCTGTACGATTAATCTTTATTACACGATTTGATAAAGCCAATTCAATATTTATTATATTACCCCAATTCTCAGAAGATTCACTGTAATGCTTCCCATCAGAAGATTCACTATAATGCTTCCCAATTGAACGACCTAGCTTCCCAATTGAACAACCTATAAAATTACCTTTCATCGTTACATATTTTTTAAATGCTCCCTTCAATATATATTTTCCTTCATTTTCTTCTACATCATCTTTATCTAAATCATCAGAATCGTATCTATCTTCCATAATTAAATCCTTCCTTATTTTAATACCGAATAAATAATCAATATATTCCCCATATACCCTTTTAGTTTGCCAATATAATTTCCAATCCTTTGAACTAACCTTATAACAAGTTGAACTTAAAAAATTACAATCGGGCGAATCAGGGGGAATATCTGAATAAATTAAATAACCCAATTCATAACCTTCATCATCTACTCCACAAGACATATAATCTTATTTCAAATGTTTCCAACTCTATAAAATCTTTAAATAAATCCATAATGTTATTCCCCCTTATATCGCCCAATTATAAAAAACTTTAAAACAAATATCAAATCTTTTATGTATAATTAAATAAAAAAGGACTAAAATGAAAATCATATGCAAATTATTTGGACATAATTACCCACTTATATCTCTTTGGGGACAAGTTAGAAATCCTATTGAAAAAGTCTTAAAAACCAAACACACATGCATTCGTTGTAAAGAATTTAATAAAAAAGCTTACGAAGAACAATTACAAGATTAAAATAATTTTAAAGAACAATTACAAGATCAATTAGACAAATTAGACATTTTAAAATACATACCGAAAATCTTTTCCCCACTATCCCCCACCTTACCCCACATCGCCCCACTTACCGAAAAATACAGGAATTTGTCACAATGTAGAAAAATTTTACACAATAAATTTTTTAAGCGATTGAAAATAAATACACTAATTATAGTAATTTTTACTTTTTCGCTCCACAAAGTGACATTTTTATTTCACTATTTTTTTTAGTGACAAAAGGTGGGGCGTTCAAAATGGGGGGGGTTCGTGCAATTTGAATTCTTTAACAATTCTTTAAATAATATAATAAAATATAATAAAAGAATATAGTTGTTTTATTCTGTAAAGATATGATAAGGTATGAATTTTAATATTAATCATTCAGTGGATGCTGATTCATACTTGGATATATATAATTTAATTGTTGTAATTGATCTTGTAAACAATTTTCGCAGAATCCATGTGTCAACTTTTTATCTTTATAAAGTTGATCATATTTATCGTTATTTATTGTCCATTTATTATTTATGAATAATTTATGGCATACGCAACAAACTCTAGTTAAAGTTTTATCTTCTTGATTCATGATAAACAATTAATCAAACGAATTAAGATATCCTTTCTTTATTTTTTAAGTTTCTTAATTTTTAATCATTCCGTGTATGTTCGGGCGTTA
>PXAT01000023.1 GCA_003565775.1 Ectothiorhodospiraceae bacterium | reverse complement strand
TAAGGAACTGGAAAAGGAAGAAGGTGAGCTGAAGACTACTTTCCATAACTATCTGCAAAAGGAACTGAAACTTCCCGCTGAACTGTCCATACAGGCACTACCTGAGATCTTTCAGCAGATCAAATATCTGAAAAAGCTTATTCAGCAGCGTGACCGGCTGCGCGAAAAGGTTCAGGATCATAGATTGCCCGTAATCTACGAATTCGAAGGGAAAGTGAAAGCACTGGCCGGTTTGCTGACCCGCAATCCGGAAAGTACGGATACGCAAATCCTTGCCAACGCTGTTCTGGAAGAATATAATCAGAATGAAGAATTGCAAAGGGAGATCATGAACCTTGCCGGGGAACTAAACCGCAATAAGAAGGAGCACCAGCAAAAGGTTGCAGATCTGGAATCTGCTGAACAGGCCATTAAGGAGCTTTTTGCAGCAACAGGCGCAGATAATGAGGAAGATTTCCGGAAGAAATACCACCAAAATGAACAGATCATTAACCTGCAACAACAGCAAAAAACGGCCATGGAAAAGATTGAGGCCATTGTGGGTTTAGGCAAAGATGAAGAGGTTCTCAGATGGTTATCAGCACATGAAAAGTCTTGGATTGAAGAACGTATTGCTGAGCTCCGGGTATCAGTTGATGAGAAAGAGCAGCAAACCGCTGATCTGCATAAGGAAAAGGGTTCCAAAACCAGGGAGAAGGAACGTCTTGCCGGCGAGTCGGACCTTGCAGAGGAACTCACTGCAATGGAAACCCACAGGCAACTGCTGCGCGATGCCTACAAGCAATGGCTCACAGGGCAGCTGGCGCTTAAGCTGCTTGCAGGGGTAAGATCTGATTTTGAGAAAGAAAAGCAACCTGCAGTAATCAAAAATGCAGGGAATTATTTTGGCACTATTACCGGTGGAGAATATTCCGGAATCCGGTCATCGTTGGAAGGCCGTGAGATGAGCGTATTTGACCACCGCCAGGCATCAAAAAATCTTGATCAGCTGAGCCGGGGTACAAAAGAACAACTGCTGGTGAGTCTTCGACTAGGGTTTATTGAAGAATACGAGAGACAGGCTGAATCACTGCCCGTTGTCGCTGACGAGATACTTGTAAACTTTGACCCGGACCGCGCCCGGCAAGCGGCAAAGATACTTCAGGAATTTGCTGCTCAGCGCCAGATGCTGATCTTTACCTGCCACCCGGCAACTGTTGATTTCTTCGACAGGGAAAAAATACGGGTTATTGATGTGAATGGAAGAAAGGGTTGAGTAAAATCTTTACCGGACACTGCCAATTAGAAGTTCCGAACATCAGAGAGGGTTCTCAATAAAGGCCGAAACATAATTGACGGGTGTTATTCTGGTTGTCTTTTTACTCTGGGCCTCAGGTCGGTAAGGTCTCTTATATTTACTGGTAGTCCGGTCTTGGTGCTTTGTCTGGCAGCAATGCCTATTAATATCGACATTACACCGTCGCGAACACCTGCCTGCTGTCCTAATGGATCGGGCATGTCCGGATCCTTGAAAAGCTTATCCATCATGATTGGATCACCACCCCAGTGTCCACCCGGACTATGTTCTGCCTTGATGATTTGAACTTTCTGGTCAGTGAATTTGGAAGTGGGTATAAAGACCAACTCGATATGATTGTTGTCGGTGACTCCTCCAACCCGGGCTTCCAGCCGGCCCTTGGTGCCGTCAAATGCCAGGTAATATCCCTGGTAATCGCTATGTCCGGTCAGCAAATAGTTGAGCTGCACTCCATTGGCATATTTTACCAGTGCAGAATGCTTGTCGTAAATATCTATCTGGTGCCTGAATACACAATTGTCGCGAACATACCCGTCGTAATGCTCGTTTGCAGTGTAAAGATTTACCAGATGGCTGTTCTGGGTTATATCCCAGTAATATGGACATTCTTTGGTAAAGGCACAATTTCGGCAGTTTTTTCCCCTGAAAGGGCCATTGCTGCCAAATCGTTCCAAGGTGCTATAAGCAAACACCTGTTCAGGTTCGGAATCAATAAACCAGTTGGCCATGTCAAAGTGATGGGTAGCCTTATGTACCCATAGGCTTCCCCCAAATTTTGTTTCACCATGCCATCGTTGCATATACCGGGTGAGATGTGCATGGTCCAGGTAATAATGGAATTCGGCCGATTGGATATCACCAACAATTCCCTGCATGAGTAACTCCTTGATCCTGGCCCTGTATGGAGGATACCGGTAGTTAAAGGTGACAATTATTTTTTTGCCGTATTTCTTTTCCGCATCGATAATGGCCTGTGCTTTTACTGCATCAATGGTCAGGGGTTTCTCAGTGATGATGTTGCATCCATGTGCCAAGCCTCGAATGATCACTTCATGGTGTGCCGAATCTGTGGTGGTTACGATCAAGGTGTCGGGTTTCTGTCGGGTGATCAGCTCATCCAGATCCGTGAAAGTCGGACAGTTGGCTCCGATGTATTCACTGGCGTATTTCAACCTGCCGGGATTGATGTCACAAAGACCCACAATCTGCACATAGTCGCTGTAATCACGAACGATGTCACGGCCAAACATGGCCACACCCCTCACACCAGTACCTACGACTGCTATTTTTCGTCTTTCCCTTTTAAAGGCATTGTTTGCCAGTACTGTAGATGGACTCATAAACATCATTCCGGTTGCTGCCAAGCCAGCACTTTCAATAAATTCTCTTCTTTTCATGGTC
>PXAT01000208.1 GCA_003565775.1 Ectothiorhodospiraceae bacterium | reverse complement strand
CTCGCCGGGCTGTTCCTGCATTGTTCACCTCCGCTGGTCGTCTGCCGCCCATCATAAATGGGTAAGCTGCTCGGCGAGTGCAATTATTCGTAGCCGGGAAACACATCAGCCAGCACCAAGCAACAGCGTCCTCCAGGGCCGGTAAAGCGTTGCGGCCTGCCAGACGGTGACGTCCGGCACCGGAGGCCGTTGCCCGCGCAACCAGGCCGCGAGGCGCGCGACCAGTGCGTCGACATTCCCGGCCGGATAGCGATACGGCGCGGGGTACTGCTCCGGATAGCACAAGGCGTCCGGCACCAGGGGCAGGGCGCCGGCACTGACGCCCTCCAGCACGGCAAGCCCCTGAAATTCGTGTATCGCGGTACTGACAACGATGCCGGCCTGCGCCAGCCAGTGCCGATACTCGGTGGCCGGCAGCCGGCCATCGACAACAATCCGGTCGGAAAGCTGATCGCGCAGCCGTTGCAGCGCCGGGTGAATCCTCCGGTGCCGGCCACCCATCAGGGCCACGCGAAAGCCGACGCCTTCCGCGGCAAGCCGGAGCATGGCCTCGGCGAAAACCTCGGGCGCCTTGTCGTACTCCCAGCGGTGATTCCAGACCACCAGGTCCGATTGACGCTGCGCCGCCGGCGACTGCGACGGCGGTGACAGGATCGGTACCGGACAGATCTGCGCCCGCGCGGCCAGCCGTGCGCTGACACCCACCGGCACCTGGTCGGGCATTCTGCGGAGCAGGCAATCGACTCCCTCAAGGAAGCTGTCGCGATTGAACCGTGAGTTGAACAGCAGGCGACCGGCGCAGAGCGCACCGTAGAGCTGCACCATCTGCGGCTCTACCGAACGCAGTTGCTGCGCGCTGCGGGGGTAAGCGAACTGGTTCTCATGAAAATAGTAATCGACGGGCACGCGGCCGAGTGCGGGATGCAGGCCGCGCAGGGTCGCCAGATCCACCATGCTGGTGGCGAGAATGCGATCCGGACGATCGTCGGGCAGAGCATCCAGCCAGGACAACGGATTACCGCGAATGCGCCATGGAAAATGCCGACCCGGCAATTCCAGGCAGCGCCAGTCGACCTCCGGAAACGTGTCCAGCAGCCAGTCCGCCCAGGCGGCATGGCTATCGGCCCGATAGGCCGACAGCAGCCAGATCACCGGCCGTTGCGCGTCGTTCGATGACTCGTTTGTCGACATGGTTACAGACTGCGGCACCATTACCGCCTGTTGCACTCGAAACTGAAGGAAGCACTGCCCCGTTCCCGCGACCGCGCACGGACCCCTCGGGCGTGCCAACAAGTCAGCGTTTCCTTTACCGGAGCCTTGCCATGAACAATCAGCGCCCCCGGGAATCGGTATGGGATTATCCGCGCCCTCCCCGCGTGGAGCCGATCGGTCTTCGCCTGCAGGTCGTCCACGACGATCGTCTGCTGGCCGATGCCGCCGGCGGTTTCCGTGTTCTGGAAACCTCCCATCCGCCCTGCTACTACCTGCCACCGGACAGCGTCGACTGGTCGCGCCTCGAGCCGAGCAGCACACGCACGTTCTGCGAATTCAAGGGACATGCATGTTACTGGAGCCTGCGCACGGCGGACGGTCTGATCGACGACGTGTGCTGGTGTTACGACCAGCCGACGGCATCGCACCGCGCCATCGCCGGCCATGTCTCGTTCTACGCCGGCAAGGTGGATGCCTGCTTCGTCGCCGGCGAACGCGTCAAGGCTCAGAGCGGGAGTTTCTACGGCGGCTGGATCACCGCCGAAATCGAGGGACCCTTCAAGGGCGGCCCGGGTACCCGCGGATGGTAAGCGTGGTCGCGGCATTGACGCCGACATGCGACACCGCCGAGGATGTTCTCGACGCTTGGTATTTCAACTAATTGATATCGGAAACGCCGATCGTTTCCCGAGGAGTCACCGGAAGGACGAAACCAACAGCCGTGCGCGGCACAACAACAACGCAGAGGGACCAAAGCCGATGGATATCAATACGCCAACCCTGCTCACGTTCGCTGCCTACCTGGTCGCCATGCTGGCCTTCGGCTTCGTCGCCTATCGCATTACCACCGATCTGTCGGATTACATCCTCGGCGGCCGCAGCCTCGGCCCCGGCGTGACCGCACTGAGTGCCGGCGCCTCGGACATGAGCGGCTGGCTGCTGCTGGGTCTGCCCGGCGCCGTCTATGCCGCGGGCCTCGGCGAACTCTGGATCGGTGTCGGTCTCGTTGCCGGTGCCTGGTTGAACTGGTTGTTCGTCGCACGACGACTGCGACGCTTCACCGCACTGGCGGATGATGCACTGACCATTCCGGATTACCTGGAGAACCGCTTCGGCGACAGCTCGCGGGCACTGCGTACGATCTCCGCCATCGTCATCCTGGTCTTTTTTACCCTGTACATCTCGGCCGGTCTGGTCGGCGGCGGTCTGCTGTTCGAGAACACCTTCGGCATGGACTACAGCACCGCGCTGCTGGTGGGTGCCTTCGTGATCATTTCCTACACCTTTCTCGGTGGCTTTCTCGCCGTCAGCTGGACCGATTTCTTCCAGGGCATACTGATGTTCGGCACATTGCTGGTCGTGCCGATGATGGCCTTCGTCTTCATCGGCGGCTGGGGCGAAGTCGGCGAGGAAGTCCAGGCCATCGACCCGAGTTACAGCACGCTACTCGAGGGCATGACCGTGATGGGCATGATCTCGCTGCTGGCCTGGGGTCTGGGCTACTTCGGTCAGCCGCATATCCTGGCGCGCTTCATGGCGATCCGCTCCGAGCATGACGTGCCTCGGGCCATGACCATCGGCATGACCTGGATGATCCTGGCACTGGTCGGCGCCGTGGCCACCGGCTACATCGGCATCGCCTACTTCGCCGACGCACCGCTGGACGACGGGGAAACCGTGCTGATCATGCTGATCCAGGCGCTGTTCAACCCGTGGGTCGCCGGGGTACTGCTGGCGGCGATTCTGGCCGCGATCATGAGCACCATCGATTCGCAACTGCTGGTCTCTTCCAGTGCGCTGACCAACGACTTCTACAAGGGCTTTCTGCGGCCGAACGCCTCGCAGACCGAGCTGGTCTGGGTGACCCGGGGCGCCGTCATCGCTGTCGCCGTCCTCGCCACGCTGCTGGCGATGGCACCCGAAGCCGGCGTACTGCAGCTGGTGGCTTACGCCTGGGCCGGCTTCGGTGCCGCCTTCGGCCCGGTGATCATCCTGTCGCTGTTCTGGCGCCGCATGACCCGGGTCGGCGCCCTCGCCGGCATGATCATCGGCGCGATCACGGTGATTGTCTGGGAGCAGCTCTCCGGTGGCCTGTTCGACCTCTACGAGATCGTGCCCGGCTTCGTCTTCTGCACGATCGCCGTGGTGGTCGGCAGCCTGCTGGACAAGGCGCCGGATGCCTCGCTGACCACTTCCTTCGACGTTGACGGGAGCAGCCAATGATTGTTGCCAAGTCGACACCCCCGACCGCGCTGCGCCGGGCCCTGCGCGAGACCTATCGCGCCGATGAAAGCGCGCTGGTGCAACGCCTCGGCGACATGGCCGACGTCGGCGATCAGCGGCGTGCCGCGATTACCGAGGCGGCCACGGCACTGGTTCGGGCCGTGCGTGAGGAACGCGTGTCCTACGGTGGCGTGGATGCCCTGCTGCACGAGTACGACCTGTCCAGCAAGGAGGGCGTCGTGCTGATGTGCCTGGCCGAGGCGCTGATGCGTGTCCCCGACAGCGAGACCGCCGACCGGCTGATCCAGGACAAGATCAGCAGTGGCGACTGGGCCTCGCATTTCGGCCACAGCGAATCGCTGTTCGTCAACGCGTCGACCTGGGGGCTGATGCTCACCGGCCGCGTGGTGCGCGTTCCCGAACCCGGTGATAGGACCCTGGGCAGCGTGATGCGCCGCCTGGTCCAGCGCAGCGGCGAACCGGTTATCCGGCAGGCAATCCGCCAGGCCATGCGCATCATGGGTCGTCAGTTTGTCATCGGACGCACGATCAACGAGGCCCTGAAACGTGCCCGGGAGGACGTGGAACAGGGCTACACCCACTCCTTTGACATGCTCGGCGAGGCCGCTCGGACGCAGGCCGATGCGGACCGTTACCACGCGGCCTACCGGGACGCGATCCGGGCCATTGGCAAAGCCAGCCAGGGCAAGGACGAATTCGAGTCGCCCGGGATCTCGGTCAAGCTCTCGGCCCTGCATCCGCGCTACGAGTTCGCCCAGCAGGCCGTCTGCCACCCGGTGCTCGTCGAACGGCTGACCGCACTGGCGGTGGAGGCCCGACAGGCCGGCATCGGCCTGTGTGTGGATGCCGAAGAGGCCAACCGGCTGGATATCTCGCTGGACATCATCGAAGCGGTCTCGGCCGACCAGGCGCTGCAGGGCTGGAACGGCTTCGGACTGGCAATCCAGGCCTACCAGAAACGCTGCATCGATCTGGTCGACTGGCTGGCGGACATGGCCCGTCGCCACCAGCGCGTGCTGATGGTAAGGCTGGTCAAGGGCGCCTACTGGGACACCGAGGTCAAGGACAGCCAGGAGGGCGGCTTCAGCGACTATCCGGTGTTCACCCGGAAGGTGAACACCGATGTCTCCTATCTCGCCTGCGCCCGGCGCCTGCTGGAGGCCCAGGACTGCATCTATCCGCAGTTCGCCACCCACAATGCCCACAGCGTCGCCTGGGTGCGGGAAGTGGCCGGCGACGCACGCTACGAGTTCCAGCGACTGCATGGCATGGGCGAAGCCCTCTATGACGCCGTCACGCGGCCCGGCGGCGATTCGGTACCCTGCCGGATCTATGCTCCCGTGGGCAGTCATGAGGAACTGCTGCCATATCTCGTGCGACGCCTGCTGGAAAACGGCGCCAACACCTCGTTCGTCAATCGCATTCAGGACGAGAAACTGCCAGTCGAGGAAATGGTGGCGGATCCAGTGCTGCAGACGCGAGCCCTCAAGATCATCCGCCATCCGCGGATTCCGCTGCCGGAGAATCTGTACGGCTCGGACCGGCGCAACTCGGCAGGCGTGGACCTGACGGACCCGATGGCTTTGGAGCCCCTGCGCCAGGCGATGGCAAAGGCCGCCGATACCGGCTGGCAGGCGGCGCCGCTGATCGACGGCAAGAGCATGCCCGGTGAAAAGCGCCCCGTGCTGGATCCGGCTGACCACCGCCGGGAAGTCGGCGCCGCCGTGTGGGCCGTTCCGGAGCAGGTCGATCAGGCCCTGGCCGTGGCGCAGCGAGCTGCCTTGCGCTGGGACACGACGCCGGTGGCGGAACGTGCAGCCTGTCTCGATCGCATGGCTGACCTGATGGAAAGCCATATGGGCGAGCTGATGGCCCTGTGCGTGCGCGAGGCCGGCAAGGGTATCCCCGATGCCGTTGCCGAGGTGCGGGAAGCGGTGGATTTCTGCCGCTACTACGCCAATCGGGCGCGCGCCGAGTTCGCCGAACCGGTCGCGCTGCCCGGCCCCACCGGGGAGCGCAACGAAATCCGCTTGCAGGGCCGTGGCGTGTTCGTCTGCATCAGTCCGTGGAACTTCCCGCTGGCGATCTTCTGCGGCCAGGTCACTGCTGCCCTGGCCGCCGGCAATGCCGTGCTGGCGAAACCGGCGGAGCAGACCACGCTGATCGGCCACCGCGCGGTGCAGTTATTGCATGAGGCCGGGGTGCCGAAGGATGTGCTGCAGCTGGTGCCGGGCGACGGCGCGATCGGGGCCCGTCTGGTCGCCGACAACGGTATCGACGGCGTCGCCTTTACCGGCTCGGTGGAGACCGCGCGTCGGATCAACCAGACGCTGGCGGAACGCGACGGGCCGATCATTCCGCTGATCGCCGAAACCGGTGGCCAGAACGCCATGATCGCGGATTCCACCGCGCTGCCCGAACAGCTGGTGATGGATGTGATCGCCTCGGCATTCCAGAGCGCGGGACAGCGCTGTTCGGCGCAGCGCGTGCTGTATCTGCAGGATGACGTCGCCGATCACACACTGGAGATGCTGGCCGGCGCCATGGACGATCTGGTGGTCGGCGATCCGGCCTGGCTTGCCACCGACGTCGGCCCGGTGATCGACGCCGACGCACGCACCATGTTGCAGCAACACATCAAACAGATGCGTGATCGCTCCAAACGGGTCATTGCCGAAGCACCCCTCGGCCCGCAAACCGACCATGGCACCTTCGTCGCACCCATCGCCTTCGAGATCGGCGGCATCGACGAACTGGAACAGGAAGTGTTCGGCCCGGTATTGCATGTGGTGCGCTACAAGGCGAAGGATATCGACCGGGTGGTCGACGCCATCAACGCCACCGGTTTCGGCCTGACCCTGGGCATCCACACCCGGATCGACTCACTGGCGGAACGCATCGCGCGCCGTGCCCGGGTCGGCAACTGTTACGTCAATCGCAATCAGATCGGTGCCGTGGTGGGTGTTCAGCCGTTCGGCGGTGAAGGACTCTCCGGCACCGGCCCCAAGGCCGGTGGCCCGCGTTACCTGCACCGCTACGCGACCGAACGAGTGCTCACTGTCGACACGACCGCGGCCGGCGGCAATGCCTCGCTGTTCGCGATGGCCGAGGACGACTGAGAGACCGATGGCAGGCCGGTCCGGGCATGCGCATCCGCGCACTGCGCCGCGTCCGCCTGCCCCGCATCGGGCGCGGCCGGATGTCGTGCGAATAGTGGCGGCATGGTAGCTTTATCGAGAGCGCCCATGAGCAGGCCACAATGTCGCAAGAGCGGAAAACCATCTGCGCGAATTTCGCCGATAACCCTGAATTGCTGCGTTTTGTCGCTGACGACTGTCTGAGCGGCATCTGGTACAGCGACCTGACGCAACCCGGGGCCGTCTGGTTCAGCGATGGTTTCTGGTTGGCCCTGGGTTATCAAACGGACGCAATACCGACAGACCCTCTCGCATGGCGGACACTCGCCATACCCGATGACCTGGCGCTTCTCGACGCCGACATGGCGCGGCATTGTCGCGACCCCCGGTTCCCGGTCGATCGAATCGTCCGATACCGGGGTCTGGACGGTAACACCGTCTGGATGCATTGCCGTGGCCTGGCCATTCGCGACAGCGACGACCGCGTGCTGCAGATTGTCGGGGCCCACACCAACCTGACCGATCTGAAGCGCAAGGAAGCGCTGCTCGACACCTGCAACCGCGCCGCCGGAATCGGATACTGGGAAATAGACCTCCCCGAGGGCACGGTGCTGTGGAGCGCCGTGACAAGCCAGATCCACGGGCTTGGCGAAAGGCCCTGCCAGACATCGATTGACCGAGCGGTGGCTTACTACCATCCGGAGGACCGCGCAGCAGTTAACGAGGTGGTCGGAAAAGCCATCGCCGAAGGCAAAGGGTATGACACGAAAGCCCGCATCATTCGGCCGGATGGCAGCGAACGGTACGTTCGCATCCTCGGCTTCCCGGACTCCGTCGACGGCCGCTGTGTGCGCCTTTACGGCACCATCCAGGATATCGACGAGGCGCGGCGCAATCGCATCGCATTACAACGCAGCGAAGAAAAATTTCGCGGCATCTTCCATTCCACGTTTTCCTTCATCGGCCTGCTGCGGCCCGACGGCATTCTGATCGAAGCCAACGACACAGCGCTGGGCATGGCCGGCCTGAAACCCTCCGATGTCATCGGCAGGCCGTTCTGGGACTGCTACTGGTGGCAGATCTCACCGGCCACCCGGGACACGCTCCGCGACAACGTCGAACGCGCCGCACGGGGGGAGGAAAGCGTCTACGAGGTCGCGGTCTGGATCGAGAACAGACAGTCCGTCACCATCCTCTTCAGCCTGCGACCCGTGTTCGATGCAGCAGGGCGCGTCGTCTACATCGTGCCCGAAGGCCGGCCGATCCAGGAGCAGGTTGATGCACGATTCCGCTATGAAGCGATCCTCAACGGCACCAACGTCGGCACATGGGAGTGGAACGTCCAGTCCGGCGAGACACGCTTCAACGAGCGCTGGGCGGAAATCATCGGTTACTCACTCGAAGAACTGGCCCCGATCACGATCGAGACCTGGATACGCTTCGCTCATCCGGACGATCTCGCGCGCTCCAACGCAGCGCTCCGGACATGCTTCGACGGTGACACCGAATTCTACGAGGCCGAGGTCAGAATGCGGCACCGGGACGGCCGCTGGGTCTGGGTGCTGGATCGGGGCAAGGTGTTCAGTCGGGATACCGACGGCAAACCACTGATGATGTACGGGACCCGTCAGGATATCAGCGACAGGAAACGTCGCGAGGAGCAACTGCGACAGAGCGAGGAGGCCTTTCGCAACAATTTCCGCCATGCCGGCATCGGTATGGCGCTGATCGGACTTCAGGGCGAATGGTTGGTGGTCAACCGTTGCCTCTGTGACTTCCTGGGTTATCGCGAGGATGAACTGCTTCGACTCACGTTCCAGGACATCACCCATCCGGATGACCTGGAAACCGATCTCGCGTTGTTGCGGGAGGTCATCGGCGGTCACCGGGAGCATTATCAGATCGAGAAACGCTACTGGCACAGAGCCGGCCACGTCGTGCACGCGCTGCTGGCCGTGTCCGTGGCTCGCGATGGGGACGGCAGCGTACGCTACTTCATCTCTCAGATTGTCGATATCAGCGCACTGCGGAAGTCCCAGGATCACGTGACGTCCCTGCTGGAACTGGCGAATGAACAGAACCGAAAACTGCAAAGCCTGCAGCGTCAACTCGAGGCTGCCAACTCGGCACTGCGTCAGGACAGTCTGACCGATCCCCTGACCGGTTTGCCGAATCGTCGGGTCCTGGACAAGGCGCTCGATGACGAAATCAGGCGCGTCGAGCGGGACTCTTCGGGGCCTCCGACTCTCGCCCTGCTCGATATCGATCGCTTCAAATCGTATAACGACAGTTTCGGCCACCCCGCCGGTGACCGCCTGCTGCATTTATTCGGTCAGGTTCTGACTTCCGCGGTTCGTCCATATGACACCGTGGCTCGCGTCGGCGGCGAGGAGTTCGCGGTCCTGATGGCGGACACCCCCCGGGACGTTGCCCTGGCCGTGATCGAGCGTCTGCGGGCGGCTATCGAAGGCACGGCATGGCCGCACCGGGCCATCACCGTCAGCGCCGGCCTGCAGCACTGGTGCGTCGGCATGACCAGGGACGCTCTGGTCGAGGCTGCCGACCTGCGACTTTATGCAGCAAAGCGTGGCGGTCGTAACCGCGTGGTCGCCGACGACGTGCCGCATCCCGAGACCGATGAGGCCGACATCGAACGCGAGCCCGATCAGCCCGCCTGAACCGTTTGTGTTCGTGCAACAGGATTTGCGTCCGGAAACCGCTGCCACCAGCCGGACCGCATGACCGGTCCGGCGAACGGACACGTCGCCTCAGACTGCTTTTCTGCGCCGGCGCTGAACGATACGCCAGATGGTCCAGCCGATGGAGACCGCTGCGGCCGGCCAGGCGGCCTGCCGCAGCGCCTGGTGCAGCGGCAGTTGCGGCATCAGGTTGACATCCGGAATCAGCAGCCGGGCGGCCATGGCCCCGCTCAGCAGGGCAAAGGTTACCACCAGGGCGATGTAATAGACCTGGCGTCGCCTCAGGCCGAGCACGACGAATGCCACCAGATGGATCAGGAAAACGACGAGAAGCAGGCTGGTCAACAACATCCCGACAGTCTACCTCAGGGACAAAGAGCGTCACCCCTCGCGTTTCCCGGCGTCGACCGTTCGCCACCTTGCAGACGGACCTGCGTCAGGCACGTTCGCGGTCAATATTCCTTTGCCGAGACCAGAAACGCATGCACGGTCTGACGTAGCGTCTGAGGTCGCACCGGTTTGTGCAGCACGTCATCAAACAGGCCGCTCTGCCTGAGTTCGTCGCGGGTGCGCTCGGTGGTGTCTGCCGTGATGGCAATGCGCGGCGTGTCCGCCAGTTCCGGGATTCGTGAAAGTTGCTCGGCCACCTGCAGACCCGTCATGTCCGGCAAATGATAATCGATCAATACGACCGTCGGTCGGGCGCGGCGCGCAGTGAGCACTCCGGCCTCACCACGGGATTCCTCCAGAAGGCGAATGCCGTCCCGCTGCAAGGTCTTGCTGACCAGCATGCGGTTGACTTCCTCATCCTCGATATACAGGACGCTGCAACGCTCGGGGCGCGGTTCGACCGGCTGATCGGTCGCCGGCCAGGCGTCGAGCACCGGTCCGGCGCGACGGCAAGGGAAAGTCACGACGAACTCGCTGCCACGACCGGCATCGGATTCGAATCCGATGCTGCCGCCCATGGCCTCCACCAGACGCCGGGTCACGGTCAGGCCGATACCCGTCCCTTCGATGCCGGAGATTTCCCGACCCAGGCGATTGAAGGCCTGGAACAACTGATCACGGCGATCGTCCGGAATACCCTGCCCGTTGTCGGTCACCACCAGCCACACATTGTCGGCATCGCAGCGTGCGCTGATCCTGACCCAGGCGCCATCCGATCGACCGTACTTGATGGCGTTGCTCACCAGATTGGTCAGCACCTGAAGCAGCCGCGTCCGGTCGAACAGCATGGCCGGCAGCTCGGGTATGTCCGTTTCGACGGTAACCCCATGGTCGCGCGCCATCGTATCGGTCAGGCGAACGACCTCGGTCACGATGTCGGCGGACGCGACCGGCTCCTCCCGGAGTCGGATCTCACCGGCCTCGATCCGTGCCAGGTCCAGGATCTCGTCGATCATGGTCAGCAGGTGCTGACCGGCATGCAGAATATGTCCGACGAATTCCTGCCGCTCCGGTTCATCGCTGCCCGTCAGATCGGACTCCAGCAACTGGGCGAAACCGAGCACCGCATTCAACGGCGTGCGCAGTTCATGACTCATGCGTGACAGGAACTCGGACTTGGCCCGGTTCGCCGAATCTGCCTCGTCCCGTGCCTGCCGCAGCGCCCGATTCATTTCCTCCAGCGCCGCCTGATTCCGCTTTCGTCTGGTGATGTCGCGGAAGTACACCGCCAACCCTTCGTCCGACGGATAGGCATGCACCTCGAGCCAGGAACCCAGCGCCGGATCCAGATGCTCGAAATGGGCAGGCGCGCCGTTGCGTACCGCCTGCCGGTACTCCTGTTCGACGCGGCTGCCCCGGATCATCGGGTACTCGTCCCAGACCAGTTTGCCCAGCAAGTCCTCCGGTCGCCGCTGCAGGAGTCGACTGGCTTCGCCGTTGATGAAGACGAAACGCCAGTCGGGGTCGAGCATGCAGAAGGCATCTGTAAAGCTCTCGAAGACCGTGGTCAGACGACGGGCCAGCCGGCTCTTTTCACGCTCGGCGCGGCGGCGGCCGGTGATGTCCTGAAACGCACCCTCCAGCCGCGCGACCCGACCCTGGTTATCGAGCACCGGTTTGCCGATGCAATGAACATCGAGCAGACGACCGTCGAGTCGCCGGATCTGCAACTCCTGCTCGAAGGGCACGGCCTGATCCACGGACATATCGAGGAGTCGCTGAAGCAGGGCCAGGTCCGGAGCCGGGTACAAGGAAAGCGCGTCGTCCAGCGAAGGCACATGCCCCGGCGCATAGCCGAGCATGACGCAGATCTCGTCGGACCAGTGCAGAGTCCTGCTTGGGAAGTCGATAGCCCAACCGCCGATGTTGCCCACTTCGCTGGCAATTCTGGCGAGGAAAGACCGATCCGGCGCGCCGATTCCGCGGGGTTTTTTGCTGATGTCAGACACTTCGCGCTTCCTGTCGCCCGGGGCACACCCCACTCCAGGCGCCGCCCTTCCGGGCACGCTAACACTGTTCAGTCAAAGTGTTGTGTTCCGGTTGGCAAAACATCGCTGCGTGCGGCCGTGAGGCAACCGCCCCCTGCATCGGAGGCGACGCAGGGGTTGCCTTCAGATGCCTCAGCGACCTCCAGGGAGACGCTGATTTATTCCCGCGTTCGCGCTCGAGTCGATTTTGGCAGCCTGGCACGGCGCGGTGCCGGTTCGGTAGCCTCAGCTACCGGGCCGGCGACGCAACACCGCCAGGGGCCAAAATCGGCCGAGCCCCAAGGGGTTGGCATCGCATTTTCCCCGACTGCGGTGTTGCGCTGCTTGACCGCAGAGTGACTG
>PXAT01000026.1 GCA_003565775.1 Ectothiorhodospiraceae bacterium | reverse complement strand
CTGGCGATGACTATATCTACGCCTGGGGCCCCGGGATGAGCCCCATCGAGTTCCCCGACGGCGGCCTCCGCATCGAGCCCGGCGACACCATCGTTCTGCAGATCCACTATAATAACGGTGCCGGCGTCGAGAACGTCAGCGATGACAGCGGCATGCGTGTATATCACGCGCCCACCGATGGCCCCGAGTATACCATGGCTGAACTGGGCACTTCATCGATTCTAGTGCCCGCCAACTCTGAGGCCGAGGCCAGCTTTGAGTGCACCGTTAACACCGAGGTAGAATTGGAGGCAACCTGGCCTCATATGCACGAGATCGGATCGAAATTTGAGCAATTCGTGATCCGCGATGACAACTCCGAGGAAGAAGTAATCAGCCTGACGGGGTGGAGTTTCCACGCCCAGCGAATTTATCACACCCCCATGACCCTTTTCCCCGGCGACCGGATCCGGGGTAAGTGCACCTGGGACAATCCCTTTGAGCATAGTGTCCACTTCGGACCACGCACCGAAGACGAGATGTGCTTCTCCTTTCTCTATGTCACTCCTGCTGTGTCCGACTTCTGCGAATGAGAGCCTGGCATTAGGAGTACTAATCTTGCGATGAAAGGAAATTCATAGGGGTGCGCCGAGGTCCGGTGGCAGATTACCTTTCCTATCAAAAATACTATCTTCTTTGAGAGTCTGTCCGTCGCGGGAGACAATGAAGCGTGTACACGACCAGTCATTTCATCGAATGAACTCGCCAACCTCCGCTACGGAATCGCCATATCA
This sequence comes from Ectothiorhodospiraceae bacterium, assembly GCA_003565775.1. Classification (GTDB taxonomy): domain Bacteria; phylum Pseudomonadota; class Gammaproteobacteria; order Nitrococcales; family Aquisalimonadaceae; genus Methylonatrum. The sequence goes on along the minus strand of PXAT01000026.1, from coordinate 1,929 downwards.
AGATCGAGTTCAATACAATCAACTCCACGATAAAAGCCAGCCACGCACCAACGGCTCCCATCTCCAGGTAGAACCCCAGAAACCAGGCCGTCGGCAACATAATCGTCCATGTTGTAGTGACACCGACGACCATGGTAAATCGTGTGTCACCAGTGCCGTTGAGCGACTGCACGAGCACCATAACCGTGGCGTCGAGAAGCTGAAACCAGGCGGCCACCATCAGCAATTGACCTGCCAACGTAATGGTGGCCGGATCGTCGACAAATATCTGCGATATCGTCTCCGGGAAGAACCAGAAAACCACGCCCAGAGCCCCCATCAAAGTCCATGCCACTCGCAGCGCAGCCCATACCACACCGTTGACTGCATCAAATTGTCCCGCGCCAACGCGCTGGCCAGCGAGAATGGCGGCTGCCTGCCCGATTCCATGACCGGGCAAGAAGCTCAAGCTCACCACGCGGATCGCGATCTGATGGGCGGCGAGTTCCACCGTTCCCAGACGAGCCAGAAAAGCGGTGAATACGGTAAATCCCATAACCCCCAACACGAAGCGCACGCCCAGGGGCACACCCAGTCGCAGGATCTCCCGAGCGACCCGTAAATCAAAGCCCATTCGCTCCCGTTGGTGAAGCCCGAAATGAACCAGAGCGATGGTCATCCCCACCGATTGAGCGGCCACCGTTGCAATGGCTGCACCTTCCACACCGAGTGCCGGAAACGGCCCAAGACCGTAGATCAACGTGGGCGTCAGCAAGATATTTAAGCCGTTGGCCACGAGATTGATCTTCATGGGCGTACGGGTATCGCCCAACCCCTGGTAGTGGTTGCAAATGGCGAGCATGATGAACAGGAAGGGCACGCCCCATACGCGGATCGAAAAATAGTCCGACGCTACCGACTGTACCGCTTTTTCGCCCCCCATCAACGCGAAGATCCAGACATCCAAAAAGCTCGTGCTTAACACGATCAAGCCCGCCGGCACGGCCAGAAAGAGGCCCGTCACTGCTGCTCGACGTGCCCGGTTGAGATCGTCTGCTCCCTTCGCATGAGAGGAAACAATGCTCACGCCCTGCAGGCTCCCCATGAAAAAGCACTGCAGCAAGAAGAGCACCGTTGCCGCAAGACCCACCGCTGCCAACTCCACCGTCCCTAACCATCCTACAAAGAGGGTGTCCGCCAGATCCATGGCGGTAAAGGACAACATGCTAATAATGATCGGCCAGGCCAGAGTAATGACACGACGTACTGGAGACCCCTGATTTTCGCGTCCTGATTCGACGCTCTTCTTTGACGCTTTCATTTCCGACCTCAAGTCGGTTGTGGAATGCCCGAGGCCGTCCAAGAAAGACAAAAGCCGCAGGCGATAATGCCGCGGCTTCTCTTCGAGATATTTTCAAATATCATCAGAACATAGAAGCCTGCGACGTCGCGGAAATGACAAAATCTCCCGCTGAGACCATAATTCGGCCTCTGTCGGGTGTATTTTGTCGATTCCTGGTCAGCTTCATATTCTCTTTCTCTTTTTTCTGGTCTGTCTCGATACTTCTCTTCTTCTTAAAGCAGAGCATTTCGCCGATGTCAAGCTACGGGTTTTCGGGTCAGAGGACGGTGCCCCATTGCTCCGGAGGAGATGGGCCCGGCTGCACGAAGAAAAAATACATCCCCGACAAAACGTTATAAGGACACGAAGATGCGGGATCGATTTAGCTACAATCGACGAGAGTCACCTCGTAGGTCAGGTGCTCACCTGGTCCTCTGGCGTTTTCAACCGTGATCTTGTGAGACTCGCCGATATCGGGAGTGGCCCCAACTCGCCAGGAAATCATGGGAGGGCTGCCGCCAAATTCTGCATGAAAGAAAAAGTTGCTGATCGATAGGTCTTGGCCGTCGGAAACCCGCTCCACTGTAACGGTTGTATTGGCGCCCAAT
>PXAT01000177.1 GCA_003565775.1 Ectothiorhodospiraceae bacterium | reverse complement strand
TACCCTGTCCATGATGATTGCTTCCCTGCTGGTGGCCAGTCCGGCCCTGTATGCGCAGGAAGACGCAACCGAAGACACCGAAGCGGCGTCCATTGACCGCATCGTCGTGACCGGTACGCGTGCTGCAGGACGCACTGCACTGGAAACCGTCGCTCCGGTCGACCTGATCTCTGCAGAAGATCTGGAAACGCACGGGAGTACGGAACTCAACAATATACTTTCGTACGCCCTGCCTTCATTTAACTTCCCGCAACCTCAGATTTCTGATGGTACGGACTCAATCCGTCCCGCATCCTTGAGAGGACTGGGTGCTGACCAGACCCTGGTACTGGTGAACAACCGGCGTCGTCACACCAGTGCATTGTTGAACCGCAATACGGTGGGCCGTGGCTCAGCGGCCGTGGACCTCAACACGATTCCGGTGGGTGCCATCGGTTCCGTCGAAGTATTGCGGGACGGTGCTTCAGCCCAGTACGGTTCTGATGCTATTGCTGGCGTGATCAACGTTCGCCTGAGAGAGGCTCGCGAGGGAGGCGGGGCGACGATCACTTATGGTGAGCATCTGTCTTCGCTCGACTTGCCTCGCTCTAGCAGGAATGTCCGTGATGGTGAAACGCTGACCGTTTCTGCATGGGCGGGTCTGCCGCTTGGGCCGGAAGGATTTTTGACTCTCTCAGGCGAGTTCCGGGATCGCTCCGCTACTAATCGAGCTGATAAGGATACCGTCATTCAATTTCCCCTGATTGACGGGGAGTTGGATCCCCGTGAAGCTCAGGCCGATCGCTTCCAGTGGCGTTTCGGAAACCCGGAAGTCCAGGATGTCACCCTCATGGCGAACGCGGGTCTTCCATTAGATGGTGGCACGGAGTTATACGGCTTCGCCAGTTTCCAGGAACGCGAAGCAACATCCAATGGCTTCTATCGGCGCCCGCGGCAAATCACGCAGAACGTGCCTGAGATTTACCCCTTTGGTTTCCTCCCGGAAATTAACCCCACGATTACCGACCTTTCCCTGGCGCTCGGATCTCGCGGCCATATGGGAGAGTGGGACTGGGATATCAGCGCGGTATACGGCAGCAATGAGGTCGATTACACCATCCGCAACAGCTTGAATGCCTCGCTTGGGCCGGCCAGTCCGACGGTGTTCGATGCCGGTGAGCTGGAGTACAACCAGACCGTTTTCAATGCTGACATCGTACGAGCCTTCCCGGTCGCGGCATTCAGTGGGGATGTCAATCTGGCCCTGGGCACAGAGTTCCGCAAAGAACGTTATCGCATTCGCCAGGGCGAAGAAGCTTCTTACCGAAACTTCGGGCAGGGCGTCCCTGGTGCGGCTGCCGGTTCGCAGGTTTTTCCGGGGTACAACCCGGCTACCGTAACCAACGAGAGCCGGGATGCCTGGTCTGTCTGGGTTGACCTGGAAGCGGATGTCACCGATAGGCTGGTACTGGCTGCTGCCGCCCGTTTTGAAGATTACAGCGACTTTGGCAGCACGTTCAACTCGAAACTCGGCGGCCGTTTTCAGGTCAGCGATGATGTGGCGCTGCGAGGCTCGGTGAGCACCGGTTTCCGTGCGCCATCCCTGCACCAGAGCTTCTACACCAACACATCTACGGTCTTTATTGACAATGTGCCGTTCGAAACAGGCCTCTTCTCTGTCGGAAGCGAAACCGCGCAAATTTTGGGTTCCCAGCCGTTGGAGCCGGAAGAGTCGGTCAACTACACGTTGGGTCTTGTCTTTGCGCGGGGCGGGTTTTCCTTCACAGTTGACGCCTACCGGATTGAGATTGACGACAGGGTGATTCTGTCGGATAATTTGACAGCCGGCAACACGCCGCAACTGCCTGAATTGATTGGCCCAGGACGCGCTGCCAGATTCTTCATCAATGGTGCCGATAGCGTTACCAAAGGTGTAGATGCCGTCATGAGCTATGACTGGACCAGCGATTGGGGTGTTTTCAGCGCCACAGCAGCGGCCAACTGGACCAGCACTGATTTCAGGAACATTCGTAGCACAGGCGTGTTGTCGGACCTGGATCCACAGCCGGAACTGTTCACGCGAGTGAATATTATCCGGCAGGAAGAAGGTGCGCCGCGTAACAAGTTCATTTACGGTCTCGACTGGTCTCGTGAGCAGTTGAGCGCAACGCTGCGCGCGACTCGGTTCGGGCAGGTTGCCATTCCCGCGAATAATCCGGATTTGGACTATTGGCTGAGTCCGCAGTGGGTGTTTGACCTGGAAGGAACAATCAGCTTGACTGAGCAACTGAGCTTCACTCTGGGTGCGAACAACCTGTTCGATTCCTACCCGGACCAGAATCCGTTTTTCAACGTGGATCCTGGTTTTGGAGTGAATGCCCCGTTCGTGTTCAGTCAGTTTGCTCCGGCCGGATTTAACGGGCGCTACGTTTATCTCCGAGGCCGTTATACCTGGTAATGCCGGTAAGCGGCGGGATAGGTGGTCGAGCGACCACCCTCTTGCCGTCTGACTGCAAAACCCCGCCCTTCAAAGGGCGGGGTTTTTCTCGTCTAGGATAGAGGTTGATGTTGTTCTGGAAGGTGGCCACGATGCGCGGTTTACGTATGCTTTTGCTGGTTGCGTTGCTGACCTGCCTGCCGCTGGGGGTGGCCGAGGCCAGCTGCGAGTTGTCTTCGGTGCGGCTCGGTTCGGTGCTGGTCAAGGTCGGGGATGCCGAGCGGCGCGC
>PXAT01000053.1 GCA_003565775.1 Ectothiorhodospiraceae bacterium | reverse complement strand
ATATGTTTCGTTGCGAAGTATCGATGGCATCATGGAGTTGTACGCCGATTTGCTCCAACGTTTGCTGTGCTTCCGTTTCCAGCCTTCGATCCAGCAGCAATTCCCGCGCTTGAATGGAACGCCCCGCCAGCATGCTCAACCAAGCTGTCGGCAAAACGATAAAAACGAGAACCGTAAGTAGGAGTTTCACCCTCCCCCCCTCGGAACGCGAGCATCATGAAGCTCAGCGTCCTTGATCCATTTCCAAACGCAACAGCCAACTGCGTACCCGGTCAGCATCCACACCATGCGGATTCAGTTGCAAATAACGACGATAATGCAAGATAGCTTTGTCTGGCTGTCCCAGCTCATCGTCGTACAGGATGCCCAGGTTGTAGTGAACATCCGCATCCGTAGGGTCTAGCCGCAACGCCTGCAGATACTCATACTCTGCTTCCGAATAACGTCCATCGCGTGCATAGACGGAAGCCATGTTGTAATGCATATTCAAGCGTTGCTTCCGTTGCGCCTCTTCCACTTCAGAGCGTGTGCGCTCGAGAACTTCTGCCACGCGCTCCGCACGTGCTAACCGATGCTCCCGCTGTTCCAGTTCCACATGCAACGCTTCAATATCATCTTCACGTTGCAATAACCGCGATGCCATCAGCTCGCGTTCCCGGCGCAATTCCGTCACCTTTTCTTCCAGCTCCCGCACCTCGGGCATCAGACGATCCAATAATTCGCGGTACTCCTCTTCGCGCTCTTTTGCAGATGCCAAGGCTGACGCGGTATCTTCCTTGCGCCCTTGAATGGAACGCAATTCCGCTTGCGATTCTGCCACTTCCTCCTCTAAACGCTCCACGCCGCGCCGCAAACGTTGACGCTCGGATTCGATCTCAACGAGTTTTTCGTGCACTAACGCCATATCGGATTCCAACTCCTGATATAGATCCGTCTCTCGAACGTCGATTCGCGTAGCACTCTCCAACTCCTGTTGTAAGCGCTGCAATTCTTCTTCCTTGCTCGCAGCCGCAGCTTGTACAGACGCTACCTCAGACTGCAATGCACCTAATTCATCCTCTAGCACAGCAACACGACCCTCGGCGGCGAGCTGCTTTGCCTTGTGTTGATCCAGCAATTGCTTGGCTTCATCCAGTTGCGACTGCAACGCAACAGACGCCTCTATATCTACCGCCGGATCACGCGCAACCTCGAGTGCTTCCTGCAATTCAATATTCCGCGCTTCCAGCACGGCAATCCGCGCATCTACGGAATCCTCTTCTGCCTCCTGACGATCAGCAATGCGCTCCTCCGCAAGGCGTAAATCCTCTTCCAATTGTGTAATTTCCCCTTCGAGCACTTCGTTGCGGTCGCGCAAGCGCGCAAGCTCTTCGCGCTGCTCTTCTGTCACCGCTACCAACTCATTGTCCGATGACTCAACTTTGGATGCCAGCTCCCGTTTTCGCCGCTCTGTTTCTGCAAGCGTCGCCAAGGTTTCATCGAGCGTACGACGCCGGCGATCATCAACCAGCCTTATGCTTTCCAACTCGGACAGTGCATGTTCCAACGCATCTTCTTTTTCGGATAAAGATTGCCGCGCCTCTTGCAACTCTCCGCGCACCGCTTCATATTGTTCGCGAGACGCAGTCGCCGCCGCCTCTTGCGTCGCAACATTTTCCTGCAACTGACGTTTAACCTCGATCGTATCACGCAATTCCTGCTCGCGATCTGCCAGCGAAACACGCAACTCGCTAACCGTAGCGTTCGAGGCTTCAACCTCATCCTGCAAGGTAGCTCCTTTTGCTTTAGAATCCGTTAGCTCGCCGCGTAGCTCATCTCGTTCTGATTCCAAGCGACGCACGCGCTCACGGTAATCCTCTCGCTCCGTCAATAGAGAAGACTCCCGCTCTTCTACTTCGGCAAGTTTCTCGAGTGTCTCATCAAGGACCCTACGCCGACGCTCATCCACCAGTACCGTTCGCGCCAGTTCATTCTGAAGGTTCTCAAATTCCTCCTGCTGCTCCTGCCTCTTCTCTTCCATCCCTGTTATATGAGACTGAAGCTCCTCTATCTGGGAACGTGCAGAAACCAGATCGTTTTCTGTCTCGCTCTTACGGGCCTCCAATGCTTCATAGGAAGCACGGCTTTCTGCAAGCATTTCTTCCATATCACGGATTTGGCTCCGCAATGTACCCATCTCCTCAGCCTGCGACTCGACCTTCTCCCAAGCTCCTGCAAGCAGTTTTGCCTTGCCATCTCGCTCTTCGCGCAACTCGTCGATGATCTCGTTGCGCTCCGCAAGAATGGCTTCCTGGGCTTTCAATTGCTCGGTACGTTCCGCGAGTTCCTCCTGCAACCTCGCGTTATCAGCGGCAAGCTGTTCGCTGGACTCACGCAAATCACCAACCTGCAACAGCAATTCATCCATTGTGACACGTCTTGATGCATCCAAGGCACGCATCTTATCAAGCTCTTCACGCAAACCGGTTTCATCCTCTGGCTCTGCCGCAAGACGTTCCTCAAGTTCAGATCGTATCCGCTCGGATTCGGCCAAAGCGGCAGATAGAGTTTCTTTCTCATCTAAGGCTGCCTGTAACTCGCTTTCAAAAGCTGCCTGCTGCGACTGCATTTCTGCTTGGAGAGATTCTTGTTCCGCTAGGACCGCCTGCAACTCGCCTTCAAACGCTTCCTGCTGTGACCGCATTTCTGCTTGAAGAGACGCTTGTT
>PXAT01000199.1 GCA_003565775.1 Ectothiorhodospiraceae bacterium | reverse complement strand
CTCTTCCGATCTTCCGGCAATACGATCCGGCGCATATCGGCCCGTGCCGTCCGGCTCAACATGTAGCGGAACGCCGCTGGCGAAAGCCGCGTGGCGACGCTGTTCGCGACCCGCTCCTTCATCCAGTCGTGGTCCAGGTGCCGGGCAACGCCCTTGCCGTCCACGTGAAAGACATTGTGCGTCATGTGCTGCACTTCGCGGCGGATTATGGGAAGCGCGATATCATTGAACTGCTCCTCCGAGATCATTGCCGCCAGGTCGCAGCTGGGTATGTGCATTTTCCCCCGGGAGGGTATTTCCATCCACGTGACGGACAGCTGCCCGTGACTCTTCAGGATCCTGTCAAAATGATCGTATACCTCCAGAAAGTGCCTGCCCCCGAGCTCCGCCAGCGCTCGCGCCTGGTCGGGCGCATCGTAGAGATCCATGCAGAGCCGCGTAGCCCCCCGCCACGCCATGGCACAATCCGCCCCGGGGTGCAGGTCCGTGTAGCCCACCATGAAGCGATCCGCACACACCTCCAGGGCAGCATGGGTCAGCTCTTCGATCTTCCGGAAATACTCGTTCTCCCGGTCAAAGACGAGCTTCTCCACATCCGCCCACTCCCGGACGGGATGGAGGGACCAGGAGGTTGTCTCGCCGTACTCCAGGGGGCAGCCGTGAAAGGCCGCGTATACATCGGGACCCAGGTTGGGCCAGAAGACGGGAAAGGTCTCCGCCAGAAAGACCTTGTTTTCAATCGATCGGAGATACCGCTCGATCTGGTACTCCACGTCAAACCAGCGGTCGCGGAGAGTAGCCCAGCGGCCCGGGTCCACCCTGTCGACCTTCTCCGCAAAGGCGTTGTGGCGCGTAAACCGCACGGGAACGCGATCGATAATCTCGCCCTGGAACCACGCCTCCAGGCGACGCAGAGCCTCCTCAAAATCGGGCTTGGTGGCGAGTTCCATCCTAACGATAGGAAAACCTATCGGCGCGGTTGAGGCGTTTCGCGGGCGGATGGCCCACGCGGCGTCATCTCGGAACCTGCGTCAGGGTCGGGTCGCGTCGCGGACGGGCCGAGACTGAGCGAAATCTGCTTGTCCGAGTTGTCTTGAGCCCATTCGTGGTTTTTTCATGCTGTTCGGTCGTAGTCGGAGCGCAGCTGTCCCAGCCCGCGGGTCAGGTCGAGGTCGGAGGCTTTCAGTTCAGGAGGGCAGGATCAAATCCAGGCGGCGCACGGCCTGTCTTTACCAGGTGAGCGAGGATATCCCGGATCTCTACCGGATCCTGGATCACCGCAATCACGCGCATCTCCCATCCGCACTTGGGACACACCATCGGGTCGATCTCATAGACCTTGGCAAGCAGCCGCGCCCAGGCGCGCTTGCGTGCGTCCGCGGTGACCTCTTCGCCGTCATCCAGAGGCTCAAAGCCGGGGTCTTCCGAAGCGGAGGGTTCAGGCGCATGGGATGCGCGCCAGCCCTCGGGCGCTTTGGCCGCGACGTGGGGCATCCGGGACCAGCGTCCCTTAGTCCGCGATGAGTACAGTCCGTACCGTCTGATCAGCTGTACCCGTCGGGGAGGTATGTGTTGCGTGAGCTCAGCCAAGAACTCCAACGCATCGAAGAGGTGCACGTTCTCCTTGAAATAGTCCGAGTACTTGGTGTGGAACAGCACCTTCCCCTTGAACGGTTCGTAGCGGATCTTCTTCAACGACAACGGAGGTCGCGCGATGTACTCGGCAAGACTCTCCTTGCTCTTCGCATCGGTGAGGCGGACTGAGTTGTCGATACTGAAGCCCGAGTTTTTCCAAGAGAGAAGGTTCCGTGCGAACTCCTCAGCGAGGAGCTCCTTCTCAACAAGGAGCCAGATGAGCCGCCTGCGGAACACTTCTGTCATCTGCCCGAGACCCGAGAGTGGCACGTGGATAAACCGTCCCGCTTCGTCGAAGCCTCCTTCCAACACCAGGCAGTGATGATGAGGATTCCAGCGCAACTGGTCGCCGAAGGTCTGATGTGCCGCGATCACCCCGCTCAGGAGCGGTTTGCCGGCCGCAGCGGTGTAGAACTCCGCGATGATCGTGTAGATCAGACGCGAGACCTCTGCAAAGAGCCGCCGATCATGCCGGAAGAACGGCCGCAGTGCCTTGGGCATCGTGAAGACGAACTGGCGGTGAGGCAGGTCCAGAAGCACTTCGTTCGTGAGGTGCTCGGCGAACAACAACGTCCGCTTCTGGCTGCACGACGGACACAGGTAGAAACCCTTACAGCTGAACGGTCGGAAGTAGTCATGTCCGCAGTTCGGGTTCGTGCACCGGATCCGAGCCACTCCGAGCCGGTAGTCCCCACACGTCAGAAACCGCTCGCCGATGTCCCGGATCCGATCCAGCCGGAACATGCCGTATTTGGCGGCGTACTTCTCATCATAGACGTCGCAGAACTCGTCCAGATGCCGGTCAAAGATCGTGTGCAGCTGATTGCGACCCCGGGGAACGTAGCGAGCCTTGGTTGAAGTCGCGGGCGCACGGGTGGCGGTCTCCACACACTACAAGACGGGGCAGAAGTCCGCGGTGCTTCACTTTGCCGCCTCGGCGCAACATAACATTGGGATTCGAGCAGAATTCTGACTCCCACCGTCGGCGCTGACTCGACCCATCCATGCAACGTCATCGTCTGGCTCTCCCGAGCACCACAACCGCCCGGCACGAATCTGCTCAATCCCGTCGTTATGT
>PXAT01000173.1 GCA_003565775.1 Ectothiorhodospiraceae bacterium | reverse complement strand
GGTAATCAGCAGAAGGTAATATTTGCCAAGTGGCTGATAGCGAACTCGCAGGTTCTGATCCTAAGCGAACCGACTCGGGGAATTGATATCGGTGCGAAGGCAGAGATGTTCAAGCTCATGGTTGAACAGGCGAAAAGCGGCGCAACGATCTTGTTCTTTTCTTCCGAACTGGATGAGGTCGTTGGGATGGCGGATAGAATCCTGGTAATGCGTGACGGACGTATCGTGAATGAGTTCGGTCGCAGCCAGGTAACGAAGGCGGAGTTGCTCGCCTGTGCAACCCAGACGGAAAAAAAAGGAGCGTGAAGCAATGACATCAACATATCTCAGCAACTTGAAGCTACGGTGGGACAAGATACTCGAAGAGCGTCCAGGCCTTGGTATCTTGGTCTCAACAGCGCTTTTCGGACTGATCCTGGTACTCATACTGACCTTCGCCTCCGATCGATTTCTGACGGTGCGGAACATAACTAACATCTTCAACCAGTTTTCGGTATATCTGATCCTTGCCGTTGGCATGACCCTTGTCATGGACACCGGTGGTATCGATATCTCGGTTGGCTCAATGGTTGGAATTGGAACAGTGATACTGGGCACAGCCGTGATAAGGGACGGTATGGCATGGTGGGTAGGTATCCTCCTTGTTATGGTTGGTACCACTGCCTGTGGTTTGTTCAATGCGCTCTTTGTCGTCAAGTTCAAGGTTCCCGCGATCATAGTCCCCTTGGGTACGCTGACCATGTTTCGCGGCATAGCGTACGTGTATCAAGAGGGACAGACCTACTTCGGTTTCCCACCGCAGATCGTCTGGTTCTCGCGTACTCGTTTATTCGGCCTTATTCCTCTCCCGGTGATCTTGTCGCTTGTGATTCTCGTCGCCGGACATATCTTCCTGACGCGCACTCGCACCGGTCGACATCTTAGTGCGGTGGGTGGCAACGAGAAAGCCGCACGGCTGTCCGGTATCAACGTTGGCTTTGTCCGTGGGCTTGCCTTTGTAATCATGGGAGTGCTTGCAGGAATCGCAGCCGTGCTGAATACAGCTCGTCTCGATGCGTCTCAGGCCGTTGCGGGCACCGGATATGAGCTTCATGTCATTGCATCGGTTGTTGTTGGCGGCACCTCTCTGTTTGGTGGAAAAAGCCTCATGATCGGTACTTTTCTTGGCGTTCTGATTCTTGGAATTCTTGAAAACGGATTATTACTGGCGGGTGTCAGTTACTATTTCCAAAGGGTGTTCCTTGGATTGATCTTCATTCTGGTTGTAGCGTTCCGAACTGTTCGAGAGAAGCGTGAGGAGGTGTAAGGCAAGGAAGGATGATCTCACGAGATAGAGTTACGTAGGCGTGTTCTCAGGGTCTCGATCTATTCGCGAACTGAGAGGACGATGAAGATCTGAGTTCACCCAAGATTGGAGTAACAGGATCGCTCGGCGACCAGCATAACTAAACAGCTGCGCCGGCAAAAAGAGGAGGATTTCATGGAAACTATGCGAAAGAAGGCTATGTTCACCAGTATTGTAGCTTTGGTGTTAGCCTTGTCGATCACCGGGATTGCGTTCGCTCGTGGAGGAGCAGAAGCTGATCCAGATCGTGTGCGTATTGCGTATCTACCGCCGAACTTTGAGCAAGCTGACTTTTATGGGCAGTACTACACTGGTTTGGTGTCGGGACTCGATGAACTCGGAATCAACTACGAGCTTGTGCAGCGAACGCCAGCTACTCATGATGATCACACACAGCAGCTGGCAATAGTGGAAGACGTCCTGACGATAGGTGTAGATTACATAGTCATGGCGCCAACCCACTACGAAGGACAACAGGCAGCGTATCGTACCATCAACGCAGAAGGTGTGCCTCTCTTTATCTTCAACTATTCTGACCCATTTCCTGCGGAGTTTGGCGCGACTGCATTGAGCTACATCGGCTATCAGCATCGCGATGGTGGTGAAGTACTAGCGAACTACATCCGGGAGAACTTTCCGCGGGGATCAAAAATTGCAATTCTATACGGAACCCCAACCGAGATCTCTTACCAGCGTGCGGCGAAAGACATGCTAGAAGACTTCGGCATGGAGATCGTTTTCGAGCACTATGCTAACTGGCAGCGTGACCAGGCTTATGATGCTACTGTGCGGCTTCTCACATCGCGCGATGACGTTGACATAATCATTGGTGTCAGCAGCTTCACCGCAATGGGAGCTGTTCGTGCGGCTGCGGATGAAGGCGTGCTTGACGATATTGCTATCTTTGGTGCTGGTGCCATCCTTGAAGAGCTCGACGCAATTATCGAAGGCACCCTAACCGGTGCGTGGTACCGTGACCCTGTAACGATGGGGCAAGAAACAGCGCGCTATATTCATATGCACATGGAAGGCCGCGAGGACGAGATACCGGAGGTTTACAATGTTCCTCTGGTCATGATCGACTCGGTCGAAGCTATTCGCGAGCACATCAATCCTGCGACCTTTGAAGCCGTGGGGAGGCAGATGCCGTAGCGGCGATGCCTTGGTTTTGACTTTTGTGGCCGGTCGTTATCGGCGACCGGCCTTTTTGTGAAGAGATTGTAGACAGAGAACAGGTGCACACGAACGCCGTATTCTGAGAGGAGATAGTCATGCAGCACTATAAGCTGTTCATAAACAATGAGTGGGTTGACGCTACGTCAGGTGAAACATTCACCACATCTTGTCCAGCCACCGGCGAGGTGCTGGCCTCGTTCG
>PXAT01000033.1 GCA_003565775.1 Ectothiorhodospiraceae bacterium | reverse complement strand
ACGGCGGCTCGTTCAGGTGCGCCTCCAAGTCAAACGCCGGAGTGGCGTCGCCCAACTCCAGGAGAAGTTCGAGCATGGTTTCGCGGCGATTCGACATTTGACGAATCGCCAGGCGTAGTTCCGGCGACTCCTCTCCCGGCGTCACGCCGGGCAGGAGCCGGTATTCCGCCGCCAGAGGCGCCAACACGGGCGGATGGGGGCGGAAAAACAAACTCTGCGGGCGGTGGTACACGCCCGCCAGGTTTTGCAGTTGCCGAACCGTCGGAACGCGCTCTCCCCGCTCCCACGCTTCCACGCGCTCCGGTTTCACCCGGAGCCGTTTCGCCACGGTCTCAACGGGATAACCGCTTTCCCGCCGCGCCCAGATGAGCACGGCCGGATTGGGAGCCACTGGAGAAGGAACAGGCATCACTCAAACTAAAGCACGGAAATTCGAATCACGTCAAACGGCTTGACGCTGCGTGGATCCTTGCGGCAGCGACCGCGGTCCGTCTCGCCGTTCCGCACCGGGATAAAGCACGGATGCGGGGCTTTGGGAAAGCTGGGGTCAGCAATCATTTTTCACTCAGAAGTGGTTGGTTCTGTCTCAATGGGCTCATTCGATCACTATCAATGAGCGCCTTCCGTGAGGCGCTGTTGTTCCCATTCACGATAACTTTGGGTCGTGCCCTGAACCTTCCAGGTGGTCTGGCCGTTGCAACTGCGGCCCTTTACCATGGCTCCAGCTGCGCTGGGGCTACTGAACGCGTAATTTTCGGCAAACACTCGATGATCACCCTCCTCGACAAGCACGCCCGATCGTACCAGCTCATCAAAAAGCTTGGCATAACCATGATCCGCACTTGCCACCCAGGTTTTGCGTGCCAAGGAGCCAGCTTGGACGACAAACTCTCCATTTTCCAAGCGGGCCGTCGCCCTTACGCCTCGACTCTTGAGGGACGTCTCGAATATCGGCGAATCACCTTTGACCGGTGGCTGATCGCCCGCGTCGTCGTCGTTCCTGGGCCGGGTACGCCGGACAAACATATCGATCCCAATCGCCGGAAGGACGATGAAAAGGTATTCCAGGAATCCTTCCATATTTGCCTGCGCGGCTTCGGAGAGTCCCGGACGAGCCGGAGCGTTTCCATTGTCAAGAGGTGTTCGTCCGATTTCCTCAGCCTCTTCGACCAGCCGGGCCTCCAGGTACTTGACGTGGGCCTTGTTCAGGTTGTTGGCGCCGGTCGTGACGAGGACCGCATTGGTCCACCAGTCCTTCCTGGCGTCGTGGTTGCGGATTCGGCTGGCGATATCCTCCGCCTCGCCGATGTAAGCCAGGGGTTCACCCTCCTTTTCCCCCAGTAGCAGGTATATTCCCGTGTAAGCAGCCTCCTGGCGTTGAAGCGCACGCCTGATCTCGGTACGGGGCGTGACCAGGACGTGGCCGGTCCAGTTAAACACTTCCGCAGTCAGCATCCCGTCGGGATTGCCGTCGATGAAATACAGTTCCAATGAACGCCCTTGATTTCTTGCTTCCATGTTTACGCCTCAAGATTCTCCAATTGCATCCGGGCAAGACCGGCGGGGTTGGTGCGTTTCGACAGGTGAAGCATTTCGATGCCGACCACCTGACCGTGCTCGTTGTAGTCCAGGAGAATTCCCGGAGAAATTTCCTCGGTCCTGGCGGCGGGTGCGTCTTCGAGGTTCAGGTAGAGTGTGTCTGCTTTGCAGTCGATCGTGACTTTCATAAGTGCTCCGTATAAACCAAATCGCTCATCGTACCGCTCCCGCCGGTTTGGATGCCACTTTCGGGCGTCCCTTCGTCCGGTTTCCGCCCCGCGTTTCCTCCGTGGACCGCTCTTCCTCCTGAATTCGCTCCAGGAGAACCCTCGCAGGCTCGTCGTCCGGATCCTGGGTAACGAGCTTTCCGGAAAAGGCTTTCTTCAAGATGGACTGCCGAAGCGCCTCGATCTTTTTCAGCGCGGCGTCGATTTCTTTCTCGTTCTGCTCGATGGCTTCGAACTGTTCGTCGAGGATGCGGACGATTTCGTTTTGTTCGGGAAGTGAACAGAGAGGAAATATAATCGCGGACACACGGTCCTGACCAATATTACGCATCGACTCCTGATTCCCGGTCGAACGCTTCATAATTTCAAGTCTTCCAATCCGGCTGCGTAGATACAGCAGAATAAACTCACGATGGATTTCCGAAAATCGGATCCTCAGAGTTTTATCGCTAAGCATAATTGGTTTGGTCACGTTTTTCGCAATTACACAGGCACCAACAAGATCAATCGTATTTGCACGACTGAGGAGAAAATCACCCTCACGTATGAGGTATTCAGGATTTTCTTTTGATTTGTCTCGGCATGTCTTGCTTTCATGCTCATTGTACTCGCCCCAAGTCACAGCGCTGACTTTGGCAACACCGACCTCCCCGTCTGAAGGAATTCTCTCGTCGCACGCAAAACTTTTTCCTGCATCTATACCGTCAATAACTTCACCCAGTCTTGCCTGTATCCATCCCTCCGGCAATCTCGGCAACTCGGCAACTTCATCTACCGTGACCGGCTGTGAGGGTTTGGCAGCACGGGGTTTGACGGGCTTCTTCCCTTTTTTCCCCCAACCTTCCCACTCCTTGACGGCGGCCTGCCAGTCGGCGAGTTGCTGTTGGTATCGCGCTTCACGCTCCTTCCGGATGCGTTCCAAGAGTTCGTCGGCGGACTCCAGTTTGTCGGCGTTCCCGGCTCTCCATCGTT
>PXAT01000061.1 GCA_003565775.1 Ectothiorhodospiraceae bacterium | reverse complement strand
CAGAACGGCGAGCTGCAGGCGCTGTTCGCTCATCCCGCCACGGCCTCGCACGGACTGACCCTGACCCGCGGGGTCGCAACCATCTGGTGTTCACCACCGGACTCTAGCGAGTGGTTCATTCAGATGAACCACCGCCTCCATCGGGCCGGCCAAGACCAGCGGGTGGAAATCATTCGCGTCGTGGCCCGCAACACGCTGGAGGAGCGGGCCTACGCCCAGCTGGGCCGGAAGCTCGATGCCCAGACCGCCCTTCTCGACCTACTGAGGTAACGCCCATGCATGCCGTCACGCAACAAGCCCCCGAGACCGTCGGCGGGCTTATAGACGAACTTTTTTTGCTCAGGGAGCAGCGACGGAAACTCGCCGAGACCGACAAGAACCTGCGCGATCAGTACGCAGAGCTGGAAGCCAGCCTGATCGCCGCGCTGGATCAACAGGAGGCGACCCAGGCCCGGGGCCGGTCCGCGACCGCAACCCTGAACGAGGAGGAGCTCGCGACCGTCGTCGACTGGCACCTGGTCCACGAGTTCATCCGCTCCCAGAACGCCTTCCACTTGCTGCAGCGCCGAATGAATTCTGCAGCCTGGCGTGAAGCCGCCGCCGAGCGCGGAGAACCAATTCCCGGCACCACCATGTTCAAGCGCCGCACCATCGCGCTTCGCCGCATCTAGACAAGGAGATTTCCCATGCCCGCAGCCGCCACCACTCAACGCCAAGCGCTGGCCGAGTACCGCGAGGTCCTACGCCAGGAGCTCGCCGCCCTTCACACCCGCATCGCCCCGCCGGCCGGCAACCGAATCAGCGTCAAGGGCCGCGTGTTCACCATGCCGGACGGTTCCACCAACCCGGGCCCCCTCGCCGCCATCGTGCTGGACTGGCGCAGCCACAATCAGTACTGGGCCGTTCCGTACGACCCGAACCACCTTGAAGATCCAATTTGCTGGGCGGTGAGCCGAACCTACGAGGATCTATCGCCGAGCCCTGATGCCCCTGAGCGGCAGGCGGAACGCTGCAACAGCTGTCCGCGGAACATCTTCGGAAGCGCACCGAACCGGAAAGCCAAGGACTGCCGAAATTCAAGGCGGCTGGCGATCGTGCCGCCTGACGCCACGTTGGAGACCGCCCCAATGCTGCTGGACGCTTCGCCGACCGCGATCAGTGCGTTCGAGAGCTACCTGCTCGGGCTCGCCACCGAAGGCCGGATGCCCGTCGAGGTGACGACTTTGATCGCGTTCAAGCCCGACGCCGATTACCCCAGCCTCGTGTTTGGCAAGCCGCGCCCGCTGACCGACAAGCAGCTCGCGACGATGATCAAGCTGCGCGAAAAAGCCCAGGCCATGTTGGACATGACCGGGGCGAGGGCTGCGAACGAAGAGACTGGGCACTGAGAACGTAGTGCTGAGTGCTGAGAGCCGAGAGCCGAGAGCCGAGGGCTGAGTGCTCAGCGCTGGGTGCTGAGTACTAGGCGCTTGGCATCCGTCAGAACGCTGTTCCGGAATCCGTGTCCCCTGTGTGCCACGGCCCAGGTTGCTTCATCTGTTCTTCCAGAAATTGGCGACACTCCGCTAATGTGGGGATCGCGTAACCGTTTACCCGTTTTTCTTTCCCGGCCCCCTCAGGTGTGGCTGTATTCACGCCGTACCCCAGCCCAGACGAAGTCGCGGCAATCTTGACATCACGCAGTCGATGGCCGAGCAGGTCGCGGATCCGTTTGCCGAAATGGGTTTTATCGAAAACATGCCCCCTTGTGCGTCTTGCGCTGTCCAGATAACTCTGATAAAGCCTGTTCCTGGCCACCATTATCGTTGCCTCTTCCCACGTGTCGGTCCCTGAAACCACCGACGTCAAGCCGTGGGCGAAATCAGTCGTGATCTGACCCGATTCGAGGCACTCAAACCACCATTGGCCCACCGAATCGAGACCGCGGATTTTGGCTAAGAGCTTCGCCTCCTGCGGCCCGGTTGTGGGCAGTTCGCGCGGGTCGAAATCGGTGATATCGAGGTGCAGAAGGTGATGGACCAGCGCCTCTGTACCACCGTTTTGGATCTCTTCGGCCAAAGCCTTGAAATAGGCGCGATCGCCCTTCCGCGCTTCGCTGACCTCCAGAACCACGAACCGCCGGTCATCAAAATCGATGGGCGCCGCCCAGTCATTGTTCGAGGCCATGATCAAGTGCGTGCGGTTGAGCACCCGATACTTGGGGATGCGCTTTTGCTCCACAAACATCTCTTCGTCGGTGACGAGCGATTTCAGGCTACCCTCCAGCTTCTTGTCCCCGCCCCAGATGGCCTCGTTCGCGAAGACAAGCACGGAGGTCGCCAAATGCGCGTTGAACTTGCCGACCAGATCATCGGGCTTCACGCAAACCGTAGCGTGGTCCCCGAACGCCCGCACCAACTCGTCGATGATGATGTTCTTGCCGGTCCCCTGCCCCGACTGCAGAAGCAGGACGGTGTGCCCCCTTTCATCCGGATGCTGGAATAGACGGGCTAGCCAGCCCATCACGTAGTCGTGCAGTTCGGCGTTGCCTCCGCACCAGATCTCCCTGATGTGCTCGATCATCTTCGAGCAGTCGCCCTCTTTAGGCTGGATCGCCAGCCCTTGATAGAGGTTCAGGGCACTCTCGTCGGGGAGGCTCAGCTCGCCGGCCACCAGCCCCGGCTCCGGCCGGAACACCATCTGTGAGTAGCTTCGCCTCTGCCCCCACTGCATCCAGGTCTCGAACAGCGGCTTACGCT
>PXAT01000084.1 GCA_003565775.1 Ectothiorhodospiraceae bacterium | reverse complement strand
CTGCGGCGTTGCGGCGCTGCACGAGGGAATCACCCTCGCGCGGCGCACCGCGCCTTGCAGGCCAGCGAATCCGACGGCCACGCGGCGGCGTGAAACGGTGCATGCTTCCCTCCGGGTTGGGCCGCATTTTCCCCGAATGCGGCGTTGCGCTGCTTGACCGCGGAATGACTGCGGCGCTGCGCAGCGCGCCTTGTCTCGGGAAAAATGCGGACTCCAACGCAGGCGCGCGAATAGATCAGGGCTTCCTTAGGGAGATGTCTCACCATGGCTGACGGCTTCATGAAGACACCGCCACGTCTGATTCCCCTGCTGCACGGGCTGTTGGCGCTGATTGCCGCCGCCGTGCTGTACGTGCCGGTGCTGCGTCTGCGCGAGGCGTCCGACCTCAGTATTGCCGACCTCGGCGGTGTCTGGACCACCCTGTCACTGCTGCTGTTGCTGGGCCTGTGCGCGGCGGCTCTGGTGGTGGTGGTGACCGATCGACTGACCTGGTCGCGGCTGCTGCTGCTGGACCTCGGCGTGATTATCGGCCTGATTCCGGCAGTGATCGGGCTGGTGCTCGGCTGGACCGCCCCGGGGGACGGGATCGACGGGCTGGCCTGGGGCTTCTGGCTTGCCATGTTGCTGCTGGTCGCGCGTATTCCACTGACCCTGTGGATTCGCACGCATGCCGCCCGTGTCCCGGCCGCTGTTGCACCGCCGCCGGACAGGGACCGCTGATACCACTTGCCCGCACGAGGAACCTGGTGCATGAGCCGATTCGCCGTTGTCACGCTGGTTGCCCTGCTCATCCTGCCGCTGTTGTTGAAGGCAGATAACGGCATTTCTTCCGCCGAGCTGAATCAGCCGTACGTGCTCGGGCATGTGGAGGGTGTGCTGCTGATGCCCGACGGAATTCCGGCGAAGGCACGCCTCGATACCGGTGCCAGCCGCAGCTCCCTCCATGCTCGGGAGATCGAACTCTTCGACAAGAACGGCGAGGACCGGGTGCGATTCGTGTTCGATGATCACGATGGCGGAGAACACGTTTTCGACGTGCCACTGGAAGATCGGGTCACTGTGACCCAGGCCAGCGGACAGCAGACGCGCTATGTGGTGAGACTCGGTCTTTGCGTCGGCAAGCACTACAGCGAGACCGACTTTACCCTGGCCGATCGCAGCACTCTCACCTACCCGATCCTGGTTGGCCGCAGCTTCCTGTCCCGAGGCGTCCTGGTCAGCTCGGCACACGACCAGACCGTCGAGCCGGATTGTTGAACAGCGTCCGACGCGGCGGTCGGACGCGTTTACGGTTTCAGATTAGCGCGACGGCTGAGCTTTACCCCCGTATATCAGGCCCACCCGCAATCCTTCTCGAACCTCGAACCGTTTAAAGATTCTCCTTGATCACCGGCTCCAGCTCCTCGCGGGTGATTTCGCGGGCGAAGCGGTGGACGATATGCCCGTGCTCATTGATGATGACGGTGTAAGGCAGGGTGCCGTTGGCGTTGCCATACGTTTCGAGGATTTCTGACACGGCCTGCACGCCGACTAGGCTGGGGTAATTGACCTCGTAATCCTCATAGAAGGCGCGGGCATCGTCTTCGCGATCCATGGCCACGCCGACGAAGCGCACGTTCCGGTCCTCGTACTCGTCCTGCAACTCCATGAACATCGGAATCTCGTGCACGCATGGCGGGCACCAGCTGCCCCAGAAATTCAGCACCACGAGATGGCCGTCCCACTCGCTGATCGAGCGTTCCTCGCCATCCAGGTCCGGCAGCGTGAACTCGGGACGGGTCTCCGGCCCGCGTTCCTGCCAGGCGCTCCAGGCAACAAAACCACCGGCGCCGGCGGCAGCACCGAGGACGATAACGACAACGAACAGGATCAGTTTTGGCATGTTTCCCTTTCCCGAATTCCGGGGGCAGTGGCCATTGTGACGTGGCCCGTATCACCTTGAGTGTAAAGGTGGCGCAGTGCCGGGCTCCTGCCTCGGCGGCTGACGAGTGTCAGTCATGCCTATTGGTAGCCTCGACCACCCGCACGAAGTCCTCCGGCGACATGAAGCCGACCACGCGGCTGTCTTCGTGCTCCTCGCCATGGCGATCGTAGAAGATCACCGCAGGCGGCAGGAACACGCCCAGATGTTCCAGCAGGGCGCGATGCTCGCCGTTCATGCCGGTCACGTCGACCTTGACCAGATGGGTGTCGCCCAGCGCCTCGCGCACGGCCGGATCCGGGAAGGTGTTGCGTTCCAGCTGGACGCAGTAGACGCACCAGTCGGCATAGACATCCACCATCACTGCCCGGTCGTCCGCGTTGGCCTGGGCGATGGCTGCCTGCAGTTCGTCCACGGTTTCCACCACCTGCCACGGCAGCGGTTCCCGATCGTCGACCGCCAGCGGCGTCCAGAAACTGTGACCACCGATGGCCGCGCCGGTGATCAGGACACCGCCCCAGACGGCGAAGGCGGTGCCGGCGATGCCTCGGGCGAACGCAGCGCGGCCGCGAACCTGCCGGCGCAGGACGGCGCCAGTGAGCCAGACCGCGACGCCGAGGAACAGCATGGCCCAGAGGCTCAGGGTCACGCTGTCCGGCAGGAAGCGATCAAGCATCCAGATGGCGACGCCGAGGAAGATGACGCCGAACAGGCGACGCACCGTCACCATCCACGGGCCGGAGCGCGGCAGCCAGCGGCCGGCCGCGGTACCGATCAGCAGCAGCGGGAGTCCCATGCCGTTACCCATGGCGAACAGCGCCAGACCACCGACCAGGGCGTCGCCGGTATTACTGATGAAGACCAGTGCAGCGATCAGCGCGGGGCCGGAACAGGCGCCGACGATCAGGGCCGACAGTGCACCCATGATGCCGGCACCGATGAAGGTTCCGCCCCGCTGGCGGCGCGATAAATCGTCCAGTCGGTTCTGGATCGCGGCCGGCATCTGCAGCGAAAAGAGGCCGAACATGGCCATTGCCAGCAGCACGAACAGTGCTGCGAATACCCCCAGCACCCAGGGTCCCTGCAGGTCGGCCTGAATGGCCGAGCCGGTCATGCCGGCGGCAGCGCCGGCCAGGGCATAGGTAATCGCCGTGGCCTGCACGAACACCAGTGACAGCAGGAAGGCGCGACGACTGGAACGGTTGGCATCGCCGGCGATGATGCCGGAGAGGATCGGGATCAGGGGATACAGACAGGCGGTAAAGGCCAGCAGCAGCCCCGCCATGAAAAACCCACCGAGGATCAGGGGCAGGTTGCCTCCGCCAAGTAACCCCTGCAGATCGCCACCGGGAAGCCCGCCAAAGCCGCCGTTGGCAGCGCCGGGTCCGCCACCGCTGATGCCGGAGGTGCTGGTGCCGGCCGCCATGTCGAAACTGTTCTGCATCGGCGGGTAGCAGACGCCGTTGTCGGCGCAGCCCTGGAAGTCCGCGGTCAGTACCACGCGGTCGCCGTCCACCGGACCGTCGAGCTGGATGTAAACTTCCAGCGTGCCGTAGTAGACCTCCATCATCCCGAAATTCGGATCGTCCTTGTCGATCCCGCGCGGCAGTTCGTAGCCGGCGATCTCGGCCCCGTCCACCTGAAAATCGAGTCGGTCGCGATACAGGTAATAGCCGTCCGCGGTGCGCCAGCGGGCGATGATGATGTCGTCACCGATCAGTTCGGCAGAGAACGGGAACGCCTGCTCCGGTGGCAGCAGGTCATCGTCGCTGCCTCCGCCGAAAAGGGCGCGCAACCCGGACGACTGACTCTCGCCGCCCTGGTACATCGGGATATCACCGCCGTTGCCGTTGCCCAGATCGACGGCCTGCGCGGCGGGCACCAGCAGGCCGATGCAAAGCACCAGCAGGGCAAGGAGCAGGTAGGGGCGGGATGTCGATAGCATGCTTCGTAGACCGATAAAGGAGTGGAGATGTTCAGGCGTCGATACTGGTCTGATAGGTCACCCAGGCCAGATAATCGTTCAGCCCGGTGGTAACAGGCACCGCGATGATCTCGGGCACGTCATCCGGGTGCAGCCGCAATACGGTTTCCTCGAGCTTCTTCCAGCGCTTGCGCGTGGTTTTCATGACCAGCAGCCACTCCTGATCGCGGCAGGTCTTGCCCTGCCAGCGATAGATCGAGGTCAGCCCCGGGACGATGTTGACGCAGGCGGCCAGGCGGTCGTCCACAAGAGTTTCGGCGATCTCGGTTGCTGTCGCGGAATCCGGGCAGGTCGATAGCCCCACCAGATGTTGTTCGCTCATGGTCACACCCCGGCGCTGTTCATGGGATACGGGATTGTACCAATGCCGCGTCGGAAGGAGACCACACGAAACCGTCACTCCCGTTCAGGCGTCTCGCCGGGCCAGCTCACCACGTGCTCCTCGATCTGATCAGGGTGTACGTGTTGCTCCCCGATCACGCGGTCGCGCACCGAGATTCCGGCTTCGTGGACACTGTCCGCGCGACCGGAGACCAGCGGGTGCCACCAGGCCAGATCGCGGCCCTCGGCCAGGCGTCGGTAAGCGCAGCTCGGCGGCAGCCAGTCGGCATAACGGGCCGTGTTGATCGTCATGTTGAGGCATTCCGGTACTCGTTCGAAGCGGTTGTCGTAGTCACCGCAGCGACAGCTCCGGGTGTCCAGCAGCCGGCAGGCAATGTCGGTATGCACCACCTCGGCGGTGTCCTCGTCCTCCAGCTTGTGCAGACAGCAGCGGCCGCAGCCGTCACATAGTGATTCCCACTGGCTTTCGTTCATCTGCTCCAGCGGCACGCGTTTCCAGAACGGGGTCTCGGACATGGCGGCCTCAGTTCAGGACCCAGATGGCGCCGTTCAGGCTGACCGCATAGCTGACCCACAGCAGGTATGGCACCAGCAGCCAGCCGGCCGGGCGATGCTGGCGAAAGAAAGCGATCAGGGTCGCCAGCAACAGCACCCAGAGCAGCAGCAGATCGAGCAACGCCAGGCCGATCAGGTGCAGGCCGAAGAACAGCCATGACCACAGGGCGTTGACGATCAGTTGTGCGAGAAACAGGCCGAGTGCGCCCGGCGCGCCGGGTTGATCACGGCGGCACCAGACCATCCAGGCGGCGACCGCCATCATCGCGTAGAGCGTGGTCCAGGCCGGGCCGAACACCCAGTTCGGCGGCGTCCATGGTGGCTTGTCAATGGCGGCATACCACTCGCCAGGCGTGAACCAGGCACCGAAGGCGGCGACCGCGAAACAGAGGACCAGCCAGGCGAACAGGGACGGCAGTCGGGACACGGACATGCAAGGACTCCAGGGTCGGGGTCGGATCGGACAGCGCCTAACTGTATACTCTGCGCCCTCCACGGAGACAGTCTCGTCTCCGCGACGACATTCGCAGGCAGGATCAACAAGCCGATGAGCGCCCTTGCTGAACAGGTGAACCGACGCCGCACCTTCGCCATCATCTCGCACCCCGATGCCGGCAAGACCACGGTGACCGAAAAACTTCTGCTGTACGGCGGTGCGATCCAGGTGGCCGGCACGGTCAAGGGCCGCAAGGCCGCTACCCACGCCACCTCCGACTGGATGGCGATGGAGAAGGAGCGCGGCATTTCGGTGACCTCGTCGGTGATGCAGTTCCCGTATCGGGACTGCGTGGTCAACCTGCTGGATACTCCGGGCCACGCCGACTTCTCCGAGGATACCTATCGTGTGCTTACTGCGGTGGACTCCGCGCTGATGGTGATCGACGCCGCCAAGGGCGTCGAGGAGCGCACCATCAAGCTGATGGAGGTCTGCCGCCTGCGCGATACGCCGATCATGACCTTCATCAACAAGCTCGATCGCGAAGGCCGTGATCCGATGGAGGTCATGGACGAGGTGGAATCGGTGCTGGGCATCCAGTGCGCCCCGATCACCTGGCCGATCGGCATGGGCAAGGGCTTCAAGGGTGTCTACCACCTCTACAACCAGACCGTGCACCTGTTCAGCGCCACCCACAGCGGCAAGGTGCAGACCGGTGAGGTGATCGAGGGTCTGGACAATCCGCGCCTGGACGAACTGTTCGGCAGCATGGTTGAAGAATTCCGGGAAGAAATCGAGCTGATCCGCGGTGCCAGCCATGACTTCGACAAGGAAGCCTACCTGAACGGTCAGCTGACGCCGGTGTTCTTCGGCTCGGCGATCAACAACTTCGGCATCCGCGAACTGCTCGACGACTTCGTCAGCTACGCTCCGTCGCCGCTGCCGCGTCCGGCGCAGGAGCGCAGCGTGGAGCCGACCGAGGACAAGCTCACCGGTTTCGTGTTCAAGATTCAGGCGAACATGGACCCGAACCACCGCGACCGTGTTGCCTTCATGCGGGTCTGCTCCGGGCGCTTCCAGCGTGGCATGAAGATGCGCCACGTGCGGCTCGGGAAAGACGTCAAGATCGCCAACGCCATAACCTTCATGGCCTCGGACCGCGAGGCTGCCGAGGATGCCTGGCCCGGCGACATCATCGGTCTGCACAACCACGGCACGATCCAGATCGGTGACACCTTCAGCGAAGGCGAGGTGCTCAAGTTCACCGGCATACCCAACTTCGCGCCGGAACTGTTTCGCCGCGTGGTGCTGAAGGACCCCCTGCGCCTGAAGGCCTTGCAGAAGGGCATCCAGCAGCTCTGCGAGGAGGGCGCCTCACAGCTGTTCCGGCCGCTGAACAGCAACGACCTGATCGTCGGGGCGGTGGGTGTGCTGCAGTTCGATGTCGTCGCCTACCGGCTGAAGGCGGAATACAACGTCGACGCGGTGTTCGAACCGGTCACGATCAACACGGCGCGCTGGGTCGACTGCGACGATCCGAAAATGCTGGATGAGTTCAAGCGCAAGGGCGGCGATAACCTGGCCCTGGATATCGGCGACAACCTCACCTACCTGGCACCCAGTCGGGTCAATCTGGACCTGACCCGGGAGCGCTGGCCGGATATCCGGTTTGAGGCGACAAGGGAACACTGATCGCGAGGCAGGGCTTCGCGATCAGTGGTTCAAGGTTCGAGGTTTCAGGAAAAGGCGGCGCCGAGGTCCAGACGGACGTATCGGTTTCAACCAGCATCATCCTCGCACCTCGCACCTCGCACCTCGCACCTCGCACCTCGCACCTGGCCTTAAGCTCCGACTAAGCGATCGAATATCCGGAAGCCCGCAATATACGTCCCCGCGGCCGAGCCAATGGTGGCGAACAGGAACACCAGCAGGGTGCGGGAGACGCGGTTGGTCCACCAGCCGCGGAGTCTGGCCACGTCCTTGCGCAGGCTGGCGAAGTGGGAGACGGTCGGGCGGCGCAGGTACAGCTCGACCCCTGCGGCGACAAAGCCTGCGCCGATGGTCGGATTCAACGAGGTGAACGGTGCGGCGAAGAAGGTGGCGACGACCGTGCCCGGATGGCCCCAGGCCAGCGCCGCGCCGGTCGCGGACAGCACGCCGTTGATCAGGAACCAGTCGACGATCAGTTCCATGCCGAGTTCCCTGTTGCGGCTGAAACCGATGACGAAGCCGGTAAGTACCAAGGCGACTACCAGCCAGGGAATGTAGCGCGTCCACCGCCGTCCTGGCGGTGTCGCTTCCAGGTCCCGGCGTTCGGCGGAGGGGTCTGCCGGCATCTCGCCGCGCAGATGCTCGGCCATGCCTTTCAGGTGGCCTGCGCCGATCACTACCAGCACGTTCCTGTAACGTGCATCGGGATTTTCCTCGGCCAATCGCAGCGCCATGAAGCGGTCGCGCTCGGCAATCAGCGGTCGGTACAAGGCTTCCGACTGCTCGGCGAACTCGTTGAAGGTGGATTCCAGTACGTCGCCCTGTTTCAGGCGCTCGATTTCCTCCTCGCTGACCGTCTGACGCGACAGCAGGCTGGCGAACAGCCCGGAGATCAGTCCCATGCGTTGCCACCAGGGCACGCTGCGATAGACTCGTTTCAGCGTGGTGCCGACCTCGCGGTCCACCAGCAGCAAGGGCAGGCCGGCCTTTTCCGCTTCCCGGATGGCGGCACGCATCTCGGCGCCTGGTTCGATGCCGGACTGCTCGGCCAGGCGCTGCTGGAACGCGCCTAGCGCCAGGCTGGCCGCCACCATTCCCGCCTTGCCGCTGCGGATCACCTGGAACAGGTCCATCTTTGCCATGGCATCAGGATCGACGATGCTGCGGTGCCGGGTCTGGCAGAGTTCGATGGCGATAGCGTCGAATTCGCCGGACCGGACCAGCTCCGCCACTTCGTCTGCGCTGGCGCGCGAGACATGAGCTGTGCCGATGAGGGTGTAGCGGCAGGCGCCGAGATCAATGATCTCGCGCGGCCCCTGTAATATGGCGTCAGACATGAACCGACCTCTGATTCCGAAGGCGCTGATTATCCATAGCCGCTGCCACGATTGCGAGGAAACGACGGTGGTCGCGGATCGCACATGTTTTTCTGTCGCGCGCTGACATAGCATGCGACTGCATACCCGTTGTCCATGAGGCCCGCCATTGCTCGATCGAATCCGTACCTGGCGTCGTCGGCGTATCGTTGACCGTCATGCGCCGCCCGCGACCCTGTGGGCCGAGGTGCTGGACAGTCTCCCGCTGATGACCGGCCTTTCGGCGCCGGCCCGGGACCAGTTGCGGGAACTGGCAACGCTGTTCATGCATAAGGTGCAGGTGGTGCCGGCCGAGGGCGTGATGCTGTCGGAGCGGGATCGCTGGTGTCTCGCCGCGCAGGCCTGTCTCCCGATCCTGAATCTGGGTCTGGACTGGTACGAGACCTGCGCGACGCTGGTGGTCTACCCGGGCAGCTTCGTTGCCCGTCATCATTATCGCGACGAGGCTGGCGTCGAACATGAGGATGTGTCGCCGTTGTCGGGCGAAGCCTGGGACAGTGGCCCGGTCGTCCTGTCCTGGGAGGATGCTCATGGTGCCGGGGAGCTGGACGGCTACAACGTGGTGATTCACGAATTCACACACAAGCTGGACATGCTGAACGGGGCAGCCAACGGTCATCCACCGCTGCATGCGGACATGCCCGGCCGCGACTGGACCCGCGCCTTCACCACCGCCTTCGAGGATTTCACCAATCGGGTCGAGCAGGACGAGGCCCCGGACGGATTGGACATCTACGCCGCCGAGAGCCCGGCGGAATTCTTTGCCGTCGCGAGCGAAAGCTTCTTCGAGCTGCCCCACCGGCTGCGCGCACTCTATCCGGCGGTCTACCAGCAGCTATCGCTGTTCTACCGCCAGACACCGGCCGATCGGTTGCCGAGTTAGGGCATTTGCCCAGCCGAGGCAGAAGGCGCCCCGGGAAGCCTTCATTACCATGCAGGAGGCAGGCCCCGGCCGATGAGCTTCGGCAAGCGCCCCGCGCCCCGCGCCAGAAAAACCGTCACCCGAACAGCTGGGCGCTGATAGCCGGGCGCCGGGCGCATAATCACCTCGCACCTCAATCCCTTTCACACACCGGCTCGCCAACATGCTTGTTGCCCGAGTCGACCAGAATGTGATCCTTCATGAAGCTGCGTCCGATCAGCATCTGGTAGCTGAGATCGGAGCGATCGGCCAGGTTCACCTGTGCCTCGCGCACCACCCCGCCCAGGCAGATTTCCATTTTCACCACCGGTCGCCGATCGGTGCCGCTGGCGCTGCGGATACGGGCGGTGCGGTGCAGCGGTTTCTCGAAGGTCGCCGCTTCGTCGTCGCTGTTGGTCACGGTAAAGCGTACCCAGGTGTCACCGTCCTTCTTGAACTCCTCGTAATCCGGCGCATTCAGTGAGGAATTGTCAGCGCCGGTATCCAGCTTCGCCTCGATCACCAGGCCACCGGGCGCCAGCTCGACCGCCTCGATCCAGCCAAGGATGTCCAGCGTCCGGTCTGCATTCGGTTTCCCGGATGATGCGATCGCGGTGATCGACGCGAGAAGAAGAGCGAAGCCTATGCAGCAGCGGCGGATTGACATGGAAATGTTCCCGAAAGTGTGAATTGTCGCACATTTGGAATAGTGCGATCTGTAATGTGACAAGAACTCCGACATTATTGCGTTGAAACGGCCTGAGAAAAATGTCTCAATGTGGCGACAAACTTCGCCACGCTGGGCGCTCTGCGGCCTTGGCTGCGGCGCGTGGCGACAAGAAACCGGCAAAAGCCGGGTGCTTTCACAAGGGGTTCGATCATGATCAGTGTAACGCGGTGGGTGGGCCGCCGGACGGGGATTGCCTCCGGCGCCCTGATGGCCTTCATGCTGTCCTCTTCATTACATGCTGCCAGTAACGCCACCGAGGCGGCACAACGGGCAATCGACAACAATCCGCAGGTTCAGGCGCTGTTTCACTCGTTTGCTGCAGCCGGCGATGAGCGCCGCGAGGCATGGGGCGGCTATCTCCCTTCCATCGATGCCAATCTGCGCGCCGGTCGCGAATACCGCGAACGTGACAATCGCGGCAGTTTCGACACCTACACGGCCGAGATTCAGCTGACCCAGATGCTGTACGACGGTTTCTTCACCCGTAGTGAAGTCCAGCGCTTGGACAAGGCCCGACTGGTTCGTTACTACGAGTTGCTGGACGGCGCCTCCGAAGTCGCGCTCGAGGCCATGCGCGCTTACGAGGATGTTGTCCGGCAGCGCGCGCTGGTCGAACTGGCCCGCGACAACTACGCGCGTCATCGTGAAGTGTTCGACCAGATCGAGGAGCGGGTTGCCAGCGGCGTCGGTCGGGGCGTCGACCTTGAGCAGATCAGCGGTCGTCTGGCGCTGGCCGAATCCAATCTGCTGACCGAGGCATCCAATCTGCACGACGTCAGCGCGCGTTATTTGCGCGTGGTCGGCGAGCGGCCGCAGGAAGGGCTCGAGCGGACCGAGTTGCGGGATGACAACATTCCGGGTGATATCCGCGAAGTGCTGCAGCTGGCCTTTGAGGGTAACCCGGGTTTCCATGCGGCGATCGAGAATATCTCTTCCGCTCAGGCCAATGTGAGCACCCAGCGGTCCGCCTACCACCCGCGGCTTGACCTGCAGGCGCGTCAGTCCACCAACCGTAACGCCGAACCGTTTCTCGGCACTGGCGATCGGGATATTACCGGTGATCGCGGCGTGATCGAACTGGTGCTCTCCTACAACCTCTTCCGTGGTGGCTCCGACCGGGCTGCGGTCAGTCGCGCGACCAACGAGTTGTTCGAGGCCATGGATCTGCGTGATCAGGCCTGCATCGATCTGCGCCAGGATGCGCAGGTGGCCTACAACGAGCGGGTCCGTCTGCTGCAGCAGAAAGAGGCCCTTAACCAGCATCGCCTGTCGGTGGAGAAGGTTCGGGTCGCGTTCAAGGAGCAGTTCGACATCGGCCAGCGCACCCTGCTCGACGTGCTCGATACAGAGAACGAGTATTTCCAGGCCAGTCGCGCCTACATCAATGCCCTGCATGACCAGACGATCGCCGAAGGTCGTGTGCTGGACGCCATGGGTCGTCTGCTGCCGGCATTGAACCTGAGTCAGGATCCGGAGTTGCTACCGGGCATGGACGAGGTGGGCGCCTCGCAGGTGGTGCCGGATCCGGAAACCATCTGCCCGGCGGATGAGGTCTACCGCACCGATCTGGAAGAGCTGACCGCCGGTCTCGGCGAAATGCGTGACCGCGAACCGGATGTCTCGCTGGCCTCGGATGCCCTGTTCCGCGTGAACAGCGCCGAACTGTTGCCGGCGGCCCGCGAAGAGCTGGACCGGTTGGCCGACCAGCTGCAGCGCATGCAGACCGTCGAACGCGTACTCGTGGTCGGTCATGCCGACAGTACCGGCAACGACGCCATCAACGACCCGCTTTCGGAGGCGCGTGCTCAGAGTGTGAAGGACTTCCTTGTGGCTCGAGGCGTTGCGGCGGATCGTATCCATACGGAGGGTCGTGGTTCGCGGGATCCGGTGGCCAGCAACGACACGCCCGTGGGGCGCTCGCAGAACCGCCGGGTCGATATCACCATCGACGGGAACTGAACCCTGACGGGTTAGGGAAACATTGATCTATTCGCACGCCTGCGTTGGTGTCCGCATTTTTCTCGAGGCAAGGCGCGCCGCGCCGCAGTCGCTCTGCGGTCAAGCAGCGCAACGCCGGCATCGGGGAAAATGCGGCCCAAGCCGGAGGGCCCGGCTGGTTTTGGCCCCTGGCGGCGTTGCGCCACCGGTCCGGTAGAACCACTACCGGCCCGGCACCGCGCCTTGCCAGATGACCGAAACCGGTCTCGGGCACAGACGCGGGAATAGATCAGTGTTTCCTTATGGAATACCTCAGCGGTTCCTTACAT
>PXAT01000133.1 GCA_003565775.1 Ectothiorhodospiraceae bacterium | reverse complement strand
GGAAAAGCTGTTGGACATCTAATCATAAGTGCTATTCGGGTTACACCCCATACCGAAGTGCATCCCGTCTGACTAGAGTAGTTGTATGGAGTAGTGACGCCATAATCCGGCGAACCGAAAGGGCTTATGAAAACAGCACCTGATAGAAAACGGCAACTGACCCGGCTGCATCAGGCCGTGTTCGGTGCGGTGCTGTTTGTGGTGACGGCGGGGGTGGTGTTTACTATCGGTACAGGGCGGGCGGAGGATCGCCGAATGCGCGCACAACTGCTCGCGCAGGCGCGGCTGGCGCAGAGCGCCGTCAACTGGCGCCGGTTACAAAATCTCACAGGGACGGAAGCAGATCTCGCTTCGCCGGACTATCTCCGGCTGAAAGAGCAGTTGACCATGATGAACGCCGCCCGGCTGTCATTGCGCTTCGTGTATGTGATGGGACAAAAGCCCGATGGCACGGTATTTCTTATCGTAGATTCTGAAGCGCCCGAATCACCGGACTACGCGCCGCCGGGAACGCTGTTTGAGGAAGCACCGGACGCCCTGCGAAGGGTGTTTGTCACCAGGCAGAGTGTTACTGAGGGTCCTGTAACCGATCGCTGGGGCACGTGGATCAGCGGCTTTATTCCGGTGCTGGATCCGGCGACGGGTGAATGTGTCGCCGTCTTCGGCATGGATATCGACGCGCGTGACTGGATCTGGCACATTGCTCAACATTGCACAATGCCGGTGGCCTCGACTTTGCTGATTGTGACCTTTCTACTGGTATTCATGGTTCTGCGCCGGCACGCAATCCACAGATTACAACGGGAAGAAGCGTCTGCCGTTCGCGATAACGCGGAGCGCAAGCGGGCGGACGAGAAACTGCGCGAAAGCGAGGAACAGTTCAGAATGCTCTCTGAGCAGGCGCCAATCGGCATCTCTCTGGTCCGCCCCGATACAACCTACGAGTATGTGAACCCCTTCTTCACTCAGATCTTCGGCTATTCTGTCGCCGACACCATTGACCGGGAAGCCTTGTATGAGAAAGTGTATCCGGACCCGGTCTACCGGGAGCATGTCAAAACGGCGTGGCAGGCGGATTTTGCGGAACGTGACGGCTTTTGGAGAATGCAGGCCGAGGCGCTTACCGTGCGCTGTAAGGACGGGACCGATAAAATGGTGCGGGTCAATGGCGTGGTATTGCCGGACAACAGGGTTTTGATGACGCATGAGGACATCACCCCGCTGATAAAAACGCAAAAGGCCCTTCAAGTTGCCAAGGACGCGGCCGAGGCCGCCACCGCAACGAAGAGTCAGTTTCTGGCCAACATGAGCCATGAGATCAGGACTCCGCTCAACGGGATCATCGGCATGACCGGATTGTTGATCAGCACGGATCTGACCTCCGAGCAGCGTCGATATGCCGAAGCGGTGCGTGGCAGCGGGGAAATCCTTTTGGCGCTGATCACCGACATTCTCGATTTTTCAAAGATAGAGGCCCTTAAAATGGAGCTAGAGAAACAGCCCTTAAACGTGACCGAGTGTGTCGAAGAGGCCTTGGAGCTGGTTGCGCAAAAAGCGGCGGAGAAAAAGCTGGAGCTAAACAATTTTATTGAAAAAATCCCGTCGGACTATATCGGGGACGTCACCCGCTTGCGCCAGATCCTGGTCAATCTCCTCGGCAATGCGATTAAATTCACCGATCAAGGAGAGGTCAACCTTTCGGTCTCGGGTCAGGTCCGGGATAAGGGTCAATACCAGCTTCATTTTTCAGTCCGGGATAGCGGCATAGGTATCTCGTCGGAGCATCAGGACCGGTTGTTTCAGTCATTCAAGCAGGTGGATGCGTCCACTACGCGGAAGTTCGGGGGCACCGGCCTGGGACTGGCGATCAGCAAGAAACTGGCCGAGTTGATGGGCGGAACCATGTGGGTGGAAAGTTCCGGCGTTCCGGGACAGGGCTCTACGTTCCATTTCACGATCCTGGCAGAAACGACCGGGCAGCCTGTATCAAACAAAAACGAGGCGCGAGATCTGGCGCTACTGAAGGGGCGGCGGATCCTCATTGTTGACGACAATGAGACTGGACGGGCGATTCTGGTCCGGCAGACAGCGGCCTGGACGCTGCTTCCGACCGCGGTGTCTTCCGGCCCGGAAGCCCTGAAACTGCTTCGCGGTTTAAAACCCTTTGATTTGGCGATCCTGGATCTCCAGATGCCGGAGATGGATGGCAGCATGCTGGCCAAAAAGATTCGCCGTCTGCCGGCCGGGAAAAAGATGCCCCTGATACTGCTCTCATCGATTGGATATCAGGCACCGGTATCTGCGCAGGTGCAGTTCTCCGCATTTCTTGTGAAGCCTGTCAAGTCGTCTTCACTTTTTGATGCGCTGACTGGTGCGATGGGCAAACACCTCGCAGTCAAGACGCCCCGATTGCGACACGAACCCTATGACCTCGCCATGGGCCGCCGCCACCCTCTGCGCATCCTGGTGGCCGAAGACAATGTGGTGAACCAGCAGGTGGCGGCGGGGATGCTGGGCAAGATCGGATACCGCGTGGACGTCGTGGCAGACGGTCGGGAAGTTCTGGAAGCGCTCCAGCGGCAAACCTACGACGTGATCCTGATGGACGGCCAGATGCCGGAAATGGATGGTGAGCAGGCGACGCTGGAAATCCGGAAGCGCCGGCTTAAGGCCGGACAGCCGCGCATCATCGCCATGACCGCCAACGTACAGAAGGGTGACCGGGAGCGCTATCTGGCCCT
>PXAT01000076.1 GCA_003565775.1 Ectothiorhodospiraceae bacterium | reverse complement strand
TACCTTAAGTATGGCGGATTACCTGCAATTTACTTTTCTGATTACCCACAAGAAGAGCTTCAGGCATATATACAAAGTTATCTGGTTGAAGAGATATCAGCAGAAGGACTGGTTAGGGATCTTCCACTATTTTCTCGTTTTCTACAAAAAGCCTCTACGTCAAATGGCGCTATTATAAATTTCACTGAATTTGCATCTGACCTTGGTCTTTCCCCTTCAACGGTAAGAGAGTACTACAGGATACTGGAAGATACTCTTTTGGGATTTATGGTTGCTCCCTTTAGAAGGTCATCTACCAGAAAAGAAGTAGCTACGTCGAAGTTTTTTTTGTTTGATGTCGGAGTCTCACGACACTTAAGATCTACAGCTAGTGGTGAGGGTGACAATCAGGGTAGTCTGTTTGAACATTTTATCGCTCAAGAATTAAAGGCATACTTAGGATACTACAAGAAAAATTTACAGTTACAGTTCTGGAGAACTTATCAACAGCAAGAAGTTGATTTCATAGTAGCCGATCATCTGGCGCTAGAAGTTAAGGCCACCAAATCAGCAAATAGGCGAAAGGCGAAAGGCTTAAAAAGTTTCAAGTCTGAATATTCCTTTAAGCACAATATATTGGTATCACAAGACCCTATTGAAAAATTGGAGCAAGGCGTTCATTACATGTATTATAAAAACTTCCTAAACCGTCTTTGGAATGGGCATTTTTTTTAATCTCTTAAAACAGAAAACCCCGTATTTTACTCTATCTTTTGCTCGTGGTACATATATTTTTGTGCTCGTCCCCTTAGGGACTTCTCCCGATACTGCTATTGCTCAGTTGGTTCCCCCGCCGGAAAACCTAATTGTGAGCAGTATATACGAATGATAGCTGGCGCAATTGGATTATCGCCAAACTTGTACTAGCCAATCAGATGGCAGTCGAATATAATCGTATTTATCATGACGTATTAAGGATTTGACAGAGAGACAATGAAAGATTCAAATCAGCGAACTATCCTGCAGCTAGTACTGATTGATGAGACAGGGGATAGCTATCACCGTATGCGCTGGCCCGGACGAATATTGGCGGAACAGGCCAAGAATTGGCGAATCATAAATCTGGATGCTCGAGCCAAGCAGCGTCTAATTTGGTCAGAATATGCCGACTTATTGGTAATTTACCAGTCAAGCGATCACGATCTCTTGCCAGTTATTGCTAAGAGAAGAGCAAAAGGGCTTAAAACCCTTGTCGAATATAATGATAATTTTTATGAGCCTCCCCCAGCATCTCCTGTTGCAAAGGCCTGGACCTCTCCCCTAATCTGGCAGACGTACGAAAGGTTCATGCATGAAGCCGATGGGCTGCTAGTAACCGGGCCTAGGCTGAAGCAGCTCTTTTCTGAAAAGACAGATACAACAATTCATGTCCTTGAGAATCAGCTCTCTAATATTCCCGATGAATTTGACCTAAATTGGAGGGAATCCAGTAGTCCCTTAGTAATTGGCTGGGCAGGCTCATTAGGACACCTTTCAGATTTGCTGGCTTTTCTGCCAAAGATAACAGAGTTCATCATCAATTCTCCCGGAAGTCACTTACGCATAATGGGTAACGAAGCTATCCCGTCATTTGTCAGATTACCAGACGATAGAATCAGCTTCACTCCCTGGGGAACAATGGAGCAGTATTATGACTTCCTAAAAGGCTGTCATATTGGAATAGCGCCGCTTTTAGATACGCCCTATAACAGATGCCGCAGCGATGTTAAAGCTATCGAAATCAGCTCGCAGGCAGCTCTACCACTTTTACCGAATCTATTGCCATATCGTGATTTTTTGACCGCCACAGATTTGCCTTCATTCTCCTCTGCAGATCAGCTTTATCAATTACTACGTCTTTACTGGTCAGATCGTAAATTATTGAAAGATACTGCAGCCAAATGTTATCAGTACGTGCTTGAAAACAGAATCGCCATGGCTCAAACTGCAAGATTAGAGCTCTATTCAAGTCTCTTACCAAAGCAGGCTGCTGCTGAGTTTAAATGGCCCTTTGGAGCTGGTTATTTTGAGGTTCAAGGCGATCTGCAAGCAGAGGCGGCCTATGTAACAACGCTTAAGACAGCGCAAGGTTATCTGCAGGCGGGCAAATTGCGGCAGGCCTTGCAGCTGCTTGAGCAAGAATATAATGCCAATCCATTAAACCCGGAACTGCTGCTTGCTCTTTTAAAATGCAGTCAACAATTGAAAGCCCGCAATCTGCCAGAACTTTTATCCGCAGCTCAGAATAAATTTCCTGCTGATTTACGTTTTGCGTTGTTTGCTGCCAATACAGAGGAGCGGCCGCAGCAAATTATCGAGAATTGGGGATTACTGCTGCAAAAAATACATTCGCTTAACAGGCAAACCGTAAACTTTTTTGCCAGAGACATTATCACAATATTTTGCCAGCAGTTCACCCGCTTCCCCATCATGCATCCCATAGCTGAAAAGCTGTTGCAGATTTTCCCTGCCTCGAGCCATCTGCAATTCTGTCTCGCAGAATACCTGTTTGCCTCAGGCAAGGAGGCCGAGGCCATCAATCACTATTACTGGTTAAAAGAGCAGAAGCAGCTTCTTAACACTAATCAACGGCACTTATCCTCCATAGAAGAGAATTATCTTAACACATTAATCGCTGCCCTCGAAGCTCGATTGGCCATTCAGAACTCTTAGGCGTTGCCATTTATCAAAGTATTTCAGCAGGTTTGCAAAACCCGTCTCTTTTAATTTGCGGTCAACGAC
>PXAT01000097.1 GCA_003565775.1 Ectothiorhodospiraceae bacterium | reverse complement strand
CGGCCCAACCCGAAGGGCCCGGCCGGTTTTGGCCCCTGGCGGCGTTGCGCCACCGGTCCGGTAGAATCACTACCGAACCGGCACCGCGCCTTGCCAGATGACCAAAACCGGTCTCGGGCGCAGACGCGGGAATCAATCAGCGTTTCCTTAACGGAGGACATGACCCATGACACGAACCACGATTCAGACCGACCGTGCGCCCCAGGCCATCGGTCCGTATTCCCAGGCCGTTCGCGCGGGGAATACGGTCTGGCTGTCCGGGCAGATTCCGCTGGTGCCGGCGACCGGTGAACTGGTCGAGGGGGATATCGGCGTTCAGATCCGCCAGGTGTTCGAAAACCTCAAGGGCCTGTCCGAGGCCAGCGGCGGCAGCCTGCAGCATGTGGTGAAGCTGACCATCTTTCTGACCGATATGGCCCATTTCGGCCTGGTCAACGAGTTGATGCAGGAGTATTTCAAGGAACCCTATCCGGCCCGGGCCGCCGTTGGCGTTGCCAGTTTGCCCAAGGGGGTTCCGGTGGAGATGGAAGCCATCCTCGTGTTGGGTGATGGCTGAGCCGGGCGGTGAGCGCCCCCGGTCAGGCGATGCAGCAGCCGGTGACTGTCCTGCGCGGTGTTGGAGGGCGGCTGGCCGAACGCCTGCAGAAACTCGGCATCCGCACGTTGCAGGATCTGGTGCTGCATCTGCCGATGCGGTACGAGGACCGAACCCGGCCGGTGCCCATCGGCAGCCTGCAGCCGAATCAGGCGGCGCTGGTCCAGGGCCGGGTCGCCCTGACCGATCTGGTGGGGCGCGGTCCGCGGCGTCTGCTGTGTCGCATCAGTGACGGGACCGGCAGTCTGACGCTGGTGTTCTTCCGGATCTATCCCGGTTTGCAGGCCCGTCTCGCCAGTGGTGTCCGGATTGCCTGTTACGGCGATGTCAGACCGGGGCCGGCCGGGCTGCAAATGGCGCATCCGGAATTGCGTGTGTTGCCGGAGGACGAGGGCGCTGGTGCCGAAGATCGCCTGACTCCGGTCTATCCCACCACCGAGGGCGTCAATCAGACCACGCTGCGCCGCCTGATCGAACAGGCGATGACGTTTGTCCGCGCTGACATGATCGATCTTTTGCCGGACTGGCTGGCCGGCGACCGCTGGCCGGCCCTGTCCGTTGCCCTGGACACGCTGCATGCACCGCCGCCGGACGCGGATACCGCTGCCCTGCAGGACGGCACGCATGCCGCCTGTCAGCGTCTCGCCATGGAAGAACTGCTGGCGCACCAGCTCAGCCTGCGCCAGGTGCGGCATCAGGCGCGCAGTGCCGGCCGTGCCCCGGTCCTGCGCTGCCCGGGACGCCTCGCGGAACGTCTGCTCCAGGCACTGCCGTTCGCGCTGACCAGCGCCCAGCAGCGGGTGCTGCACGAGATCCAGGCCGATCTGGTGCGCTCCGAGCCGATGCTGCGTCTGGTGCAGGGCGATGTCGGCTCGGGCAAGACCGTGGTCGCCGCGCTGGCTGCCCTGCAGGCCGTGGAGTGCGGCCAGCAGGCCGCGGTCATGGCGCCGACCGAATTGCTCGCGGAACAGCATTATCGCGGCTTTCGCGAGTGGCTCGAGCCGCTGGGGCTGGAGGTGGCCTGGCTGTCGGGCAAGCTGCCGGCGGCCGAGCGCCGTGCCATGCTGGAGCGCATTGCCAGTGCCGATTGCGGCGTGGTGGTCGGTACCCATGCGCTGTTCCAGGAGACGGTGCAGTTTCATCGTCTCGGGCTGGCCATCATCGACGAGCAGCATCGCTTCGGCGTGCACCAGCGGCTCGCGCTGCGGGAGAAGGGCCAGACGGAGGGCGTGCAGCCGCATCAGCTGATCATGACTGCGACACCGATTCCGCGAACTCTGGCGATGACCGCCTACGCGGATCTCGATGTCTCGGTCATCGACGAACTGCCGCCCGGACGCACACCGGTCACCACCGTGGCCATGCCCGATGCCCGCCGGCCGGAAGTGATGCAGAGCGTTGCGCGGGCCTGCGCCGACGGCCGCCAGGCCTACTGGGTCTGTACCCTGATCGAGGACTCCGAACAGCTCCAGGCTCAGGCGGCCGAGGAGACCGCCATGCTGCTGCGCGAATCGCTGCCGGCATTGCGGACCGGGCTGGTGCACGGGCGTCTGAAAAGTGCCGAGAAGGAATCCGTGATGGCGGATTTCGTGGCCCATCGTCTGGATCTGTTGGTGGCGACGACCGTGATCGAGGTTGGCGTCAATGTGCCCAATGCCAGTCTCATGGTGATCGAGAACCCGGAGCGGCTGGGGCTCGCGCAGTTGCACCAGTTGCGGGGCCGGGTCGGCCGCGGTGCCGCGGCGAGTTCCTGCGTATTGCTCTATCAGGCGCCGTTGTCCGAGGGTGGCCGCGCCCGGCTGGGGGCCCTGCGTCGAACCACCGATGGTTTCGAGATAGCGCGGCAGGACCTTGCTCTGCGGGGTCCCGGCGAATTGCTGGGCACCCGTCAGACTGGCGACTGGCAGTTTCGCATCGCCGACCCCGAACGTGATGCTGATCTGCTGGGAATGGTCCGCGACGGCGCCGATCGTCTGCTGGAGCAGGAGCCCGTGCGGGCCGAGGCACTGATACGGCGCTGGGTCGGCCAGCGTCAGCAGTATGGCCGCGTCTGACGCCCCTAGGGAGACGCTGATTTATTCCTGCGTTCGCGCTCGAGTCGATTTTGGCAGCCTGGCAAGGCGCGGTACCGGTTCGGTAGCCGTCGCTACCGGGCCGGCGACGCAACACCGCCAGGGGCCAAAATCGGCCGAGCCTCCAGGGAAGCATGCATCGTTTCGCGCCGGTTGGCATCGCATTTTCCCCGACTGCTGCGTTGCGCTGCTTGACCGCAGAGTGACTGCGGCGCTGCGCAGCGCGCCTTGCCTCGGGAAAAACGGGATGCCAACGCGAACGTGCGAATAAATCAGCGTCTCCCTAGGCTCATTCGGTCACTGAAATGCCGGCTCCACCGCAGTACACTCCGATCCGGTTATCGCGTACCGGAAGGAGACCCTCATCAACCGCAGAAGCCGCTGGTTCCATCAGCCCGTGGGGCGCGGGCAGCGCATGCCGGAGACCGTTGCCGACTGGGTGCTCGGGACCGGTTCCCTGACCGCGCGCCTGCGCGGTAGCTGCGGGCAGGACTTTGCCGTCCGGGTGCTGAGCGAGGGCTGGCAACGCCCGCTGCCGGATGAGCGCGCCTGCCTGCGCCTGCATCGGCAGCGTCTGGCCTGGGTTCGCGAGGTCGCCCTGTGCTGTGACCGGCAGCCCCTGATTGTCGCCCGCTCGGTGATTCCGCGATCATCCCTGCGTGCCGGCAATCAGGCCCTGCGTCTGCTCGGCACGCGGCCGCTGGGCGAACTGTTATTCTCGGGCGCGGGCAGCCGCCGCGAGAGCCTGCAACTGGCCCGTCTGCGGCAGAATGACGACCTGGCGGAGCGTCTGCGCGTGCAATGCGGTCAGCCCGTCGACGGACAATGGGCACGACGGGTGGTGCATTATCTGCGGCACAAGCCCTTGCTGGTCACGGAGGTTTTTCTGCCGGAACTGGTGGAGTCCGATGAATAACGCCCTGATCAAGGATCGCGCTCTGCAGTACGCCCGGCTGGCGCGGCTGGATCGGCCGATCGGCAATTTCCTGCTGCTATGGCCCATGCTCTGGGCATTGTGGCTGGCTGCCGAAGGTCTGCCGGATCTGACTGTGTTGCTGATCTTCGTCCTCGGTGTGCTGGTAATGCGCGCGGCCGGCTGCGTCATCAACGACTATGCCGATCGCAACATCGACGGCCACGTCAAACGCACCACGCAACGGCCGATGGCGCAGGGCCGGGTCAGTGAGCGTGAAGCCCTCACGCTCTTCGCCGTGCTTTCTCTTCTGGCTTTCGGTCTGGTCCTGATGACCAACATGCTGACCATTCAGCTGTCATTGGTCGCCGTGCTGCTGGCCGCCAGTTACCCGTTCATGAAGCGCTACACACATCTGCCCCAGGTCCACCTGGGGGCCGCGTTCGGCTGGGCCGTGCCCATGGCCTTCGCCGCCCAGACCGGTAGTGTGCCGCCGCTGGCCTGGCTGGTGTTCACCGCGGCCGTGGTCTGGGCCACGGTTTACGATACCCAGTACGCCATGGTCGATCGGGACGACGACCTGCGGATCGGGGTCAAGTCCACGGCGGTGCTGTTCGGCGAGCTGGATCGCCTGATGATCGGTATCCTTCAGTTGCTGCTGCTGGTCACCCTGCTGCTGATCGGGCAGCAGGCGGAGCTGGGATTGTTCTACTATCTGGGTGTGGTGATCGGTGCTCTGCTCTTCGCCCGTCAGCAGTGGTTGATCCGGCTGCGCGACCGTGATGGCTGTTTCCGGGCGTTTCTCAACAACAATGTCTTTGGCGGCGTGATTTTTCTCGGCCTGGTGCTTCATTACCTGGCGACGGCCTGAACAGGGATGGCGGGCGGGATGCAAGGATGACTCTGGAGATCGGTTACCGCCTGGCGGCCCTGCTCATTCCGCTGGCATCCATCCTGGTGTCGTGCCATGCGGTGCTGACCAAGCGTGATTCGCGCAGCGCCCTGACCTGGGTCGCCCTGGCCTGGCTCGCGCCGGTGATCGGCGCGCTGCTTTATCTGCTGTTCGGCATCAATCGCCTGCGCCGGCAGGTGACCCTGCAGAATCGCGAAACTGCCGACTGGGAACAGGATCAGAGCCTTTTCTGTGACCGGCCGGCACTGGCCCAGCATCTCGGGCCGGAGCAGTACCACCTCGTGACGCTGGCCGGCGCCGTCGACAGCATCAGCCACAGGCCGCTGGTCGAGGGCAATGCGGTGGACGTGCTGGAGGACGGCGATCAGGCCTTTCCGGCGATGATCGATGCGATCAACGAAGCCCGTCTCAGCGTCACTCTGGCCACCTATATTTTCGGCAATGACCCGGTCGGCCGTGCCTTTGGCGATGCGCTGACGGCGGCGGTGCGCCGCGGCGTCGCGGTGCGTGTGCTGATCGACAATGCCGGCGAGCGCTACACCTGGCCGTCGATGGTCGGTGTGCTGCGTCGCCGCGGGGTCAACGTCGCGCGCTTTTTCCCGAGCCTGCCCAGCCGCCTGTTCGGTATCAATATGCGTAATCACCGCAAGCTGCTGGTGGTGGACGGCCGGGTCGGCTTCACCGGTGGCATGAATATCCGTCGGCACCATTGCCGCGACGCGGGGCGGCGCATGGCCCGCGACTTCCAGTTCCGTCTGCGCGGGCCGATCGTGCGGCAGCTGCAGGAGGTGTTTTTCGAGGACTGGTATTTCGCCGCCGGCGAACGTCTTGACGGCCAGCTCTGGTTTCCGCCCAGCCGTCGTGCCGGCAAAGTCATCGCGCGGGGCATTCGTGGCGGTCCGGACGACAATTACCTGAAGCATCAGGATGCCTTGCTGGCGGCGATTGCCACGGCTGAGGATTCGTTGCGCATCGCGACCCCCTATTTCCTGCCGGATTCGACCTTGATCTCGGCGCTGTCGACGGCTGCTCTGCGCGGCATTCGCATCGATATCCTGTTGCCCGAGCACAGCAACCTGCCGTTCGTGCACTGGGCGATGATGGCCCAACTGCCGCAGCTGCTGGATCAGGACATCAACGTCTGGCTGAGTCCGCCGCCATTCGACCACAGCAAGGCGACCGTGGTGGACAAGGCGTGGAGTTTCATCGGCTCCAGTAACTGGGATCCGCGCAGTCTGCGGCTGAATTTCGAGTTCAACGTCGAATGCTATGACCGGGCCCTCGCCACCGATCTTGCCGACCGCCTTGATCGAAGGATCCGCAGTGCCCGACGGCTGACGCGGCAGGACCTGGAGTCGCGCGCCCTGGCCCTGCGTTTGCGTGATGGTCTGACACGCTTGCTGATGCCTTACCTCTGAGCATCTGCACTCGCGGCTACCGTTTGCGGTAGGCTACCCGCGCACCGTTCTGGTGCGACTGCCATGCCTTTTCTCGCTGTGCCTTGTATCAAGTTGTTGATTCTATTAACTATGATCCGGTGGCGCGGTTCTTGAATCACTCCTCATGCCTGTCTGACAGGGGGCAGCACCGGGGGAGTGTGCATGAACAAGCAGTCTGCGACAGGGCAGACGGCGGCCGATTATCTGATCGCGTCGAAGCGCTGCGAGATCCTTGGTTTCGAGCATCTGCTGGAAACCGGCCGACTGGTGGTCAGCATCAGCAACCTCGTGCATGGGCTCCAGCGCGAGCGCGGCACCGCCAACCTTTATGTGGCGTCTCAGGGCGCGCGCTGTGGCGATGCGCTCGAGGAGTCGATCACGGCTTCCCGGGCATTGCAGGAACGGTTTCGCGAGGTGCTCCTTTCATGCTGTTGTTCGGTGTGACCATCGTGTCTCTGATCTGGATGTGGTGGACGGAACGGCGGCCCCATGGTGCAGACGAGACCAGGGGCTCGCGGTTCAGCACCGCATGACCGGCTCGTCTCCTTGGTCGCCGTCCGAGTAGCGCCGGATAAAGCGTCGGTCAAGCCAGTCCTTCCAGCGCCAGACCCAGTAACCGCTGGCACTGAACCGGCCGCGCGAGGCAATCGCGTAGCGGTCGCCGGTGCTGATCAGGGCGAGGGTGGCACGCTGCGGGCGGAACGGTCGTTGCGGTTTTCCTGCCAGCGCCCGGCGCAGGTTGGTGGCCAGGAGAGGTCCCTGGCGGACCGCGAAAACGCCGGCGCGAGCCAGCGGCATGTCATCGATGGACGCCACATCGCCGGCGGCGAACACGGCTGGGTCGCCGACTGCGGCGAGCGTGCGGCGGACGCGGATGAAGCCAGCCGCGTCCAGGGCCAGTCCGGTCTCGCCGAGCCATGCCGGACCGCGGACGGCCGTCGCAAGCAAGGTCGCTGCACTGGCGAGTTCACGACCCTCGTCCAGACGCAAACCGTGTCGGTGGATGTGCGACACCCGTTGCCCTTCGATCAGGCGGATGTCCCGGCGTTGCAGGCAAGCCCGGACCTGACGGCGCACACGCGGGTTGTGCTCCGGCAGCAGACCGCGACGGCCGGTTATCAGCAGGATCTGCTTCCGGTGGTGCATGCGAACATCCAGCGCCAGCGCCAGTTCCACCCCGCCGGCGCCGCCTCCGACGATAGCCATTGGCTCGTCGGCCGCCGATCCGCCGTGAGCCTTTATCGCATCGAGCTGCTGCATGAACCGCTGCAACGGTTTCACTGCGATCGCATGCTCGGCGGCGCCGGGTATCCGGTCCAGAGAGGGTGCCGCCCCGGTATTGATGGACAGCAGGTCATAGTCGATGGAGTTGCCGTCGGCGAGCAGCACGCGCTTTCGCTGACGATCAATTCCGGTGACATCACCCCGGTGGAACGTGGCGGCGTAGCGATCGCAGAGTTCCGTCAGGTCGATGCCGATGGCGCCGGCCGGATAGAGACCGGCAATATGACCGGGCAGCATGCCGGAGTAGATGCTGACGGGGTCTCTGCTGACCAGTGTCATCCGGGGTCGGACCCCGGATGAGCGACCGAGGCGTCGCACCACCTCGAGGTGACTATGGCCGCCACCGAGGAGGACGAGCCGTCGATCCCGGAGTTCCGGTGAATCGGGGTGCATGCGTTCAGCGGCTCCCGGTTGCGGCCGCCTGACCTGGTCGCGACTTTGCAAACGGGGACGCGGGCGGCATGATCATGGCTCGACAGTAATGTCCGTACCGGGCAGAACGGTTTTCTGGGATGGAGTCTGCATGACGCGAGAGACAGCTGAGCCGGGAGCGGTCGTCGAGGCCTTCCTCGACGCCATCGAAAAGCATGATCCGGAGAGGGCTCGGGGCCTGCTCGCGGATGTCGGTTTTCACTACCGCAGCCCGATCAGCGAATTTTCCGATGCCGATGCGTTCATCGCCGACATGACCTACCGCACCGGGATTCTTCGCCGCTTCGAATTGCGCAAGGCGTTTGTGGATGGTGGTGACGTCTGTCATTTCCTCTCGGTACACATCCAGATCTCGTCGCGCGTGAAGGTCGATGCCGTGCTCTGGGCGCAGGTGGCGGACGGTCGTGTGCAGCGCATGGAGATGCTGTTCGACGCCTACCCGTACCGGTCCCTGTTCCCGGCCGGCACCGAGCCACCGTCCTGGCTGTAGGGAAACAGCGAGATTCCCGTATCTCCGCCCGATACCGGTTTTGGTCATCGGGCAGGGCATTGTACGGGTGCGATAGCGCAACGCCGCCCGTGGGTGAGGCCGGACAGGTGAAGTCTT
The DNA here is from genome assembly GCA_003565775.1 of Ectothiorhodospiraceae bacterium. Taxonomy (GTDB): domain Bacteria; phylum Pseudomonadota; class Gammaproteobacteria; order Nitrococcales; family Aquisalimonadaceae; genus Methylonatrum. The sequence continues at coordinate 4,108 of PXAT01000097.1, read as the reverse complement.
AACCTCACCGTGTGGTGCCCGGCCGGGTTTCGGGCCGGCATCGAAGCCCACCGCTGCGCCGCAGCCGGGAGATGCGGCACAGCTGATCCCGCCTCAGGACGGCAGCAGCTGTGCTGCGTTCCGCACGGCTGCCTCTGCGCGCGCACGCAGATCCTCCACCGACATCGGGCCATCATGATGTTGCTCCAGACGTTGCCAGGCGGTGCTCGCCTCCGGCTGCGGCCAGCGCTCGCCGAGCTCGGCCCGTTCCTCGCGGCTCGATAAAAGCTGGGAGATCGCGATCAGGTCGCCATAGTCCGCCTCGGGTTCGACGGTTTTGCGATACCAGTCCTCGGCGTTGACCGGTACCGTCGCCAGGTGATCCGGGAACCGCCAGTAGCGCAGGATCATGGCCCCTGTCTGACCTCGATAATGCGCGATGGTCTCGTCCAGGCGAAGCGTGTCACGGGTCAGGTCCGGGTACAGCACCGAGTTGCTGAGCAGCGGGATCACCCCGATGTCATGAATCAACCCGGCCAGCAGTGCCTGTTCGGCGTCGAATCCGCGGAACAGCGGGGCGATGCCGTGCGCGGTCGCCGCCACCCGGGTGCTATGCGACCAGAGACGGGTCATGCGCGCCTTGAGCGCCGCATGGGAAGACTGGAACACGGCACGCAGGGCGTGCGCGGTAACCACTTCCCGGGTGACTGTGGAACCGAGGCGCACAATGGCCTGCTGCAACGACTCGACGCGGCCATGGCCGCCGTACAGAGCGCCATTGGCCAGCTGTATCAGGCGTGCCGCCATGGCCGGATCGCGACTCAGAATGCGGGCCAGATCGGCCGGTCCGCTATCGTCATCGGCCACCGCGCGGCGAACCTGCACCGCAATGTCCGGCAGACTCGGCAACTCCAGACGCTCCGATACCAGATCCGCGAACAGCTGGTAGAACAGGCCTTCGCCGGGATTGTCGGCCGTCGCCTGCATTTCCTCGACCGCGTAATCCGGCGGCTGGTTGCCGGCCAGCATGGCGTCGCAGACCGAGCGCGGCAGGCACAGCAGACGGACATCGGATGCCGTGATGGCGAGTTCGCGGGTCGGTGTCTCCTCGCTCAGCGGGTCGGCGCCATCGTCGGCCCGCACCTGTCGGCGCCGGTCGTTGGCGTCCACCAGCACGACGCTGCCGCTCAACACATAGCGATAAACGGGATCCTGGATGTCGCGCTGAAAAATGATCCGGCGCGCCGGGTGTTCCTCGAGCCAGGCCGCGCCGGCCAGTTCCGCGATGGTTTCCGGCTGCAGGTCCTGCAACGGGTTCAGGCCCTGTAACAGGGCAGAATCAACAGATGACATGGTGCGCGCTGTGACTCCTGTTTCGAGTGGGGCTGCGCGTCAAGGAAACGCTGAAGTGTTCGCACGCCCGCGTTTGCTCAACGAGTATCGCATTGCCGCGGCCTGCCGAGGTGCCTCCCGCAATGCTGCACCGTGTCAGGAAATGGCCGCAATGTCCTGTTAATCTTCCGCACCGCGCTCGCGATGCGTTCGACGGGAGCAATACTAATCAAACAAAACGATATTTCTGCGGCAGGTGACTCATGTCCGATAAATCGTTTCATCCTCCACCACGTCTGCTGATGGGGCCGGGGCCGTCCAACGTGCCGCAACGCGTCCTCGATGCCGGTGCCCGGCCGACGATCGGGCACCTGGATCCGGCCTTCATGGAGTTCATGGACGAAGTCAAGGATTTGCTGCGCTGGGTGTTCCGTACCAGCAACGATCTGACCATGCCGGTTTCCGGGCCGGGAACCGCCGGCATGGAAGCCTGTTTCGCCAATCTGCTGGAGCCAGGTGACACCGCGCTGATCTGCCGTAACGGTGTATTCGGCCAGCGCATGGTGGAAATGGTGGAACGCATCGGGGCGCACGCCATCGTGGTTGATGACGAGTGGGGGCGGGCGGTCGATCCGCAGAAGGTCGAGGATGCGCTCGCTGCAAACCCGGCCACGAAACTGTTGGCGTTCGTTCATGCCGAGACATCCACCGGTGCGCAGTCGGACGGTGAAACGCTCGCAGCGCTTGCCCGTGCGCACGGTTGTCTCAGCCTGATGGACTGTGTCACCTCACTTGGCGGCATACCGGTGGAAATCGATGCCTGGGGCGTCGATGCCGCGTATTCCGGCACCCAGAAATGCCTGTCGGCGCCGCCGGGGCTTTCACCGGTAACGCTCAGTGAAGCAGCGGTGACGCGCATTCGCGAACGACGGACGCCCGTCCAGAGCTGGTTCATGGATTTCCGGCTGGTGATGAATTACTGGGGCAGCGAGGGGCGGCGCAGTTATCACCACACGGCACCGGTGAATGCCCTGTACGGCCTTCACGAGTCCCTGTTGTTGCTGCGCGAAGAAGGACTGGAGGCGGCCTGGCAACGCCATGCTACGTTGTCCCGGGTGCTTCGCGGTCGGCTCGAGGCGATCGGACTGGAGTATCTGGTGCCGGTCGAGGAGCGTCTGCCGCAGTTGAATACGTTGCGTATTCCGGCGGCAGTCGATGACGCTGCCGGGCGGCTGAGCCTGTTGCAGGACCATGGTATCGAGATCGGCGCCGGGCTCGGGCCGCTGGCCGGTCTGGTCTGGCGCATCGGCCTGATGGGCGACAGTTGTCGTCAGTCGAGTGTTGATCGTTGCGCCGATGCCTTGAGCGCCGTGCTCAAGCTGCCTGCGGAAGCGACTGCGTGACGGATTCTCGTGTATAACGTTATGACTTTGCTGCACCGGTCGCAGTGGGCTACCCTGTAATTTGTGATGGCAAGAAGCATTCTGACGGGTCGCACGCGGCGTGGCCGTTGAAGTTTTCATTAGTATTCGACTGGATTTATGGAGCACCACAATGAAAAAACATGGACTTAAAAGCCTGCTCGCCCTTTTTGCCGGTTCGGCGATGCTGTTGGCCGGTGGCGCAGCATTCGCTGAAGGGGATCGCGGCAAATATGTCCAGAACGCCGACGGCGAAATCTGGCGCAACGCTTCCGGTGATTGCTGGACCCACACCAGCTGGACCGAAGCCGATGCCATTGAGGAATGTCACCCCGACCTGGTGCAGCGCCCGGAGCCGGCCCCTGAGCCGCGCACGGAAACCCGCACCGAAACCCAGGTGGTCACGCTGGAGGCCGGCGCGCTGTTCGGTTTCGATTCCGCCGAACTGACCAACCAGGGCCGCAATGAACTGCGTGCACTTGCTCGCGAGGTGGAAGACGGCGCCCGCATCGACAGCATGCGTGTCACCGGGCACACCGATCGCATCGGTCCGGCAGAATACAACCAGCGTCTGTCCGAGCGTCGTGCCAATTCCGTGGTGGAATTCCTGAGCGGTTTGAGCGCGTTCAGCGGCATGGACATTCAGGGCCGCGGCATGGGCGAGACCGCACCGGTGGTGCAGTGCGAAGACAAGCCGCGTGACGAGCTGATCGCCTGCCTGCAGCCGAACCGGCGTGTGGAAGTGGAAATCATCACCAGCCAGGAAGTCGAAGTTCAGGACTGATCGGTTGTTGGTCTGATGACGGAAACCCCGCCGCGCGTCATGTGCGGCGGGGTTTTTTTTGCCTGGAAGAATGACGGGAGGTGACGATGCCCACGTACACGCTTTATGGCGGTGCATTCAGCACCTATGTCCGCACCGTGCGCATGATCTTCGCTGAAAAAGGTGTGGAGTATTCTCTGGTTCCGGTGAATATCTGAGGGAAACACTCATCTATTCTCACGCCTGCGTTGGAGTCCGCATTTTTCCCGAGGCAAGGCGCGCTGCGCAGCGCCGCAGTCATTCTGCGGTCAAGCAGCGCAACGCAGCATTCGGGGAAAATGCGGCCCAAGCGGAGGGAAGCATGCAGCGTTGCACGCCGCCGCGCTCGAGAGCCGTTCTTGCGAACTGGCCAGGAGCAGGTCGCCTCGGGTAGCGGGGCTACCCGGGGTGGCATGCGACACCGCCAGGCGTGAGACCGGCCCGAGCCCTTCGGGTGACCGTCGGATTCGCCGCCCTGCGGTGTTGCGGCGCTTGACGAGGGAATCACCCTCGCGCGGCGCACCGCGCCTGGCAGGCCAGCGAATCCGACGGTCACGCGACGGCGTGCAACGGT
>PXAT01000188.1 GCA_003565775.1 Ectothiorhodospiraceae bacterium | reverse complement strand
CCTCCTGCCACGACTGCGGCAGCATTATGGTGCGGAGCGGCAGTTGTTACAAATGCTTCAATTGCGGCGCAACAAGCGGATGTTCGTGAGAGCGGGCAAGATGGAGACCATCTGCGTGACGAAAATCGCGAAGGGAGATGGCCTCCATCTAAGCGATGGATCGATTGTATGATTGATTGATCGGATGTTTGAGAGAGGCGGTACGATTGTCGAAAAACAGATAAAGCCGAGTCGGCGGTCGGGCCGGGTCGGCTTTTTTATTATAGCGGAATTTTGTATTTTGTTATCTGATGTTCATCCCCACTTTAAAAGGTGGATATATAAATTAAATCATAACAAACACATAGTCCCGATCTTCAGGTCGGGAAAAGATATCCATACATTTTTCTATGGGCTTTAGCCCATTAATAAGTATTGATCGCTCGATTATGAAAAAATCTCACATTAAAGAGAGTGGTGCTAAAAATTGGAACGACAAATTCATTAAAAGTAATATAATACTTTATCTGGGTGATTCAAAAAATGTTTTAAAGAATATTCCATCTAATAGTATCGATCTAATATTTACTTCTCCTCCCTACGCCGATCGTAGAATTAATACTTACGGTGGTATAAAACCCGATAAATACGTTGAATGGTTCTTACCGATAGGTGAGGAACTATTACGCATCCTTAAACCAACGGGTACATTTGTTTTAAATATTAAAGAAAAAGTTGACAGCGGTGAAAGACACACCTATGTAATAGAATTAATTCTTGAAATGAAAAAACAGGGATGGTTATGGACTGAAGAATTTATATGGCACAAGAAGAATTCTTATCCCGGGAAATGGCCCAATAGATTCCGGGACGCATGGGAAAGGTTATTGCAATTTAATAAAACGCGTAAGTTTAACATGTACCAGGAAGCTGTAATGGTTCCAATGGGTGAATGGGCTAAGACACGTTTAAAAAATCTTAGTGAAACTGATAAAAGAAGAGATAATTCAAAAGTTGGAAGTGGCTTCGGAAAAAAAATTGAAAACTGGGTAGGAAAAGAGATGGCTTATCCTGATAATGTTTTACATATGTCAACCGAGTGTGCAAATCGGAATCATAGTGCTGTCTTTCCGGAGAAATTACCTGAATGGTTCATTAAACTATTTACAAAATCAGGCGACACGGTCTTAGATCCGTTTATGGGTTCCGGTCCTACAATTAGAGTAGCACACCGTTTGGGAAGAAAAGCAATTGGGGTTGATATAATGGAAGAGTATTTTAATATGGTTAAAAATAATTTAGAAACTATCCTCATTTAGACACATCATTCATTATGCCTGTCCTAAGACGCACTGAAGTTATAAAATTTGTCGAAACCAGTATTTGGCCTCTCTTTCATGAAAGAAGGATTCAGAAATTGCAAAAACTTCGATTAGAAGAAGTATTAAAGAAGAAGAATCCATATTTATATAAAGCAAAATATATTTTAACCGCAGAGCAAATTGTGAAAAGTTTTCTCGATGCTCATTTATCATCACAGGAAGAAACTATCTTTGGCGGCTTTCTTGAAGACTTGGCAATATTTGTATGTAATCGTGTGTTTAAAGGGGAAAAATCGGCAACAGAAGGCATTGACTTAGAATTTAGTCGCTCAGGAATAAGATATCTTGTTACAATAAAATCAGGACCAAACTGGGGTAACGCTGCTCAAATAAACCGGATGAAAGCAAATTTTAAGACAGCAATACAAAGAGTGAGACAACGAGATCGTAATGCACACGTTATTGCAATTAATGGATGCTGTTATGGAAAAATAAGGAATCCAAATAAAGGCGATTATTATAAATACTGTGGTCAAGTCTTTTGGGAGTTAATTTCCAAAGACCAAGAACTTTACAAAGATATTATCGAACCTATGGGGCATAAAGCAAAAGAAAGAAATGACAAGTTTAACCGAGAATATGCGGCTGTTACAAATCGGTTTTCAAGAAAATTTATGGATATGTTTTGTAATCAAGACGGAACAATAAATTGGAAACGTCTTGTTGAATATAATTCCGGTGAGTATCCAGAAGCTAAACCAAATCGAAAAGCAAAATAGAAATATAAATTGAATAACTGGAAAAGAATAAAACACATATAGAAAAATGGATCGAGAAGATAAAAATAATCAAAGAATCTTTTTGTTAACTTCCGAAGATTTACAAGAAGTATCTATAGATTTAATTGGCAGGCCACTAAATGAACATGAATTACGAATAGCAACAAAATGTTTACAGGAAGGTTTATCATATGACATTGATGTAATATTTAAGACAGCAATTGAAGAAGCGATTTCGTAACTCAAAGTAAGAATAATCACAACAATAGGACTTCCACCATGAAATACTACAAAGTAGCACTAACTCGAACCTACCTCATTTCCATTAATGCAGAGTCCGAAGACCGAGCAAAAAGATTATCCGAGTTTTATTTAGGAGACTGCCCCGATTTGTCTACTGAAAAAGAACAAACAGAGAAGAATTTCTCTATAAAAGATATAGAAATGGTTTACAACGAAGCCCACGAAGCACTGCCCGAAACAAACTAAAAACCGCATCCACACCAATCACCCAATCAACCATCCCGATACCCATCGGGACCAATCATCCATGCAATCATGTATCCATGCAGCCGTGCATTCACGAATTTCTTCTCACCACCAACGCAGAATTCTTCGACCCAAACCCGATACAATTGCATACTGCCGTCGTAATTTCTTTTTTTATCGCCTTGTTGGGAATATAATTCAAATCGCACTCCGGATCCGGTTTTT
>PXAT01000066.1 GCA_003565775.1 Ectothiorhodospiraceae bacterium | reverse complement strand
CGGCAATCCGGTGGATCTGGCGACCGGCGCCGGTTCGATACTCGCGGACCACAGCCTTGCCGTTGGCGGCGATCCGGCGCTCGGAGTCATTATCCGCTACTCATCGTTGTCGGATCGCGAGGGACCCTTCGGGCGCGGCACCTATTCCGACTTCGAATGGCGTCTCGACCGCAGTGCCGCCCAGGCGACCATCACATCGCCGGATGGCGTGCGCTATAACCTGGTGCGGGAAAACGACGGCCGCTATCGTCAGCAGACCGGACGCCGCGGCGGCTTCCGTATGGAGCTCGAGGTTCGCGGCGACGTCGCCATTCTGCATCGCGACCGCCAGCGCCTGCGATTCGGTCTCGGTGGCCAGATGGATGGCCTGTTGCTGGGCGTCGATGATGCACAGGGTCAGGAATTGCTGCGATTCACCCGCGATCCCGATGAATCGGCCCGGGTCACCCGCATCAGCGATCATCAGGGTCGCTTCTATCAACTGAGTTACGAGGATGATCAGGTCACCGCGATTCGCTGCCCGCTGGGGCGCGAGCAGCAATTGCGCTATGACGATGACCGTTTGATTGAAGTACGCGACTTCGCTGGTGAGTTAACCCGCTACCAGTGGCAAACGGTCGAGACTCGACAGCAGATCGTGCGTCGCACGGACGCAGACGGTGCGGTAACGGCGTTCGACTATCTGATACCGCCCGACAACGCGGAACCGCCCCCGGGTGCCGATGGCAACTGGTCGCCACAGCGGGTTTTCGGGCGTATCCGCGGGCAGACCCTGGCGGATGGCAGCGCATTCCGGTTCGAGTACACACCGAACTGGCGCGCCAACGTCGAACGCACGACCGTGCATCATCCAGGAGGCGGCCGCAGCGAATACCGTTTCAACAGCAACGGCTATGTGTCCCGTCAGGAAGACGCGCTCGGGCGTGTCCACGAGCAGACGGTGGACCCGCAAACCAACCGCATCCTGTCCATGCGCGATCCGCTCGGGCGCGTCACCCGTTTCAGCCATGACGATCGCGGCAATATCACGTCGATCACCGACCCCGCCGGCCATGTCACCCGGCTTCACTACCATCCGCGCTTCGATTCACCGATCTGGATCATCGATCCGCTCGGTCGCGAGACGCAGCTGGAATATCACCCGTCCGGGGAAATCCGGCGCATCGTCAACCCGGCCGGAGAAGCGACCGTCATCGGACGCGACGAGCGCGGGCGCATGACTAGCGTGACCGATGCCAATGGGCACACGATCCACGCCGACCACGACAGTTTCGGTCATGTCCGGCGACTGACCGATGTCATCGGCCGCAGTCACCTGTTCGAGCATGATCCGGCCGGACGTCTGATTCGGGAGACGGATCCGGCCGGCCGCACCCGGCATCACGAATTCGACCCCATGGACCGGCTGATCAGCACGCGGGATGGCGGCGGTTCCCGCACCGAGATCAGCTACACGGAAACCGGACGCATCGCCACCGTCCGTGATCCGAAGGGCGCCCTGATTGAAACCAACAGTTTCGACCTCCGCGGCCGACTGGTGCAGCGTCGGGATGCCCTCGGCGGTGAGTCCGTCTACGCCTACGACGCTGAAGGCAATGTCACCGAGATGCAGGACGCACGCGGCGAAACCACCGCGCTGGATTACGATCTGGCGAACCGGTTGACCACGGTGACCCATGCCGACGGCCGAACGATTCATTTCACCTACGACCACGCTGACCGCCTGATCCGGGTCGTCGACAGTGAACAGGGTGAGCACCGCTACGCCTACGACATGCTCGACCGGCTGATCCGCGAAACCAGCAATCAGGGCATGATCGAGTACATCTGGGATGCCGCCGGGCAATTGGTGGAACGGCGTATCAACGGTCAGGCCATCACGACCTACGGCTACGACCTGGCCGGACGGATCACCGACATCATCCATGACGGCGAGAGCGTGCGGCACCAGTACGACCTGGCTGGCCGTCTGGTGCAGACCACGCTTCCCAACGGCATCATCCAGCGCTACCAGCACGATCCGGCCGGGCAGATCCTGGCAATCGATTACGTCGCTCCCGACGGATCACCACTCGACCGCATCGAATACAGCTACAACGCAGCCGGCGAACGCATCAGCCGCAACCATGAACACGGTCACAGCCCCCTGGATACCGCCTTCGAGGCCGAATACGACAATGCCAATCGACTGGTTTATTTCAACGGACATGCCCTCGAATACGATGCGAACGGCAATCTGACAAGCCGCGAAACGGATTCCGGCACTGTCCTCTACGAATGGGATAGCCGTAACCAACTCGTCGGCATCAATGCACCGGACTACAGCGCCCGTTTCGCCTACGATTACATGGGGAGAAGGATTTACAGGGAGGTCAACGGTGAAGTCACCCGGTATCTCTATCAGGGCATGCAGGCCGTCGCCGAGCTGGATGAAAGCGGCAGCATTGCAAGCAGCTACCACGGTGGCCTGATGCTCGACCAGGTATTCGCCCGGCACGCCGCCCACGGCAACACGACGCTGCTACGTGACGCCCTCGGCAGCATCATCGCCCTCGCGGACGACGACGGCCACATCACCCGCCGCTACCACTACAGCGCCTACGGCGAAACGACCGCCCACGGTGCTCCCAGCGCCAACCCCTTGCAGTTCACCGGCCGCGAAAACGACGGCACCGGCCTCTACCATTACCGCGCTCGGTACTACGCCCCGGACCTCAATCGCTTCATCAGCCCGGACCCCATCGGGTTACTCGCGGGGGATCCGAATTTTTATCGGTATGTGTTTAATGATCCGTTAGGG
>PXAT01000032.1 GCA_003565775.1 Ectothiorhodospiraceae bacterium | reverse complement strand
TGTATAAGGTAGCTCCCACGGTTAGTATCGTAATATCCTTGCCTTCGCGCTTTATATCCGGCTTGCCGATCTCAACCTCATAATATCCTTCGGGTACTCCATCCTTGTGAAACATTTCTCCCACATCGTAGATGCGCTGGCTTTCAAAAAATATAACGGGGTCAGTGCCTTGTAATGCACTATTCATAAGACCTTTTGCATCGTAAGGTGTGGCAGGGAAAACCACCTTGAGTCCCGGAATATGAGCTGCCAGGGCGGTCCAGTCCTGCGAATGTTGTGCTCCGTATTTGGATCCAACTGATACGCGGATTACCACAGGTAGTTTTATCATGTTTCCACTCATTGACTGCCATTTGGGTAACTGGTTGAAAACTTCATCGCCGGCCCGGCCCAGAAAGTCGCAATACATGATTTCAGCAATTACTCTTCCTCCGCACATGCCATATCCAATTGCTGTACCCACAATGGCTCCCTCAGAAATGGGTGAGTTGAAAAGTCTGTTGTAGGGTAAAGCTTCAGTGAGTCCGCGATAAACGGCAAAAGCGCCTCCCCAATCGCGGTTTTCTTCGCCATAGGCTACCAGGGTGGGGTCTTTGTAAAAGCGGTCGATGATGGCTTCGAATATGCCATCGCGCAATTGGTAGGTCTTTAATTTGGAAATCGGGTTTCCGTTTTTGTCAAAAGCAAAACGTTCTTTTTTGGAAATCTGCTTTACCCTTGGGTTTTCTTCCATGGGGTGAAGCGTTTGCACCGGACGATCTTCCATTTTCTCTACATTGCCATTGGAAAAAATCATTTTACCTATTGCATCGGGATCGGCATCCAGATTCATAAGCGGTGAAACCTTATTGTCGATGGTGATTTCAAGTATTTTTTTGAGGGTTTCAACGGTTTGTTCTTTTATATTTTCAAGGGTTGCCATATTGGCAATTCCGTTGGAAGCCAATTCGGTTTTGAACCATTCAATGGAGTCGGCCTGCATCCATGCTTCGATCTCTTCACGTTCGCGATAAGAAGATGCGTCGGAAGGAGAGTGGCCTGAATAGCGATATGTGAGTGTGTCGAGGAGCACAGGGCCGCGCTTTTCTTCCAGTATCTGCTTTTTACGTTTAAAAGCATCAATTACAGCCAGAGGGTTATAGCCATCAACCCTTTCCGCATGCATCATATCGGAGTTTATTCCGGCGCCTACCCTTGCCAGTATTCCAAAACCCATGGTTTCACCGTGGGTTTGGCCTCCCATGCCGTAGAGGTTGTTCATGAAATTAAAAATAATGGGTAAGCCCCCTCTGTAGGGTTCATCCCACAGTTTGGAAAATTGATCCATTGTGGCAAAGCAAATGCCTTCCCACACAGGGCCACATCCCAGGGAAGCATCCCCAATGTTGGCTACCACGATGCCCGATTTTTGATTTGCCTTTTTATGAAGAGCAGCGCCTACTGCAATATCGCCCGAGCCTCCTACAATGGCATTGTTGGGGTATATGCCAAAAGGTGTAAAGAAGGCATGCATCGATCCGCCAAGGCCCTTGTTGAAGCCGTTTTCTCTTGCGAAGATTTCTGCAAGGGTTCCGTAAAGCAGGAAGTTAATCCCCATTTGACGGGCATCTCCCTTCAGATGTTTTTCCACGACCCTAAGTATGTTACCTCCAAAATACTCCTTCATTACTGATTCAAGAGCAGATTCATCCAGTTTTTGAATAGCGGAAAGACCTTTGGCCAGTATTTCTCCATGGCTGCGGTGAGAACCAAAAATATAATCATCAACCGAAAGGTTGTAAGCCATGCCTACAGCAGAAGCTTCCTGCCCGATAGACAAGTGGGCCGGCCCGGGATGATTGTAACTGATACCATTATACTCGTTTTTTGTTTTTATCTCCTGAAGCATGGTTTCAAACTCGCGTATAATTACCATGTCGCGGTATATGCGAAGCAGGTCTTCGCCGGTAAAATTATCCATTTCCTCTGAAACGGATTTTTGGTATTGATTTACCGGGATCTCTCCGAATTTAATGGTTTCGGGTTTTCTGAGTTCTGTGGGATGTAAAAATTGTACCTTGGGCATATTGTTGGATTATTAGGTTGTTCTTTGTTGAATCGTTTATCTTTTTATTTATTTGTTGAGATTGTTTGTTTCTTGTTCAGCGTTCAGCGTTTTGCGTTCCGTTTAACGTTCACCAACTACCATCTAACTTTTCAATCTCCAGCTTCACTTCTCTCAGGAAGGCAGAAGCGGGGGCTCCATCGATTGCCCGGTGGTCGTAGGTAAGTGACAGGCCTATATGAGGCACAATACCTATGGTTCCGTCGCCCACATCGGCTGGGCGATGAGTAATGGTATTTACACCCAGGATGCCGGTTTGAGGTAAGTTCAGCACGGGGGTGAACATCTCAACGCCAAAAGCTCCCAGGTTGGAAATTGTGAATCCTGCCGCTTTGGCTGATAGCAGATCGGGTGAAATTGTACCTTCCTTACACTGCAAGGCAAGGGCTTTCAATCGGTCGGAAAGACCGGATATATTGTAGTTATCGGCGTTTTGTAATACAGGAACCATCAGGCCACGCGGAGTATCTACAGCAAAACCGATGTGTACATTCTTAAAAACCTTAATGGTATCTCCCAAAAAATGGGCATTCATTTTCGGATGCTTCCTCAGGGCCCTGATCACTGCAAAACAAACCATATCGTTAATGGTTATGTTTGTTGATGTTTTGCCACCGGCCAGGTCAGTTTTGAACTGCTTCCTGTATGCCAGCAATTTGCGGGCATCTGCACTCAAATGATGAGTAAGCTGTGCCGATTGTTGAAGCG
>PXAT01000163.1 GCA_003565775.1 Ectothiorhodospiraceae bacterium | reverse complement strand
GTATTATCACCATTGGCAAGGATATACACATTTTCCAGTTTCTTTTTCTCTATATCTTCCATATTGGCTGCAAAAACATCTTTACGGGTGTAATCCATCCTTGCCACGAAAAGATTCAGATCGGCATATTTCATGAGCATGAAGGAATCGGAAAGCAAACCGTATGGAGGGGTATCTACAATGACAAAATCATACTGCTGCTTTAACTCTTCCATCAGTTCCCTGGTTTTATTCCCGGAAAGCAAGCCGATGGGATTGGGCGGGATTTTTCCGGAATGGATTATATCCAGGTTGGGCAACTGGGTCTGTATTGTAATTTCTTCCAGCTTTGCTTTATTGATCAGATAGGAGCTTACTCCCGGAAGCCCTTGTGTATTGAAACCTTCCAATGTATTGCTGGGTTTACGCAGGTCAAACTCAAGCAAAACAGTTTTTTGATTGGAAAGGGCAAAACTGGTAGCGAGATTAAAAGCAGAATAAGATTTCCCTTCATCAGGCACAGAAGATGTAACCAGAATGATCTTATTCTCCTCCCCATGCAAGTAATACACCAGGTTGCTCCTGAGCATGTAAAACGACTCGGCAAGAGTGGATTGCTGTCTGCGAATAATAAGGTTTGCTTTGGGGTTGCTTACTTCAGGGATTGAAGCAATGATGGGTATCTGGGTAAAACTCTTGATATCATCTTTGTTTTGTATCCGGTTAAGGATCAAAGTTTTCCCCATGATAAACCCTGAAGGCAATAAAAGTCCGAAAAAAATGGACATGGCATAGAGCAAAGTCCTCTTGGGACTGGCTACTCCTCTGTAACCGGGGTATTCAACAATTTTGGCATCGGGGAGTGTGGAAGCTTTGATGATCTGTGCATGTATCCTTCTTTCAAGAAGTGATGTATAAGTAGCATCATTGAGTCTGAATCGTCTTTCCACTCCAAGCAACTCCCTTTGGGTGGCAGGCAACTGGGAAAATTCGCGGTTAAGACCTTCTATTCGGCTGTTGAGTTCATTGAGTTCGCTTCTGGATGTACTTATCCCAAAAGAAATATTTTCTGCAATAACATTCTTAAGATTTTCAATGCTGATATTCAGGGTGGTCAGACGAGGGTTCCTGAGCTGATCCTGACTGATGATCCTTTGCTTTTCGGTATTGAGCGCAGTAAGTTCCTGGATCAGATTATCCAGTACCGGATCATTTAACCCCAGGGATGAAGGTGCCATAATTGCGGCGGAATCTTTGTATAACACGAAATAATCTTCCAGCTGACCCAACAGATTAACCCTTCTCTGCTGCTCATCGCGTCGCAACTGGGCTGCCTGCAACTGATCATAGATCCTGCGCGATTTGTCCTCCACACTCATAACACTGCGTGTCGACCTGAGGCTCTGCAATTGCCTTTCGGATGTGTTCAGATCATCAGAAATATTTTCCAGTTGCCTTTCAATATGCTCAATGGTTTGATTGGCGAGCAGATTTTCTTCTTCAAGATTTCTTTCAATGTAGGTTTCAATCAGTTTGTTGAGAAAATCTGTTCCCAACCATACATTATCCACATTAAAATGGAGATTGGCCATGGTGGATTGTATGCTATGAGCCTCTACACTTAAAGACCCCTTAAATTGCCCCGCAAGCTGATTCAGGTTATTGAATTTGAAAAACAGGTCCTTTCCGGCAAGCATTTCAGGATTGTAATTGGAATTTAACAATACCCTGAAAGAAGCATGTTCGTGAGTTATCAATTCTCCAAACTTAAAATGCCCCTGAAGATTAAACTGCTCTACAGTTCCTGCTCCCCTTTCATTTTCAAAATTCAGCAAAGAGACTTTTTCACCAATACCTGCAATACGAAATCTTTCATCATCAACGATATCAACCCAAAACAGCAGATCAACAGGCTGAGGTTTACCTTCCTGGGGTACAATTAAAATTGGTGAATCCTTGTATAGATTTTGCAAACTCCAGGAAAGCGTTTTGGGAATATAGCTGGGCTTCATATAATAGGATGCCCGTACATCCATGCTATGCACTACTTCACGCACCAGGGGATAGGACTGGATGAAAAATATTTCATTCTGGAAATTTCTGTCATTCATGCTTAAATCAAATGCACGAAGAAATTCAGGGGTGTTGTTCATATTATTGCCCTTATCCATCCGTAACAATATAGATGCGCCCACACTGTAGGTTGGGGATGTGAATTTCAGATATAAAAAAGCAGCACTGACAAAAACAATCACAAAAAAAGCGAGTAAGTACCAGTGTTTTAGTATATCTTTTAATGCGGCCATCAGGCTCATGGCCAGCATATCTTTATTTTCGTTCATAATAATTTATTCATTAATTATTGAAAAAACTATAAACCACCAGGCTGGTAGATAACACTGTCAATAGTAAATTATAGGGAATGGTAGTAAACCCCCAAACCCTTCTGCCCAGCGGTTCAATATATACAATATCACCCGATTGCAGGGTGTAAAATTCTGATTCCAGCAAATTGTCGCTGGTAACGTCAATGTATTGCTTGGTTAGTTGAGTTCCGTCCTCCCTGATAAGTAAAATATTTTTCCTGTTTCCGTATTCTCTTATATCACCGGCATAACCAAGGGCCTGCAAAACATTAATGTTTTTATAATCAAACATATACACTCCAGGCCGGTTCACCTCTCCCAACACCGTAACACGTGTATTGATAAAACGCATATATACATTGGGCAGGAAAAGATACTGGCTTAAAGCTGCTTCAACCTTTTCTGCGGCTTGCTCCAGCGTAAGATTATGTACTGTAATCCTGCCGATATATGGAAGTCGAATAGCACCCTCCTCATTTAC
>PXAT01000214.1 GCA_003565775.1 Ectothiorhodospiraceae bacterium | reverse complement strand
CCACCCCGGGTAGCCCCGCTACCCGAGGCGACCTGCTCCTGGCCAGTTCGCAAGAACGGCTCTCGAGCGTGGCGGCGTGCAACGGTGCATGCTTCCCTCCGCTTGGGCCGCATTTTCCCCGAATGCGGCGTTGCGCTGCTTGACCGCAGAATGACTGCGGCACTGCGCAGCGCGCCTTGCCTCGGAGAAAATGCGGACTCCAACGCAGGCGTGCGAATATTTCAGCGTTTCCTTAGTGCATGCCCGATCGGCGGAGCGTCGGCTCACCGGCCATCTGATCCCTGGCGGCGATTCTCTCCATGACGCTGCGCACGCTGTCGATGACCGAGGCGGGTTGTTCCAGGTGGATATGGTGGCCACTGCCCGGAACCACGCGCAGCTCACCGTAGGGCGCGCGCTCGGCGAGATCCTCGTGCAGTTCTCGCCATAGCGCTTCCATGCGGTCCCCGCGCTCGTTGTCGGGCCATGTGCGCGAACCGCGGCTGAGCACGATGATTGGCACGTTGGGCATGGTCGGGGACGACGCCACCTGCGCGGCGCTTGCCCGGAACCCGAGCAGTTCGTCGCGCGTTGTCTGCACGCGCAAATCGGTGATCATCAATCGGGTTGCGATCGGAATAACGTCCTCCGGCAGATTCGGTGGCAACTCCGGCCGATAGTAGACCTGTCCGCGAGGATTGCTCGGCGCGATATTGACGCCAACTGCCTCGTAGAACCGCAGAATCTGTTCTTCATGAGACGGGTCCACCAGCACCATGCCAGCCACGTCCGCAGGGAAGCGCCGGGCGAAGATGCGTAGCGTGTAGGCACTGAAGGAGTGTCCGACGAGCACGAAAGGGCCGTTCTCAGTGCTGCGGTCCAGCAGCCGCCGCAGATCGGTGGCCATGCGGCCGGCCGTTCGCGGGCCGGAGGCTGCATCGCTCCAGCCCAGGCCTCCGCGATCATAGCTGCAGACGCGGGTGTGTTCTGCGAGCTCGCCCTGGACCCGGGTCCACTCGAGCGAGTCGCCACCGAGTCCTGCGTCAAGAATGACCGTCGGTTGACCACGGCCCTGGCAATGCAGATGCATGCGGTGTTCGCCGGCAAACGTGGGTAGCAGAACGCCGGGAGCCGGCATACGGGATGCGTGAGCCGTGGCCTGGGCAAGGATCAGGCCAAGCAGCGCCAGGGCTGCGGAGAACGGGACGAGTCGCGATCTCATGGTCGCGTGCCTCCTTGTGGTGCGCGAACGCACGTGATGGACTGTCCCCCCAAAAGCATCTTGCAATGAAGTCTCGGCGGCGTCCAGTATCCATGCGCACTCATCCAGTGAGAGGCGAACAAGCGGCATGCACAGACAGCAGGATGCAAGACTTTCGGGCCAGATCGCGGTAGTGACCGGTGGCAACCGGGGGATCGGCGCGGCCGTCGCCCGCGGCCTGGCCGCGGCCGGCGCTGACGTGGCAATCACCTATCATCGCTCGACGGAGGCAGCGGACGCCGTGACAGCAGATGTCAGGGCGCTGGGGCAGAGGTGCCTGGCGCTGGCAACCGACGTCAGCGAACCCGGCCAGTTGCAGGATCTTGCCGCGGAAACCGCCCGCCAGCTCGGTCCACCCGGGATCTGGGTGAATCTGGCCGGCGCGGATATCCTGACCGGTGAGTTCTCGCGACAGACCGATCAGCAGAAGCTGCAACGACTGGTCGCCGTGGACCTGCTGGGGACGGTGCATGGCTCGTGGACTGCGGCCGACTGCCTGCAACCGGGTGGTGTCATCATCAACACCTCCTGGGATCTGGCGCTGCGCGGCATGGCCGGGCGCGAGGCCGAGATGTTCGGCGCGGTAAAGGGCGGAGTGACCGGCTTCAGTTTGAGCCTGGCCCGGTCCCTGGCGCCGGATCGGCGGGTCAATGTGATTGCCCCGGGCTGGATCGAGACCGCGTTCGCGCAGGAGGATCTTTCGGCTGAAGCGTATCGGGAGATCGCCAACCGCATGCCCATGCAACGCTTCGGCACCGGCGATGATGTCGCCGAGGCGGTGATCTATCTGGCGAGCCCGGCGGCGGCCTACATCACCGGTCAGGTGTTGATGATCAATGGTGGCTTGACCAGTTGAGTGCGGTTCCGCGCCGCTGCCGACCGTTCCGGGCGCCGAACGATAAAAAACCCCGACCGCCATTCAGGGTGGTCGGGGTTTCGCGACCCGCGCAGTCCGGGTTCGTGGATGACGGCGTTACCGCGGCGGCATTTCCTTTTCGACCATGAAGTCGTGGAAGATCACGCCCCAGGGCGAGTCGCCGACGTAGATATCCTTGATCACTTCCCGGGTCTCGGTATCGATGATCGAGACATCATCGCTCTCGCCATTGGCGACGGCCAGCAGCGTCCGCTCACGGTTCATCGCCAGGCCCCAGGGTCGGTCGCCGACATCAATCAGATCGACTTCTTCGAGCGTCTCGGCGTCCAGCACCGCGACTGTGTTGTCACGACCCAGCGAGACAAAGACCAGGGACTCATCCGCGTTCAGGCGCACGTCCTTGGGCCGTGCACGGCGCTGGCTGAAGCGATGGTTCTTGACGATCTCGCGGCTTTCGATGTCGATGATGCTGATTTCCCCGGCGACTTCGGAGGTCACGTAAAGCAACTTGCCGTCGGCGGTCACGGTCAGCTCGCGGGGGCGCGTGCCGACCAGGATATTCGCAACCACCTCATGATCCGGCCAGGAGATCAGGTGCACCATATGGCTGGATTCGCTGACCACGGCGATGATGCTGCCGTCAGGCGTCGATACGACCCCTTCCGGTTCCAGACCGACGTCTATGCCGCCCTTGAGTTCGCCCGCTTCCGGGTCGATCTGCATCAGCTGTGCAGTCGCTTCGTTGGACACATAAATGTGGCCGGTCTCCGGGTGCACGGTAAAGGCTTCCGGGTCTTCACCGCCCGGAATGGTCTCGATCAGTTCCATCTCGTAGGGATCGATGATGGCGATCAGATCGTCGATACCGAGGGCCACGTACAACTTGGTCCCGTCACGGGAAAAGCCCATGTCGCGCGGGCGCTGACCGCCGACATCCTCGATGACCTTGATGACCTCCCAGGTTTCCGGGTCGATCACCGAGATGGTGTGATCCCACTCGTTGGACACGAACAGACGGCCGGTAAGCTCCTCGGCGGCGACCGGAACCGTCGCCCCGAGATACAGACCGATTGCCAGACACCAGTGCTTGATCTTCATGACTGAACTACCCTCCAAGTCGGCTGGCGGAGCGCCAGCGCGCTCCGGCTTAACCTGATTGTTATTTGGAACACGAGACACCGCCGAGGGTGTCGAGATCATCCGGATCAACCACACCCTCGACAGGAGATTCACCCAGCACATCATCGCCCTGCACGATCCACAGCGGCTGCCGCAACTGACCGTTTTCCCGGAAACTGAGCGGCTGGCCTTTCGAGGCATCGAAGCTCTCGAGACCCCAGAGATGCTCGATCAGGGCGTCGGGTTCACGGCTGGTGGTTCGAGTGACGCCGTCGCCGACCATGCGCACCGCGACAAATGCGGTCCAGGCGCTCTCCGTCATCGGCTCATCGAACGCCTCCACGTACCGGCCGTTGAGGTCGCCGGACGAGTAACGCCGGAATCGATGATGATGCGCCACTGCCGATATGTCCTCGTCATCCGCCTGCTGCTGCCATTGTGCAATGGCGTCACTGCGCATGCTGGCACTGGGCATGATGCTGAAGAGATTGTCCCGGCACAGAGCGCGCAGCGCATCGTCATCCGAGCCGGTATTGAATACAGCGAGTTGCGGGAATGCGCCCGCCACATCTCCGGCGCTGGCGCCATCAACGGTTACCAGCACGGCGATAGCGTCGTCGTCGATCTGTTCATGATCGGCAACGGCAGTCAGGGCAAACTCGAAACCGAGAAAGCCGCCGGCGCGGTTAATCTCGTCAAGCCCCATGCTGGCACCCTGATAGGCGTCTCCGCTGTCATCACCGATAAACGCGATCTGCACGATTTCGTCCGCGGTCGCGGCCGTGGACAGGGTCACGGCGGCGAGCCAGCCGATGGCGGCACTGCTGCGTCCAATCCGACTCATCGATCCTCCTCCTTGTAGTTATCCCGGTGCGCGGCCAACGATCCAGAAACCGCGCCCCTCTCCGGACTGTCGTCTGCCAGTCTTCCACGGCTGACATTAACGGGGTCTGAACATCCATCGGCTATCGAGCCTGCCGAGTGCATTCGGGGGCCGCAAGGGAAAACTTCCCGCAGCCTTGTGTTCACATCCTTGGACGCACTGTGCCAAGTTCGGTTCAGTGGCGACAATTCATCGCTATTTTTGCAGGCCTGGCAGCGTTGCTGCAGACGCCGGACTTGCAAGGAGGCGCGCGGTGATGTTCTCCTTATCGGCTACGTGGCACGGCCATTGCTTCTGCAGTGAGCCAAAATATAACGACTCTTCTAGTCATTACATGAATTTTCAGGGGGAAACCGCGGCGTGAGTGAAAAGCCGACGATTCTGCATATGCTCGACCCGAATCCGCGGGTCAGCCCCTTCGATGTCAACATGGCCATCGATGCGGGTTTCCAGCACATCATTCCGTATACCAATGTCGGCGAGGACGAAGTGCTCGGACTGGTGCAGGATGCGATCTTTTCTCGCGGGCCGACCGGTGTGAAAGCCACCGGCCTCTTTATCGGAGGCCGTGACCCCTGGCTGGCGCTGGACATGGTCAGGATCGCGCGCGATTCGATGGTGCCACCCTTCGAGATGGCGGTTTTTGCCGACCCGTCCGGCGGCTTCACCACGGCAGCCGGGCTGGTCGCCGTGGTCAATGCCCAACTGATCGAGGCTGGCCGAAAGGGTGGTCTTGACGGCACGAAGGTCGCTATTTTTGGTGGCACCGGCCCGGTCGGGCTTGTGTCCGCGATTCTCGCCGCCGATCACGGTGCCGAGGTGGTTGTCGTCAGTCACCGTTCAGCCGAGGCGGCCGCCAAGCACACCGCCGTCATCAAGGAGCGGTACGGTATCGACGTGATTCCGGGCGACGGTTCCACCGACGAGAGCAAGGCCGCAATCCTGCAGGACGTGCAGGCCGTCATCAGCACGGCCAAGGCCGGGATTCAGATCCTCACCAATGAGCAACTCTGTGCGGCGCCGGAGTTGCTGGTGGCGGCTGACGCGAATGCGGTGCCGCCGCTGGGCCTCGAAGGCGTCGACGTCATGGATAAGGGCAAAATTATCGAAGGGTCGGCGCGCGGCGCACGTGGCGTCGGCGCACTGGCGGTCGGTAACGTGAAATACCAAACGCAGAACAAGCTATTTCAGGATATGCTGGCGGGCGACGGGACACTCGATCTCGAATTCCGGGCCGCCATGAAACGGGCAATGGAATTGCTCGGATAGGGCGCCTTTGGTTTTTTTGGGCCAAGCGGCGCTCGGACGGCGACGCCTGACCTGATCTATCGAGTCGCCGGGCATTCAGAGTCCAAGAAGGAGGGTCAGGACTGTGGGAATTTTCAATCTCTTCAAATCACAAGAGCAAGCGCAAGGAGTAAGTAAGATGGCACGAATTAACAGCATGCGTGTTGGTGAAGCACTGGTTGGTGATGGCGCCGAAGTCGCGCATATCGATCTGATCATCGGTCCGCGTGGCAGCACCGCCGAGAGCGCGTTCACCAACTCCCTGACCAACAACAAGGACGGTTTCACGTCCCTGCTGGCCGTGGTTGCGCCGAACCTGCTGTGCAAGCCGGCCACCGTGATGTTCAACAAGGTCACCATCAAGAATGGTACCCAGGCCGCCCAGATGTTCGGTCCGGCCCAGCGTGGCGTGGCCATGGCCGTTGCCGACTGCGTCGAGGACGGCACCATTTCCCAGGACGAAGCCGATGACCTGTTCATCTGTGTCGGCGTCTTTATCCACTGGGAAGCCAAGGATGATGCCAAGATCCAGGACTACAACTACGAAGCGGTCAAGATGTCCATCAAGCGTGCGGTGAAGAACGAGCCGTCCGCTGCGGAAGTCGTGGCTCAGAAGGGCAAGGCCTCGCATCCGTTTGCCGCGCACGACTGATAAAGTCGCGTCAGGCTGATACGAAGTCATGAAAAAGGCCGCCATCCATCAGGATGGCGGCCTTTTTTGTGGCCGGTCGGGCCGCGTGTCTGGCGACGTGACCGGATTTATTCGGCAGGCTGTGGTTCCGGCCAGTCCCGGTCCCGGTGGATCGCAATACGTCCGCGGCGCCAGGACTCGTCAGTGTTGCCGGCGATCCGTACGGATTTCACGTCAATCGGATTCCCGGTCTCGGTCTCGCGGACCTCTACTCGCAGGGACATGATCAATTCACTCATCTTGTCCGCCACCGGCATCATGACCCGTTCGGCCCCGAGGTCCCGACCGATGTTCGCCTGACAGCTGTTGCAGCTGTTGATCCGGCGACCGCCGACATATTGCTTGGTCAGCGCTTCGAGTTCGCCGTGATCGACCAGTTCGTACCTGTCGGAGCGGTCCAGCGCGTCCCTCAGTTCGGCGGAGAAGCGTTGCAGTCGCGCCTTTTCATGCTCGGTGATCGGCTGCTCGATGCTGCCGAAGGTCATCGTTGCATCAAGCACCGCAACCTTGATCGGTTCGGCGGCCGCACTAGTTACTGCAAAGGCCACGCCCGCCGCAAGCAGCAAGCCGCGAATACAAAAATTCTTCATTCTGATCTCCTCTCCGCCCTGTCGGGCACCATACGCTGAAAAACGGTATCACGTTTGATGATTAGATGGCGTAGCGCCGCTGCGGCATGCATCACGACCAGGAACGCGAGGAAATAGGCCGAACCGATATGAATGAACGCAAAGATATCGTTGGCCAGCTCGTTCTCGCCACCCCATTTGCCGAGGTCGACGGGAATGCCCAGATAATAGGTTGGATAACCGGTGAACGAGGTAGTGAAGAAACCGCTGATCGGCATTACCGCCATCATGATGTAGAGCAGTCGATGGCTGATCTTCGCAGCCCGTTTTTCCCAATCCGGCGTTTCCGGCGGTAGCGGTGGCGCGGGATGCCGAATCCGCCACCAGACCCGCAGCAGCAGAAGCAGGCCGACGGTCAGGCCGATATTCTTGTGGTGCCGGAAAAACCATGCACGCGTGTCATCGAATGGCAGGTCGACCATGTAGACTCCCATGGCGAATGCGACGACGATCATGATGGCCATCAGCCAGTGGAGTGTCATTGCGAGACGGGTGTAGCGGGTCCTTGCCTTAGGGGTGGCATCCTGCTGCATGGGCTTCCTCTGAGTCGGTACGTAACTGTTCAGTGTCCCGTGACCACATGAACGTTCGGTGAACATGAATTCCTGCCAGGGAAACACTGGCTTCAATTCCCGGGCCTCCGGGGCAGCATTTTACCGGACCGCTCCGTGGCGCTGCTTCACCGGATGATAACCGCCGCGCCGCGCCCTTTGCCTCGGAAACACGCGGACACCAGGGCAGGCGTGTGAACAAAGCAGCGTTAGGCTTGCGTTTCACCCGACCATTCTGGTCGGGACAGATTCTTGCTCAGTGGTGTTGGGACTCCGTGGCGCGGCCACTGTTCCGGGAAAATATCCCGATTCCGGCTCGCCGGGACGCTTGCATTGCTGCCCGCGTGCCGAAAGAGACACCGGCCACTGAGCATTCCCGCCGTGTTTGTTGTCATATGAGCGTGACCGAACCGGGGGCGCCTGCCAGGCAGTTGCAGAAAGAGCTTGCCTCGGCACCATCCGGACCATTAAAAGGTGTTCGCGTGGAACATCGAGAGGAGAGGAAAGCGCGAGATCCATTGGGTAGCGCGTTCTCCGTGACAACATTAAAACGAGTGGAGTGAACAATGAAGCGATTCAGTATCGTCGCATTGCTGATGCCCGTCCTGTTCTTCGCGGCACCGGCGCTGGCGGAAAAGGATCCGCATAACTATCCGACCCTCGATCGCTACCAGTGGATCGAGGAGTGCATGTACTACCAGGGCGAGCGTAACCTTGAAACCCTGTATGCCTGCACCTGCGCCATCGACGTGATCGCCGAAAAAATGCCGCACGACAAGTTCGTGCAGGCCGACACGGCGGAAAAGGCTGCCACCATCTCCGGCGAATCGGGCGAGTATATGCGCGAACCGGCACGCGGTATCCAGGAACTGCGCCTGGCTTATGGTGAAGCGAAGAACGAAGCCGACCAGCGTTGCTTCGTCCGGCCGAACCGGCTGAAAAACATCTGGCCCGAGTTCTGAAACCCGGTCAGTTCGAAGGCTTCAGACCCCGGTTCCTGGCGGAGCCGGGGTTTTTTGATTTTTGCAGCCGCGCAAGCCTCGGGAGCCGGGGAAACGCTTCCCCTGCCTTGCTTGTGATTCGGCCGGTTCCGGCGCCCGGTCCTTGGCGCAGGGCGCTTGTCGTCGGGCGCCCAGTCCGGAGCATATTCTTTGCCCCGCACCCCGCACCCCGCACCCCGCACCGGCAATCCGAAGAGGGTTTCCCTCGTCCGACCAAGCGCGTCAACGGTTTGTGACAGAAACGACGCACCGTATTTTCATGGGTGAACACCGTGAACCGGTCCGGTCCGCTTTCGTTCCCGGCGCGCACAGCGATCATGCCCTGCAAGACAAGGTCTTGCGGCAACTTGAGCGCTGTCCGCCCCGGTTGGCCTGCATCTTGAATACCCTACTGTGCGGTGGATCCCGGTCGCCACCGCCCGGGCAGACAAAAGCCTGGGTGAAACCAGACCGGATCTGTCTTGCGGTACCGGCAACCCCCAAAGCGCCGACTACCGTCACACAAAACATTAGGAGGGGGAGAAGAATGATGACTCCGACGAGAATTTCTCGTACGACTCTGGCCTTTATGGCCTCTGCTTCCATGGGTGCAATGCTGATGTCCGGCGGCGCCGTGGCCAATGATGACGTCAAGGAACGCATTGGCACGCACGTCAACCATCCGATCACGGGCGGTGACTACCAGCAGACGCGCTACAGCGAAATGGACCAGATCAACCGTGACAACGTTCACCGTCTGGTTCCGGCATGGACCTTCTCCACCGGCGTTCTCCGTGGTCACGAAGGTGAGCCGCTGGTTGTTGACGGCATCATGTACGTGCACACGCCGTTTCCGAACAACGTCTATGCCATCGACCTGGATACGCGTGAAATCGTGTGGGCCTACGAGCCGAGCCAGGACAGCAATGTTATCGGCGTGATGTGCTGCGACACCGTTTACCGTGGCCTAGCCTACGGCAGCGGCAAGATCTTCCTGCAGCAGGCCGATACCACTCTGGTCGCGCTGGACGCCAAGTCCGGTGAAGAGCAGTGGTCGGTGAAGAACGGTGATCCGGCCATCGGTGAAACCAACACCAACGCCCCGCTGGTTGCCGGCGACAAGGTCGTGACCGGTATTTCCGGTGGTGAGTTCGGTGTTCGCGGTTTCGCGATCGCCTACAACATCGAAGACGGCTCGCTGGCCTGGAAGGCCTACAGCACCGGTCCGGACGACGAAATGCTGGTTGACCCGGACACCACTACCGCCATGGGTGAGCCGATCGGCGCCAACACCGGCCTCGACTCCTGGGAAGGCGACGAGTGGACCCGCGGTGGTGGCACCACCTGGGGCTGGTTCTCCTATGATCCCGACCTGAACCTGCTGTACTACGGCACCGGTAACCCCGGCACCTGGAACCCGGAACAGCGTCCGGGCGACAACAAGTGGTCCATGACCATCATGGCCCGCGATCTGGATACCGGCGAAGCCAAGTGGTTCTACCAGAAGACCCCGTGGGACCAGTGGGACTACGACGGTGTTAACGAAAACATCCTCGCCGACATCGAAATCGACGGTGAAATGCGTCACGTGATGGTCAACTTCGACCGTAACGGCTTCGCCTACACCCTGGATCGCGAAACCGGTGAGCTTCTCGTCGCCGAGAAGTACGATGACACCGTGAACTGGGCCACCCATGTCGACATGGAAACCGGCCGTCCGCAGGTTGTGGACGAGTACGCTCCTGGCGTCCAGGGTGCTGACGTGAACGTGCAGGGCATCTGCCCGGCCGCTCTGGGTTACAAGGATCAGCAGCCGGCCTCGTTCAGCAAGCAGACCGGCCTGTTCTACGTGCCGACCAACCACATCTGCATGGACTACGAGCCGTACGAAGTGTCCTATGTGGCCGGTCAGCCGTACGTCGGTGCGACCCTGAGCATGTTCCCGACTCCGGACAGCTTCGGTGGCATGGGCAAGTTCATTGCCTGGGACGCCGCCAAGGGTGAAGTGGTCTGGGAACAGGAAGAAGCCTTCGCTGTCTGGGCAGGTGCTCTGACCACCGCCGGCGGTCTGGCCTTCCACGGTACCCTTGAGGGGCACTTCAAGGCGCGTGACGTCGATACCGGTGAAGAGCTGTGGAGCTTCCGTACGCCGTCCGGCATCATCGGCAACGCGTTCACCTACGAGCACGACGACAAGCAGTATGTTGGTGTGCTGTCGGGCATTGGTGGCTGGGCCGGTATCGGCATGGCGGCTGGCCTGGAAGGTGATTCCGAAGGCCTTGGTGCTGTCGGTGCGTTCCGCGGTCTTTACGACCACACCCGTCTGGGTGGAACGCTGACCGTGTTTGCTCTGCCCGACTTCGAGTAATCGAGTCCAGGTAGGCAATACAGTCGGGCCGGTCGCACTGCGACCGGCCTTTTTTTTTGAACGAAAAATGACTAAAAAGAGCTGTTGACCTCACGGTCTCCGGCTGATGGGTGAAGCGAGGGGCCGGGTCCAACCCGGAAAACGACACGATCTGGAGAAATTCTGAATGAAATGCGATTCAAACGAACAGCGCCCGGTTCTCGGGCGGTCTACGCGGCTTTTGATCCTGGCTCTTTTCGCAGGCCTCCTGCTCGTGGGCTGCGGTGACGGTGCGGACGAGCAGGTCGATGCCGACGCCATCGACGAGACGGAAGACGTGGCGAACAATGAGATGGAAGCGGTGTCTGACGAACCAGAGGCCGAGGCAGTGGACGATGATGCGGCAGTCGAGGAAGAGGCCAACGGTAGCGACCTTTACACCGTGGTCTGTGAAACGGATGACCAGGGACGACGGACCAGCTGCGCCGTCGACCAGGAGACCTTCATTGGCTGGCGCACCCTCGGTAGTAGCTGCGCGGTCTGTCATGGACAGGAAGCGGCAGGTTCCTCGTTCGCACCGAATCTGATCCGGCGGGTAACCGAGATCTCGGAAGAACGGTTCTACGAGGTCCTGGCCAAAGGCATTCAGACCGAAGGCAGTGCCATGCCCGGCTTTGAAGACAATCCGAATGTCTGGCCGCGTCGCGAGGGAATTTACGCTTACCTGAAGGCACGCGCCAACGGCGATCTGCCCGCGGGGCGGCCCGAACGATTGCAGGACTGAGACTGTCCGAACCGTCTTCGGATCGTTGATAACGAGAACGGGCGGCGTCTGACCGCCCGTCTTTCATGGTGAGGAGTCACAATGATGTCGGTATTTTCGGTGACCTGGATTCGCCGCACAGGGCTGGCCATCTTGCCGGCTGCGGCGTTGCTTCTGGCGGCCCCGACCGCCGTCGCGGACAACATGTTCACTCGTGATCATGGCGGGCCGCCGGAAGAACGGGGCGCGCTGCGTATCTGCGCGGACCCCAATAACTTGCCGTTCTCCGGCGCCGGCGAGGTCGGCTTCGAGAACAAGATGGCGAATCTGTTCGGCGAGTCGATGGAACTCCCGGTGGAATTCTTCTGGTTGCCGCAGCGCTTCGGTTACATCCGCGCGACCCTGCGCAGTTGGATGGACAACGAACGACGGTATCGTTGCGACATCATGATGGGGGTGCCGCAGGAGGCGTCCGGCCTGACCACGTCCACGCCGTACTACTACACAACGCATATGCTCGTGTTCAAGAAGGATCATCCGGTTCTGAGTGAGCTTGAGCAGTCCAACGATCTGCTCACCATCGGCTTGCCGGCGGATTTGAAAATCGGTGCCTTCGACCGCTCCCCGGCCAACGAATGGCTCATTCGTAACGGCCTGCGCGGCCATCTCAAGGGCTATGTGCAGGCTGACGGTGATATCGGTTTCTACCCCGGTAAGGTCATTGAAGGGGATCTGGCGGAAGGCAATATCGATGCCGCGATTATCTGGGGACCGATTGCCGGCTATTACGCGCAGCAGGTGACCGAAGAGACCGGGCAGGAATTCACGATGCTGCCGATGCAGTCCGACGTCCGGGCGCAGTTTGACTTCGGTGTCTCCATCGGCGTGCGGGCCGGTGATCATGAAATGATGCGGCCACTGCAGGTCGCTCTGCGCGAGCATGAGGACGAGATCAAGGCACTGCTGGATGAGTTCAACGTGCCCCAGGTCGATCGACCGGAACGCCGCCGTCGGTAGACGAAATCAGGACGTGTTTGCCGGATAACGACCTGGTACGAGGTCGTTGTCCGGCGTATTGCAAGAAAAAGCAGACTGGAGGAGTCTTTCGTGAATCTGAAACCATCGCTGGCCGCGCTGGCCCTGACCCTGACCGTTTCTCTGAGTGCCCAGGCCGATAATCGGGACGAATTCTCGAAGGCCAACCAGATGTTGTTTCTGACGCCGCACATGGATGCGCTCGACGAGGCGGGTACGACGGTTCATTACCGCTATGAACGTTCCGGAACGCATCAGGAGCCCGAAAACGTCTTTTCCGATCATATTTCCCTGACGATCACCGACGTGCTGGAAGAGAGCTTCCGCGCTGGTGAGGTGCAGTTCTTTACCGGCGACCGGGAGCGGCCGTTCCCGGGGTTCCGCCAGGCTCGTGGTAACCCGGTGCTCGCCGGTTTCCTGCAGCATGACGTGAACCGGATGAGCGAAGCTGCCGGTCAGCCGGTGCGCTACTTCCAGAACCGGATCAAGACGGTGCTCGAGGACGAACCGGTGATCGAAGAGATCACTTTCGAGTACGAGGGTGAGGACGTGACTGGCCATCGCATTACGGTCACGCCATACAAAGGCGATTCTGATCGTAACCGCTACGATCGGGAATTCTGGGAAAAGTACTACACGTTCACCGTGTCGGAGGATGTTCCCGGCTTCATTTATCAACTGGAAGCGGTCGCACCGAACAGTGATGCGGAGGAGCCCTACTACCAGGATATCCTGACGCTGGAATCCATCGAGCGGCCGTAAACGCTGTAAAGCGACCGATCAGGGTCACGCAATCAAGATAGCCGCCGGCGATGTTATTCGCCGGCGGCTTTTTTTCGTTTGTTGTGCTTCTTGCGGGCCACCATGGTCGGTCCCGGGTTACGGTGCACCAGCTTGTCTTCCGGTGGTGGGGCCACCAGCGCACCCCAGCGCAATTCCTCGTCTTGCACGTAGCGCTTGCCCAGTTGCAGCGCGATCTGGGCGCGCCCCAGCTCGACGCCGAGATAAAAGGCGTGCCCTCCGTCCTCTTCCACTCCCAGGTGCGGGAACAGCTCGAACGGATCGTGATGGCTGTGGAGGCCATCGCGGTTGTAAATGTGAATTCCCTCTTCGGTCACGTGAATGCGGAAGTTCGGATCGCGAATCCTGCTCGCCAGCGCATGAATCTCATCCAGAGTGTCCGGGTGCGGCTTGCGCTCGTGCAGGGCGAGCAGGTCACCGCCATAGCCCTTGGGCAGGTCACTGTTTTCACGCGCCGCATACATGATCCGTCGGGCCCGGTCGGTCTCCCGGACCACGGTGCGCGCATGCTCGGAGACCTGGGTGGTCAGCATGTAACGGATCCGCAGTTCCGAGCAGATTCCCATCAGCATGGTGCTGATGCCCAGCGTGTCGGCCTCGGTCAGCTCGGTTACGTTGCCGGCGCCGAACATGATCTCCGTCTCCGGGTGCCGCTGCCGCAAATCGCGGTAGCGGCAGATGGCGTCGGTGAAGCCGAAGTGAATCGGATCCAGGATGGCGTCGGCCACGTGCGATCGTCCACGTTCTTCCATCCCTTCGATGGCACGGCTGAGAGAGTCCAGATCACCGGCTTCGGCCGGAATCAGTATCGGGGTCGACGGCACCTCGTCGGCGATCCACAGGGTGTTTTCCGTCAGGCTCAGGAGATAATCCGCGCCGGCCCTGCCGCCGCGCAGCAGATCGTCGGTATTCAGCGAATCGACACTGACCTGAAAGCCTGCTTCATGCAGCGCACGCACCGAGTCTTCGAGGTGTTCGAATGGCGTTTCGGGCAGGCAGCCCAGATCGATGACATTGGCACCTTCTGCACGCAGGCTGCCGGCCCGCTCCACGATCTGTTCCACGGTGAGGCGCGGTGCATCGGTGATTTCGGCAAAGATGTTCAGATCGTAGCGGCTGAGGTCCGGCTGCTTGCCACGAAACCCCAGGTGTACGGCCAGATCCTTGAGGTCACTGGGTCCACGCTCCACGGGTACGCCGTAGCGTTGCTGGAGTTCCGCGATGTCGCCCCGGCAGTGTCCGGGCAGCACGATGCGGTCGACCGAGTCCACAGTCGGCAGACGGCGGGCGATCATGCTCACGGTCATCAGCGCCGCTACATTGATGCCGATGTTGTGCACACGGAACCGCTCGCTGTCGGTGTCCAGCTCACCAAGGACACGTCGCAGGCTCGGCTCGGCCAGATGTCCGGTCAGGAATAGAATGCGCTCACTCACGATTCGGCTACCGGCTGTGACGGCCGCAGCGCCGGAGCGCGTGCGACTGAAGGAATCAGGGACTGACAGGGGAAAGGGTAACAGCGTTTCCTTAACGCTCAGCCCGAAACAGGATTCGGGACGGGAACGGCTTGCTTCCGCCGTCAGGAGTTACCCAGCTTCACGTTGTGCCGCCGCATCTTCCGATAAAGCGTGTTACGGCAGACATTGAGGTGTTTGGCGACCCGCGTGATATTCCAGCGATACCGTTCGAGGACCTCCACCAGCGCCTCCCGCTCGGCGGCTTCCAGCGGATTGCTGCTGACCGGCGGATCCTCGTCATCGCCGTCCGACGACTCCGGCATGGTCCTGCCGCTGCTTTCCATCTGGCGGACTTCGGCCGGAAGGTGCTCCAGGTCCATGACCTCGTCCGACAGGGCCAATGCCGTGCGCAATACCAGCCGGAGTTGCCGCACGTTGCCCGGCCAGTGATAGTCCATCAGGGTGTCCCAGACGCTGTCATCGATCTCCACGGCACGGTCATCGGGCATCTCCGACGCCAGCACTTCGGCGATCAGACGCTTCTTGTCAGTCCGTTCGTTCAGCGACGGCAGGGTCAGGGTCAGGCCGTTGATACGGTAATAAAGGTCCTCACGGAATCGGTCCTGCTTGACCATCTCCTTGAGTGAACGGTGTGTGGCACTGATGATCCGGATGTCGACCTTGACCGCGGTACTGCTACCCAGTGGCAAGACCTCCTTGGTCTCGAGCACCCGTAACAGGCGTGCCTGAAGTTCTACCGGCATGTCGCCAATTTCATCGAGGAACAGCGTGCCGCCGTTGGCGTCCAGGATCTTGCCCCGCTGCCCCTTGCGGTTGGCGCCGGTAAAGGCGCCGGCACGATAGCCGAACAACTCGCTTTCGATCAGAGTGTCCGGGATCGAGGCGCAGTTGACCGCGATGAACGGCTGCTCCGCCCGCGTGCCGGAGTCGTGAATCGCACGACTGAACACCTCTTTCCCGGTACCCGTCTCACCTTGGAGCAGCAGCGGGATGTCCCGCTCCAGAACCCGTTTTGCACAGCGGATGTTGTAGGCCATCGTGCTGTCGCCGTAATGCAGTGAATCCAGCGGTGAGACATCGCTGCCTTCGCGAACGGCACCACGGGCCGTGCGGGCGCCATCGGCGACATCGCTTCCGGGCAGCAGCAGATGATCTTCCATGCCGCGCGGTCTCTGCACCACGGCAAAGAACAGGCGACTGTGCCTGACTTCGCGCAAGGCCTTGGGATGCAGGCCCTGAAAACGCGGCCCAAGGCAGAGTTCGTCCATCCCGGTTTCGAACACTTCGTCGATCATCAGCTTGCGCAGTTCGGCCTGGGTCTCGAAACCAAGTTGCATCAGGGCACTGCGGTTGGCGTTGAGGATCTGTCCGTCACCGCGGATGGCGATCATGCCCTCGCCGGATGTCGCGACGTATTCGGCGCGGCTGTGGAACCGCAGCACGAAGTCTTCCTCGTGCTGCTTCAGAAACAGACGGTTCTCGATGATCTGGGCGGACATGTCCACCAGTGCCATCGTGTGCTGCTGGGCATACTGGGAGTCGCTGGAGGCATCGAGAACCCCGAGCAGCGTGCCATCCGGGCTGTGGATCGGCACGGCGGCACAGGTCAGACCGGTGTTGCGGGACAGGAAGTGCTCCGCGTGGTGGATCACGACCGGGCGCTCTTCGACAAGACAGGTACCCATGCCGTTGGTGCCCTGTTCCGGTTCGTTCCAGAGGCCACCAGCGCGCAGGCCGCTGTCGCGGGCTGCCTGATCGAAGCCGGCCTCGGACAGGCACCGCAGGATCACGCCCTCATGGTCGGTCAGGACCACGGCGTACTTGGAGCCGGCAACCTGCTGGTACAGGGTCTGCATTTCGAAATCGGCGATTTCGATCAGATCGCTGAGGCGATCTTCACGTTCGCGCAGTTCCGGCAGAGTCAGGACCGGCGGCGCCTTGTTGTCGTCCGGCTCCAGTCCGTAATGTTCGGCGCAGCGTCGCCAGGACGCCTCGATGGCCGTTTTCGCAATTTTCCTCTCTCCATCCAGGGTCGCCCGTACCAGGGCCGCATGATCAACTGCACTATCAGGCATCGTCATGTCAAAAGCTCTCTTCCGGATTTGTTTATTATTATCAATTATTTGTATTTTTGCCGTCTGTCTTCATCCGAATCCTTTCCGTTCTACGGCAACATTGTGCGCAGAAACCTTTTGCCGGCGCGCACGGGTCGGCGGAATTCCTGCTGCATCCTGTTCGGGGCGGTCAGCGATGGCCACCTGATTCTCGGGGATCCGTCCATCTGCGACGTTTCCCGTGACCGATCGTCGCCGGTCTTCCCTGAGGCAATTAGCAATATGGCAGTGCCCAGTCCAGTATTCAAGGCAACCGGAACGTGCAGGTTGTTGATTTGACCGGCAGCTTGTCTTCTAGTTCGGCGGATATGGCGGGGTCCGACAGACCGGGTCAGTGCACCAGGGGGCCGGCGGTAGTGATGCGCTGCTCGCCCTGGGTCCGCAGCAGAACCGGTTGCTGGCCGATGCGCCAGCCGTTCAGGTCGAGTTCGCAGCAAGGTCCCGGCGCCAGCGGCACCGGTGCCCGACTCGCATTCAGGGCGATCAGCAATTCGTGCACCGGGCGTTGCATGAATTCCGGGACATCCAGCGCGCGGCCGTCATCGCCCAGAACCCGGGCCTGATCTAGCGGCCCGGCCAGAATATCGAGATCAATGCTGACGGGCAGTGGCCGGCCGTCGGCTGAGCGCTGGCGACCCAGACGAATCTCCATGCGCTGTAACTCGGCCTTCAGCTGCGCCGGGCTCAGAAAGCTACGCAGATACGCAGCCAGATTCAGAAAGCGCGGCCCGCCGACCTGATCGCCGGCGGCTTCGGTGCTGTAGACGCGACTGACGACAAGAGCCCCGTGACGCCGCACCAGCATGCTCAAGGCGGTAACGATCCGCGTCTGCGGGTCTTCGTTGCTGCCCAGGGAAATGAGGTAGCCCTGCCCGGAGTCCGCCGCCAGCCCGCACTCGCGTTCCAGCGCCAGCGGCAGTGGCGCCGGCACCCCGGACGCAAGCCAGGCATCCATGCCCGTTGCGGGCATGGCCCGCAGTGCACGCGGACGACGGGCCGGGCGATCAACCACCTCTGGTGTCCTCAGTTGCTGCCGCCCGCACGTGCCGTGGGCTCGGCCAGCGGCTTTACCGAAACGGCACTGTACTTGAACGACGGGATCTTGCCCTGGGGATCCACGGCCGGATCCGTGAGCACGTTGGCGGACGCCTCGCGGAAGTGCATCGGGATGAAGACCGAGCCTTCGGCGATGCGATCCATCAACTGTGCCTTCAGCTGGATTGAACCGCGGCGCGAACGCACCTCGACGATCTGCCCGTCGGTGATCTGTAGCTGCGCCGCATCATTCGGGTTCAGCTCGACAAAAGCCTCCGGACTGATGGTGTCCAGTGCCACCGAACGGCGCGTCATGCTGCCGGTGTGCCAATGCTCGAGCATGCGGCCGGTGTTGAGGACCAGCGGGTACTCGGTATCGGTCTTCTCGTGCGGCGGGCTCTGCCGTGCTGCCACCAGCAGGGCCTTGCCGTTGGGCCGCGGAAAGCGTTCCGCGAACACGATGCGCTCGCCTTCGGAATTGACCGGATCGTGGCAGGGATACCATTTGCCATTCCGGCCCAGCGCGTCATGACTGAGGTTCTGATACTCGGTGGTGCAGCCGACGAACTCGTCGAACACCTGTGCCACGGAGTCGTACTCCATCGGTGCGCCCATGCGGCGACCGATCTCGCAGATGATGTCCAGGTCCTGACGCGCATCGCCGGGTAGCGCCAGTGCGGGCCGGCCGATCTGCACACGACGGTCGGTGTTCGTGTATGTACCCAGTTTTTCCATGAACGAGCTGCCGGGCAGGATAACATCGGCGAATTCCGCCGTTTCGGTCATGAAGATGTCCTGGACCACCAGGAAGTCCAGCGCCATCAGGCCCTCGCGGACCTTGTTGGTATCCGGGTCGGAGACGAACGGATTTTCACCCTGGACGTACATGCCCTTGATGCTGCCATCCAGCGCACCATGCATGATTTCGGTCACGGTCAGGCCGGGAGTCGGCGACAATTCGCAACCCCAGTATTCCTCGAATTTCTTCTGGATTTCCGGGTCGTTGACCGGCTGATAGTCCGGATACACCATCGGAATCAGGCCGGCGTCGGAGGCACCCTGCACGTTGTTCTGTCCACGCAGGGGATGCAGGCCGGTTCCCGACTTGCCGACATTGCCGGTGATCATCGCCATGGCGATGATGCAGCGCGAGTTGTCGGTGCCGTGGGTGTGCTGGCTGATGCCCATGCCCCAGAAGTACATCGACCGCTGATCGGCACCCAGCAGACGCGCGGCCTTGATCAGTTCGTCCCTGTCGACGCCGCAGAGATTGGCAACGACGTCCGGGGAGTAGTCCTGCACGGTCTCGCGGATCTCGTCGAAGCCCTCGGTCCGCCTGGCGATGAAGTCGTGATCGATCCGGTCTTCCTTGATCAGCACGTGCATGATGCCGTTGAACAGCGCCACGTCGGTGCCCGGATGGATCTGCAGGTAGACCTCGGCGTGGTCGGCCAGACGCGGACGGCGGGTGTTGACGATCACCAGTTTGGTGCCTTTCTCCGCCGCTTCCTTGATGAAGGTCGCCGCCACCGGGTGGTTTTCGGTGGGGTTGCAGCCGACCAGCAGGGCGCTGTCCGCGTTCTCGATGTCGCGCACCACGTTGGTGACCGCGCCCGAACCGACGCCTTCCAGCAGCGCTGCAACGGACGAGGCGTGGCAAAGACGCGTGCAGTGATCGACATTGTTGGTGCGGAAGCCGGTGCGAATCAGCTTCTGGAACAGGTAGGCCTCCTCGTTGGAGCCCTTGGCCGAACCGAAGCCGGCCAGCGCATCACCGCCATGGGTGTCGCGGATTTCGCCCAGACGCCGACCGACCAGTTCCAGCGCTTCATCCCAGCTGGCTTCGCGGAAGTGCTGGCTGACGTCCTCGTAATTCACCTTCCCGCCCGGCTTGCGCTTTCGCTTGCCGCCGGTTTCGCCGAGGACATCCGCCGACAGGGCGGTCTTCGGGTAGCTGTCCTCACGCCGGATCAGCGGTTTGGTCAGCCGTGAGGCGTGCATGGCGTAGTCGAAGCCGTAGCGGCCCTTGACGCACAGGCGGCCGGAGTTGGCGGCGCCATCGCGACCACTGACGTCCAGAATCCGCTTGTGTTCGCTGTCGACCCGATAGGTCAGCGCACAGCCGACGCCACAATAGGGGCAGAGGGAATCGACGCCCTCGAAACCCACCGCCTTTCGCTGTTCACCGGTAGATGCGGGAATCTTGCGCATGATGACTTCTCCTTTGCCGGCAGCCTCAGTCGCTGCCCAGCGGCTCCAGTTTGAGATCGGCCAGCGCCCGATTGGTCAGCGCGCCGGTGGGGCAGACGGCCATGCATTCACCGCAGGACACGCAGGTGCTTTCGCCCATGGCGGTATCCAGATCGAAGGCGATGCGCGTGCCGTAGCCCTTGCCGGATCGGGTGATGACGTCGTTGTGCTGCAATTCGTTGCAACCGCGGACACAGCGATCACAGAGGATGCAGGCCTGGTGATCGACCGCGATCACCGGCGAGGACAGGTCCACGCCCGCCGGTCGACCGGCGGCGCCGTCCCTCAGCCGCACTTCGGTGATGCCGTAATCACGGGCCATGTTCAGCAGTTCGTCGTCGCCGGTGGCGGCGTCACGGGCGCTGTCTTCCGGATAATCGGCGAGCAGCATCTCCAGCAGCATGCGGCGATGCTTCTCCACCTTCTCCGAACGGGTGTCCACGTCCATGCCGTCTTCACAGGGCCGCACACAGGAGGCCTGCAGGTTGCGCGCGCCGACATCGACCACACACATGCGACAGACGCCGACCGGACGCATGCGCGGACTGTGGCAGAGCACCGGAATGTCGATGCCCAGTTCGCGTGCCGCATCCCAGATGGTGGTGCCGGCCGGAACCTCGATGGACTGGCCATCGATGGTCAGATTGACGGTTTCTTCGCTCATGCGTCCTCCCGTTTTTCCAGCCGCCGCGCGACTTCCGGAAACAGTTCCATGACGCCGGTGACCGGCGACAGTGCGACCTGCCCCAGGCCGCAGATGGAAGTCTGCGCCAGGGTGTCGTCAAGTTCATTCAGCAAGTCCGGCAGCCCGGCTTCGATATCGCCGCGCAGTGCATCCTCCAGCATGGCCACGGCCTTGTTGCTGCCAACCCGGCAGGGCACGCACTTGCCGCAGGACTCATTGCGGAAGAAGCGCGCCTGTGCCGTCGCCAGATCCAGCAGGTCGCGGCCCTCGGCCACGGCGACGAAGGCGCCGGACCCCAGCGAGCTGCCGGCCTTCTGCAGGGCATCGAAGTCCAGCGGCGTGTCGGCCTTGTCGGCCGGCAGGAAGCGCGTGGACGCGCCACCCGGCGAGAACGCCAGCAGCTTTTCGCCGCCGGCGACGCCACCGGCCCGCTGGATCAGATCGGCCACCGTGGTTCCCATCGGTACGCAGTACACTCCCGGCCGGGACACGTCACCGGATACTGCCATGTACTTGAGCCCTGGGCAGTCGTTGACGCCCTGCGCCTTCCACCAGTCACCGCCCTTGTCGACGATCATCGGCACGGCGGCGAAGGTTTCGACGTTGTTCATCAGCGTGGGCAGGCCGTTGAGGCCGAAATTGGTCGGGAACGGCGGCTTGTTGCGCGGTTCGCCCCGCTTGTCCTCCAGAGCCTCCAGCAGTGCGGTTTCCTCACCGAGGATGTAGCCGCCGGGAGAGATGAAGATCTCCATGTCGAACGGCTTGCCCGGGCCGAAGGCGTCGGGTCCCAGTACGCCGAATTCGCGTGCCCGAACCAGTTCCCGGCGCAGCGCGTCGGCAGCGGCGCCGTACTCGTGACGCAGATAGACGATACCCCGTTCGGCATTGATCACCCAGCCGCCGATGATCATGCCTTCGATCATCAGATGCGGCAGGGTTTCCATCAGGCAACGGTCCTTGAAGGTGCCCGGTTCGCTCTCGTCCGCATTGCAGACCAGCTGTTTCGGTCCACCCTTGGCGCCGCGGGTGAAGGCCCACTTCATACCGGTCGGGAAACCGGCGCCGCCCATGCCGCGCAGGCCGGATGCCTTGAGCTGGTCGATCACCGAATCACGGCCCGCATCGGGGTCGCCATCCCGCAGGCCGCGGAACACGCCGTAATGATCTTCGGCGGAAGCGTAAGGGTCGGTGGCGGCATCGTGTGCCTGCATCACCCCGTTCTGGCCGGGATGCCCGGACAGGGCCAGTTTCACTTCGGTGGCGTTGCTGGCGTCGTGATGATGGTCCACCACGGCCACGGGTGCCTGCTCGCAACGACCGAGGCAGGACACCTCGCGGACTTCCACGTCCGGGTCGTCGCGCAGTTCGCGCAGCAATTCCTCGCGGAACGCTGGTGCGCCCTGCATGCGGCAGACCACATCCCGGCAGACCTCGATCACATGTTTGGCACCGGGCTGTTCCTGAAAGACCGGGTAGAAGCTTCTCAGGCCTTCGAGCCGATACAGCGGTTCGCCGGTTTCCCTTGCCAGCCGACCGAGGGTTTCGTCACTCAGCCAGCCCTCTCGCTCCTGCAGGGCGAGCATGGTTTGCAACAACTTCATTCCGGAGCGCTCCGTCCAACTGTTATTGAAATCGTATTGCAATGCTCGTGCCGCTACGTACCGGCTCGCGCATGCCGTTCGTTCTCTCGAGGTCCGCGGCCATTGTGGCGCAGCCTGAACAGGCTGTACCTTGGACGCATCGCCCCGGTTTCGCGTTCGCGCCAGTCGGCGCGCCCCGCACAACCCCCAAAGCAGGAGGCATTGCCATGAGTCCCACTGATCGCCGCGAGGACACCGTTTACGACGAGGCCACCATCAAGTCGCGGCTGGCCGACGAACTGCCGCACTGGTACTTCGAAAACGGCTGGATTCGCCGCAAGTACAAGACCTCCGGCTGGAAATCCACCCTTATGGTCATCAATACGGTCGGCCATCTGGCGGAGGCCGCCTTTCACCATCCTGACCTGTCCGCATCCTACGCCTTTGTCGTGGTCAAGCTCATGAACCATGCCGCCAAGGGCGTCACCGACAAGGACTTCGAACTGGCACGCAAAATCGAAGAGGTCGTCCAGTGGCAGCCCGGTCTGATCGAGGACGGCGCGCTTGAGGGTGTTCCCGACGATCCGCGCTTCAAGTACATCAAGTACGACTGAGCGAGCCCGCGCTCAATCCTTCAGCAGCAGGATCTCACCGACCCCCTGCACGCTGCGGTCACCCAGCCAGCGCTGAACCCGCTCCGGGTTCAGCGCAGCAAACGGGCCGTCCAGTTCGCGCCATGCCCTGGCCATCAGAGCCAGTATCGAAAGCCGCTGTTCGCCGTTGTCACGGAACAGTGGCGACAGGGCTGCGGGCTGTTCGCGCAGCAGAATCGTACCGCGGCGCATGGCCCAGCCGAGGCCGCTGCCGGTCGTGCCCAGGATGCCGATGGTGCCGGCGCGCATGCGCGCCGCGACCCAGCTACCGGCATCACCCTCGATCAGGACCGAGCCCCGGCGCATGCGTTCGCCGACACGGTCACCGGCATTGCCGCGTACCAGTACCAGACCGCCTTCCATGCCGTATTTCTCACCCGGGCGGGCGGCGCCGAGATAATCGCCGGCGTTGCCGTCGATGATGATGCGCCCGCCGCGCATGCCATTGCCGGCATGATCACCGGCATCGCCATGAATCTCCAGTAGGCCGCCACGCATGCGTCGCCCGGCGTACTGGCCGGCCGGCCCGGTGACGCGAATGGTGCCACGGGTCATGCCATGACCGACGCCCCAAAGGCCGGTGGATTCGGTTTCGACTGTCAGGGTGTCGCCGGGCGTGCCGTCGACCGTGAACACCTCGCGCAGGGGCAGGCGCTCGGCGCCCTGCCAGACCATCAGTTCAGCGATGGCCGCGGTGTCCAGCCCCTCGAGGCGCTCCGGCGTGAGATGGCTGACGTCCACCGGGACGCCGGATGCATCACGCAGGCGCAGTGTCAGACCGCTCATGCCATGATCTCCCGCAACTGGAAGTGATGCTTGCCGAGTTTGCCGCCGTAATTGCCGGCGGTAATGCCGAGCACGCCCTCGTCGGCGCCGCGTTCGGCAATGGCCTCGATCCCGGCGCGCATGGCACGGGCCACATGATCCGGCGTCAGACCGTTGACCACGATTTCCAGCACCGCGCCGACCTCCGGCGTGAGTTCGCTTTTCGGCGAGATGCCGCGCAATGTCGGGCAGTAGGCATCATTGCTGGACGCCATCAGTGCCTTGTACTGCGAGCCGACCTTGGAACCGGAACGCACCACGCCGCCCGGGAACGGCATGATCACGCCGGCCAGCTGTTTCATCGCGGCGACGGCGGCGGCGGCGGCATCCAGTGCCTGCCGATGGCTGCGCGCGGTGAAAATCAGGTTGCCGCCACCGACCGCCGACACCATGCCGGTGCTTTCCTGGCAGATGAACTCGCCGTCCATGACCGGCACCCGCCAGTAACGCACGCCGTCAACCACCTTGGATGCCTGGTAGCCGTCACCGAAGAAGCGGATCTGGCTGCCCATCGGCACCTGGCGTTCGCCCGCAATGCCGGAATAGATCGCCGAGCCCGGCGCCGTCAGTACCGCCTGCCCGACCCGGTTCGAGACCTGCTTGCCCAGGTCCTTGCTGCTGACCGCGAACAGCAGACAGGCGACACCGGGTCGGCCGTCCGGCGTTTCGTCGGCCGGCAGCTGTTGTTCGATGCCACCCTCGACGCCGCAGCCGATCACCGACGTGGCAAAGCCGGTAAAGGCGGTCGCCGCGTGATTGGCCCAGGTCTCGTCCGGACCGGTGATGATCACCCGCGTGGCCCGCATGTCGAAGGCCTCGGCGTAGGTGTCTTCAATGAATACGCCGTTGATCTTCACCGTTCCCTCCGGCAGGCATGAGCCACCAGCTTGCCGCGTCCATCCGCCTCGATGTCATCGTCGCGGACCGGATAGTTGCTGAGGCTCATGGCGTAATGTTTGCGGAAGTGTTCGTCGAGCGCGGTCTCGATGCCGGCATCGTGTTCGGTTTCCATCCAGTGGGTCACGCCCCAGGAAATGTCGACCAGCTTGCCGTCGCGCACCACGAGCTTGCCGTCCTTGAACACCAGGCTGGCATCGCGGAACACCGCTTCCCAGTCATCGCCCGGGGTATACACGGCGATGTCGGCGGCCGAGCCCGGCGCCAGATTGCCGCGTTCGGTCAGCCCCAGCAGGCGGGCCGGTGCCGCGCGTGTCACGATGGCGATCTCGTACAGATCGTATTCCCGTTCCATCGACGCCAGATGCGTGCTGGCCTGCGCCTCGACATGCAGGCTGGAAAGCCGATCGTTACGGAAGCTGCGATCCATCAGCAGCCGGATCAGATGCGGGTAGCTGGTGAACGAGGCACCGTTGGGATGATCGGTGGTCAGGACCACGCGCCAGGGGTCATTCACGGCGAGGAACAGTTCCAGGCCGATGGACCACTGCAGGGCATTGACGAAACTCTTGTCCCGGTACTTGAACGGCACCACACCGCAGCCGGCCTCGCATTCCAGGTCCGCCGCCAGCCAGCGTTTCGGGTTGGCATGCTGGTGCGCGGCGTACTGCAGCATGGTGTCGGCAGAAATCGTGCAGGTCTGGCCGAACATCACCTGACCGACATCGACACTGATGTTGTCGTGGCTGTTGATGTATTCGGCGATCGGCGCCGCGGCGGAGGAGAAACCCATGTCCCCCTCGGTGCCGTAACTGTGAAACTGCAGGTGGGTCAGGTGCACGGGGATGCCGCCGGTGGCCGCCATCGTGGCCAGCGTGGTGTCGACGTTCCCCGGTATGCCCAGGTTGCAGGTGTGCACATGCAGCGGTTTCGGCACGCCCAGTTCCTGCACCGCCGCCGACAGCGTCTCCAGAATCCGCCGGGCGGTGACGCCGTAGTGCGGATTGGTCTCGTCCAGATCCATCTTGCGCTGGTTGAACTTGAAGGCGTTGATGCCGCCCGGGTTCACCACCTTGATCGCCATCGAGCGCGTGGCCCGCAGGATCCAGCTGACGTAATCGTTGATCTGCGCCTGCGGCGCATCGGCGGCCAGCAGCTTGAGCAGGAAGTCGTCGTTCCCGAGCATGGCGAAGGCGCCCTTGTCCATGATCGGGATATCGCCCATTTCCTGATGCGCGAGTCGGGCGTTGACCGGCAGCAATGCCGGCTCGAACACCGCGGTGTAACCCATGCGGGCATATTCGATACCGGTTTCCCAGGCCGTCGGTACCGGGCCGCGCAGACTGTCTTCGGCTTCGGCCCGCAGTTCCGGCGGCAGCAGCGTACGGGCGATGTTCACCTTGCCGCCGCCCACATGGGTGTGCATGTCGACGCCGCCGGCCATCACCACCTTGCCGCTCAGGTCATGGGTTTCGTCCGGCCGTGCGTCGGCGCCCGGATCGGCGACGATGCGACCGTCGCGGATCCAGATGTCGCGGGTTTCGCCTTTGATGCCCTGGATCGGGTCATACACGGTACCGCCACGGAGCAGAGTCAGCATGAGGTGGTCTCCGGAACAGGCAGACCGGCGATGATCCGGTCGAGAACGTCGGCAGCCGCGGGCAGGTCGCTGTCGCGCAGCTTTCTCAGCGGCAGGCTGACCACATGGTCGCTGCGCACGCTGGTACCGGCATGGTCGATGCCGGGAACGCCGATCGGGATCAGCACGTCCGGCTGCCAGTCCAGCGCCTCCGGGTTCGATGTCAGCACGATCGCCGGAACGCCGGGTCGCCCTGGCAGATGGTCGCCTTCCAGACCACCGATCCAGACCATGCAGTCGCTTTCGCCGGAGGCGAGCATGCGTTTCGCATCGATCAAGCGCGGTTCGTACAGCACCTGATCACCGCGATAGCGCAGCCGTCCCGCGTAGCCCGTGGACCACAGACAGACTTCCTCGAAGGTGGTCGCGCTTTCGTTGCCGGCCAGGGCCAATCCGCCCCAGCGTTTCTCGGCGTTCAGCGACTGCACCAGTGTCTGCAGCGCCTCGACCAGCAGGTCGCCGTCGGCGCCGAGTCCTGATGGCCCCCAGACCACGGCGCCGTAGTCGATCGCGCGCATCCGCTCCGCCAGTTCCGCCAGTTCGGTCAGCGGCAGCTCGTTGGCGGCCCGCTCATCCAGGGCGCGTTCTTCCAGCAGGCAGCGGAGTGCGGCGATGGCATAGGGCACGGTTTCGGTGTCGCAAGCAATGTGTTGCCAGCGGATGCCCGCATTGTCGGTCTCGGCCGGCGCGTGGGGGCCGATCAGGATCACGTCGCGCGGTCTGCCGTCGAGAAACGCACCACCACGCCCGTCGAGAAAGCGCTCGGCCAGTCGTGGCGCCACATCGGAGCCGTTGCTGCCGAGCAGCAGCACCATTTGCGCGCGATTGCGCAGTTCCGACAGGGTTGTGCTCATGCCGCCCGATGACTGCATGGCGAGTACGCCCTGGAAGCCGCTGCTCCCGTGCAGATGATCCATCGCCGCCTGGGCGCGCTGTGCCAGGCGCAGTGCGGAGCGGGATCCGGCGACGTCGGTTGCCAGGCCGGTCACCATCGGCAGTCGTGCTGCACGGAGTAGCGTCACCGCCTGGTCGACGGCTTGCGGTAGCTCGACCGGATTGCCGGCGATGTATGCCTGTGCCGACGGCGCAGCGCGGCCAAAGCCGGTCGCGCTGCGCGGGCAGGCGCCCTGCTCGACGGCGAAGGCCGGGCCATCGGCGCGAAGCGCAAGATCGTCACAGCCCAGGCCGCAAAACGGGCAGGGCACGTCGCGTGCATTTTCCAAGTCCGAAATCTCCGGATCGGGAATGTGTGGGAATTCCGTTCTGAGTCGGCCGCATCGCTTCTTATGCTGAGGCGTTACAGTGGCCGGCTAGCAGGTCATTTAATCATCATTGCGGATTACATGTCATGTTGCGCAGCAGAACAGGGCTTGGTCCGCCGCGGCAAAACTGGAACGTTGTTGTCGAATTTTGCACGGCTCCGGGTGGGGCATTCCGCGTGCTGCGATCCGGTGAGACCGCCGTCTGAACAGACTGTGCATGAAATATGACAGACGGAGGGTCAGCGACGTTTACCTTGCGGCTGCTACGAGGCCATCGGAAGGTGCGACCGGTAGCAGATCGATTGGTCTGCTACCGGTCGACAGGATCCGGTAATCTTCGCCACCCGGTTTGGCAATTGGGCCTCAAACCATCCGTCTTGGCATACACCTATTAAAAGGTGTGATGCGTTTCTCTGGCACAAGGGTTGCAGCCGCTCGCTTATGACCATGTTTCCTTCAAATCGCTGGCCGGCCAGTGTTCAGGTCTCCGCGCCGGGCCGCCTGCACATGGGGTTTCTCGACCTCAACGGCGAACTCGGCCGGCGCTTCGGCAGTGTCGGGCTGGCGCTGGACCCGGTTTGCACACGGCTGCATGCCGAGCGCGCCGACAGTGTTGAAGTGTCCGGTGATGCCCCTGAGCGCACCGCGCGTGTCGCCGACAGGATGCTGGCCCAGCTCGGTCGCCCCGGCGGCATCCGCCTGCATCTGGAAACGGCGATTCCCGAACATGTCGGCCTGGGCTCCGGTACCCAGCTGGCGCTTGCGATCGGTGCCGCGGCCAGCCGCCTCTACGGCCTGAGCTGGGAGACACCCCGCATAGCCCACGAGCTGGATCGCGGTGCGCGATCCGGAATCGGTGTCGGGGCCTTTGATCATGGCGGTTTTCTGCTGGACGGTGGTCGCGGCGCGACCGACCGGCCGCCGCCGCTGCTGTCACGGCTGCCGTTTCCGTCGG
This sequence comes from Ectothiorhodospiraceae bacterium, assembly GCA_003565775.1. Classification (GTDB taxonomy): domain Bacteria; phylum Pseudomonadota; class Gammaproteobacteria; order Nitrococcales; family Aquisalimonadaceae; genus Methylonatrum. Next base: position 11,520 of record PXAT01000214.1, on the reverse strand, counting down.
CCTGGCGCGTGCTGTTGCTGCTCGACACCGGCGAACACGGCCTGCACGGCAATGCAGAGTTGCAGGCGTTTCGGGATCTTCCCCGTTTCCCGGCGGCCAGTGCCGCCGAGCTTTGCCGGATTGCCCTGATGCAGTTGCTACCGGCCATCCATGAGGCCGATCTGGCGGGGTTCGCCGAAGCCATCTGGGCGCTGCAGACCCGGGTCGGTGATCACTTTGCACCGGCGCAGGGTGCGCGCTTCACCAGTCCGTTGGTGGCTGAACTGCTGGAACAGGCCGCTGCCGCGGGTCTGCCGGCCGGGCAGAGTTCCTGGGGGCCTACCGGCTTCGTCGTGCTGCCCGATCAGGCCGCCGCCGAGCGTTACCGGGCCACGCTGCAACAGGCCCAGCCGGCGCTGGACTTTCGAATCTGTCAGGGCCGGAACACCGGCGCAGAGGTGCTGGAGCATCAGGCCCGGCGCCTGGCGTCGACCTGAGGCAATGCCACAGAGCGCGGACAGACAGGACCCTGCCGGCCAGCCGTATCTGGTCGTGGGCACGAGTGTTCGGGGGCTGGTGCAGTCGGCGAAGGCCGCTGGTCATGCAGTCATCGCGATGGACGCGTTCGGCGATGTCGACACCAGGCAGTCTGCCGGTGCTTTCGAGCCGCTGCCTCTGCATGGCCTCAGGGTCAACGGCGTCGAACTGGTGCGACGGGTAAGAAACCTCGGTGCGCGCCGGCCACTGGCCGGCCTGGTGTACGGCAGCGGGCTGGAGACCCAGGTGTCGGCATTGCAGGCCCTGACCGAGTTGTTGCCGGTGTTCGGTAACGCCCCGTCGGTGTTTGCCGCGGCGCAGTCACCGGAGCAATTGCGGCGCTGGCTTGCGGGCAGTCCGGTGCGCTTTCCCGAGACCCGCACGGCACGGCCGGCGGATAGCGAGGCCTGGCTGATCAAGCCGCTGGCCGGCAGCGGTGGCAGCGGCATCCAGACGGCCAGCAGCACCACGGCCGGGCCGGACGAGGTGTATCAGCGCCGGGTCCGCGGACTGTCCCTGTCGGCCCAGTTTCTGGCGAACGGTGAGCGCGCGTGCGTGCTGGGCGTGCACCAGCAGTGGTGCCGACCGGATAACAGCGAAGCGGGAAGTTTTCTGCACGGCGGCGCGGCCAGCCGACCCGACCTGCCGGCAGGACTGACCGGGCTGCTTGAGAGTCTGGTGCAGCGCCTGACCGCGGCGGCGGGACTGCGGGGTCTGAACGGCGTCGATTGTGTCTACGACGGCCAGGTGCTCTGGCTACTGGAGTTGAATGCGCGTCCATGCGCCAGTCTGGATCTGTATGATGCCGCGCTTCCCGGCGGCCTGTTCCACTGGCACCTGCGGGCCAGTGCCGGCGAGTTGCCGGCCACGGCGCCGGACCCGGTTCGGCGCGCCTATCAGATCCTTTACGCGGACCACGAACTGCGTGTCCCGCGGGGACTGCAATGGCCATCCTGGGCCACGGACAGACCCGCGGCAGGAACGCGAATCATGGCAGGAGCGCCGGTTTGCACGGTGCATGCCGACGGCGGCGATATCGAGTCCCGGTATGCGGAACTTGCCGATCGTCAGCAGCGCGTGCTGGAGGGCCTGCGCGGGGATCGCCGACCACTCTGGCGACGCTGGCTCGGCAGTGAGGCCGTCGCAACGATCTGAACACTTTGATTTTCTTTCGAGGGGGATTTACCACGTGTCACTGAAAAGCCTAGCCAACGCACCGAGTATCAGCGACGGCGCCGACCGGATCGTCAGGCAGTTGGTGGACAATGCCGACGGCCTGCGCCTGGGCGTCAGCCGCAGCAGCAGCGGTGTCACCATCATCGATGCCGGGATCAAGCATCGCGGCAGCATGGAGGCGGGCCGCCTGATCACCGAAATCTGCATGGGTGGCCAGGGCCGGGTCAGCATCCATGGCGGCTCGGGCATCGCCGAATGGCCGGTGGCGATCAGCGTCCACAGCGTCAACCCGGTGCTCGCCTGCCTGGCCAGTCAATACGCCGGCTGGAGCCTGTCGCACAGGGAAACCAAGTTCATGGCCCTGGGTTCCGGCCCGGCGCGCGCCCTGGCGCAGAAGGAGCCTCTGTTCGAGGAACTGGCCTATCGCGATCGTAGTGGTCGCACGAGCCTGGTTCTGGAAGTCGATCAGGTGCCGCCGGACGAACTGCTGGAAAAGATTGTTGCCGATTGCGGCCTGGCCAGCGCTGACCAGCTGACCATTATCCTGACCCCGACCCAGAGCATGGCCGGCATCACCCAGGTCGTCGGCCGCGTGCTGGAAGTCGCCCTGCACAAGGTGCACACCCTGGGCTTCGACCTGGATCGGGTCGTGGACGGTCTCGGCTGGGCACCATTGCCGCCCGCCGGCGGCGATTTCCTCAAGGCCATGGGCCGCAGCAATGACGCCATCATCTTCGGCGGCACCGTGGTGCTGCAGGTGGACGCCGATGATGCCGAGGCGGAAAAGCTCGCGCTGGAAATGCCGAGCCAGGTCTCCAAGGACTACGGAACGCCGTTCGCCGAGTTGCTGAAGAAGTTCGATTTCGATTTCTACAAGATGGATCCGAACCTGTTCAGCCCGGCCCGAATCATCGTCAATGCCCTGCCCAGCGGCAAGCGCTTCGCCGCCGGCCGCGTCGACGAGGACGCCCTGACCCGGGCGCTGGACAACTAGCGCCATGGGCATCACGGTCGCCATCGTCACCGACACGCCCGGCTGGCATGGCGCGCGCCTGCGCGACGCCTTCCGGCGGCGTGGCTGTGATGCTCCGTGGTTGCAACTGCAGGACTGCGTCATCGATACCAGCCTCCCCGGCGGCGTGCGTCTGCCGGGCTTCGGCGGGCGCCTGCCGGACGCCGTGTTCGTTCGCGGCATTCCGGGAGGCAGTCTGCAGCAGGTCGTGTTTCATCTGAATATCCTGCACATCCTGCAGGCCCTGGGCGTGCCGGTGTACAACGACGGTCGTGCCATCGAGCGCAGCGTCGACAAGGCCCTGACCAGTGCGTTGCTGGCCCGGGACGGCATCCGCACCCCACCGACCTGGGTCTGCGGAAACCGTGACGAGGCCGAATCGATCCTGCACCTCGAATTCGCCGCCGGCCACCGGGTGGTGGTCAAGCCGCTGTTCGGGGCCCAGGGCGAAGGCGTGCAGCGTCTGGATCGCCCCGGCGAACTGCCCTCGGCGACCGACTGCGACGGGGTCTACTACCTGCAGCGGTTCGTCGATACCGGCCACGCGCGCGGTCGTGACTGGCGGGTGCTGGTAGTCGGCGGCCGAGCCGTGGCCGCGATGCAGCGCATCGGTCTCGACTGGATCAGCAATGTCGCCCGTGGCGGCGAGGTACGTTCGGTACCCCTGGCCCCGGAGCTGGCGGAACCGGCCGAACGGGCCGTCGCCGTGCTCGACATGGATTACGGCGGCGTCGACCTGATCCGCGACGCCGATGGCCGGATTCACGTGCTGGAGGTCAATTCGGTGCCCGCCTGGCGCGGCCTGCAAACCGTGGTGGACATGGATATCGCCCAGCATCTGGCCGACGACCTGCTGCGCCGGTACCTGCAGCATCCGGCGCTGGAGGTGGTCTCATGATGGCGCAACCGGTCACGCTGGCGCTGCCGCCGGAACGGGCTTTCCGCTGGGCCTGCTGCATGGATCTGCGTGCACTGAAGCCCGGTAACGTGGCTGCCAGCCGTCCAGGCCACGGTATGAGCGGCCGGGATTTCCTGCTCAGTGCCCGGCGTTCGGCCCCGGCGCTATGCCGCGTGGAGGCCCGCCTCGGTGCGCGCATTCTGGAGGCCGCGCGTGCCACCCGCGAGGCGGTCGGCTGCAATACCAATCTCGGCATTCTGCTGCTGTGTGCACCGCTGCTGATGGCGGCGCAGACGCGGACCGGGGAGCAGGATCTCCAGCCGGTGGTTGCCGGGTTGCTCGGCACGGATGATCTGCGCGATACCGAGGATCTGTTCCAGGCGATCCGGGTCGCGGCGCCAGGCGGCCTGGGCGATGCGCCACGACACGATGTGAATCAACCGGCGGAGGCACCTCTGCTGGCGGCGATGACCGAGGCGGCTCATCGCGACCGGGTTGCAGCCCAGTACTTGGATGGCTTTCGCGATCTGCTCGGTGCCAAGCGACGAGCCTTGCTGCGTGACTGGCGGCGATGGCAGTCGCTGACCTGGGCCACTACCGCATTGTATCTGCGCTTTCTGGCCGAAGGGCCGGACAGCCATACACTGCGTCGGCAGGGCGCGCCGCTGGCTCGCCGCGTCATGGAGCAGGCGGCGCCACTGGCCGATGCGGTCGCGGCAAGCGAAGATCCCACGGCGTTCCGCGAGCGCTTGCTGGTGTTCGACAGACAGTTGCATGCCGAGGGCATCAATCCCGGCACCTGTGCCGATCTGACCGTGGCAACCCTTTGCGCTGCGCTGCTGGAACCGGATCCCGGGGTGCGGCGGCGCTACAGCCCCTCGGCCGTCTCGGGCAGGGCGCGGTCATGAGGCGGACCCGGCCGTCAGTCAGCGTGCTGCATGCAGATCGCTGTCAGGCGGTCCGGGTCCAGCGTTCGGTCCCACAGCACCGAGGCCAGCAGCACGCCGGCGGCCCCCGCCGTTCGTGCGGCCTCCAGATCGGCCAGGCCATGCACTCCACCGGCCAGATGAAAGCGATAGCCAGGCGCCCGGGCGCGCAGGGCCGCCAGACGTTCGAGTTCCGGGCCGCGACCGCTACCGACTCGGTCCAGCTCCATCAGGATCAGATCCTGTGGCCACAGCGACGGTTCGTGTTCCAGCCCGGCCGGGCCGATCAGCCCCCGGTCGCGGCGGTCCAGCGAAAGGATTGGTTGCTCGGCCATCGCCAGCGCGGCCTGCAAGGTTTCGTTGTCGACAAAGGCCTCGCTACCGAATACCGGTCGCACGCCGCCCGGCGGTGTCAGCGCGCCGGCATCCAGCCAGATGACGCCGGGCCAGTGCTCTGCCAGTTCGCGCACCAGCGCCAGCTGATCGCCGCGGCCGTCGATCGCGTCCAGGTCGGCAATATACAGCGTGTCAAAGGAGTGAAACGCCAGCAGCGCGTCCAGTACCGCGTGCGGTCGACTGTCGGCGACAAGCGCGCAATCCAGTGCCTGATAGTCCGATCGCCGGCCCCCGCGGGCGCGCACCACGCGACCGTCCATCAGGTCCACCGCCGGAATGACTTGGAGGGGGGCTGACATATGCGGCTCGCGATTCTCGAATACGTGTTTGCCGGCGGCTTGCGGGATCAGGCACTGGCCCGGGCGCTGGCCCTGGAGGCGCACCAGATGGTGCTGGCTCTGGTCGAGGATAGCATTCTCGAACAGGGGCTCGAGCCGGTCGTACTGGTGACCCCGGAGTTGGCCGACCAGGTCCCGGCCGACCGCCGCATCCTGCCGGAACCGGGTGAGGAGATTGCCCGCTTCTGGCGTCGAGCCATCGCCGACGCGGATGCCGTATTACCCGTGGCCCCGGAGACCGGCAACGCGCTGGAGGCCCTGACGCGACTGCTGAGGAATGCCGGGGCGACGGTGCTCGGCAGTCGTCCGCAGGCAGTACGTATTGCTGCCAGCAAGGCCGCTACAGCCGCGGTGCTGAAGCGAGCCGGTCTCCGTGTGGTGCCGACCAGTCGGGCCGGTGATCCGCTGCCTGGCCATGCCGGTGACTGGCTGCTGAAGCCGGATGACGGCGTCGATTGCGAAGGCATACGTCGGCTGTCGCGTGCACCGCATCCATCGGCGATTCCGGCCGGGCAGGTGCTGCAGCCGTTGCTGCCCGGACGCGCTTGCAGTCTTTGTCTGCGCTGCGACGCCGACGGCGTAAAGGTGCTGAGCGTCAACCATCAGCAGATCGCGCGCAGCGATCGAGGGTTCCGCTATCTCGGCAGCGATGTGGCGGCGGAACCGATCACCGATGCGCACCGACAGATCGCGCAAGTGCTGTATGCCGCCATTCCCGGCCTCTACGGTTTCGTCGGAATCGATTATCTGGATCATGACGGCTTGCTCACCGTGCTCGAGGTCAATCCGCGTCTGACCACATCGTTTGCCGACCTGCGTCGGGCCACCGGCACCGGTCTGGGCCGGCATCTGATGACCTTGCTGGCCGGCCATTCGCACCCCTTGCGCGATGACGGAGGAGCGTCATGAGCACGGTGGTGGGCTGGGACATCGGCGGTGCCAATCTCAAGCTTTCGGTGCTGAACGATGCCGTGGTACAGACCACCTTGCAGTTGCCCTGCCCGCTATGGCGCGGCCTGGAACGCCTCGAGCAGGCTCTGGGTCAGGCGTGCCAGCACATTGATTCGGCGTCCTCCAGCACACGGCATGTGGTGACGCTGACCGGCGAACTGGTGGATCTGTTTCCGGACCGAACCACCGGTGTTTGTCGCATTCTCGAGATCGTGACCGCTCGCCTGCCCGGTCCACTGTCGATCTACGCCGGGCCACGGGGCCTGCTGTCTGCAGCCGAGGCCCGGCAGCATCCCGCCAGTGTGGCGTCGGCCAACTGGCATGGCAGCGCCCGTTTGCTCGCTCTGGCCGGCGCCGACGGCGTGCTGGTGGATGTCGGCAGCACCACCAGTGACCTCATTCCGGTCCGCGCGGGCGAAGTCTGTCATCAGGGGCTTACCGACCATGAACGACTGGTCAGCGGCGAACTGGTCTATGCCGGGGTGCTGCGCACCCCGGTGATGGCCATGGCCCGTTCGGTGCGCATGGGCCGTCGACAGGTGCCCTTGATCGCCGAACTGTTCGCCAATGCTGCTGACGTTTATCGGCTCACCGGTGATCTCGGGGCTGATGCCGACCCCTGGCCGCCGGTGGATGGCGGAGCGGCAACCACCGAGGGCAGCGCCCGGCGGTTGCTGCGCATGGTCGGCCTGGACTTCGCCGACGCCGGCCTGGACGGTGCCCGCGCCCTGGCCAGACAGCTGCGAGGGCAGCAACTGCGGACCCTGGCGCGGGCGCTGGGCAAGGCCGATGGCGACACCGGCGCGGGGCTGATCGCCGCCGGCAATGGACGGTTTCTGGTGCGTCAACTGGCGCAGCAGGTTGGTCGACCCTGCGAGGACTACGAACAGGCCTGTGCGATTCGGGCGCTCGATCCGGACATGGATCTGGCCAATTTCGCTCCGGCGATTGCCGTGGCTCTGCTGCGAGGTGGGGCCCATGGCTAGGTCGATCCGCATCGGCAGCCTGCCCTACGTGGAAGAGGGCAGTCGCCTGTTCGAGGCCGTTGCGCACTGGCCGTGGTCGGTGTTTCTCGACAGCGGACCGGCCGGCCGGCGGCATGGTCGTTACGACATCATTGCCGCCAACCCGATGGCTGTCCTGATGACGCGGGGTCGATTGACCGAGATCCGGCGCGAGCGCGAGTCGCTGCTGTCCTCGGCCGATCCGCTTGAACTGCTCGGTCGCGAACTCGGCGAGACTGTCGAGACACCCGATTTCCTGCCGTTGGCCGGTGGTTGTCTCGGTTACTTCGCCTATGATCTTGCGCACCGGCTGGATGGCCGTCGCAGCGCGGCCAGCGGCGGTGAAGGGCTGCCGGAGATGGCGGTCGGGATCTATGACTGGGTCGTGGTCATTGACCACCAGGAGCAGCAGGCCTGGCTGGCAAGTCAGGGCCAGAGCAACGAAACCACGCACATGTGGCCGGAACTGATCGCCTTGTTCAGCCGGCCTCCGGCTGACAAGCGCCATCGCCGCCACCGCCTGCGCGTGGCACCCGGACTGCACTCCAATCTCGATGAATCCGCCTATCGACGCTGCTTCGATCGCATGATGGGTTATCTGCAGGCCGGTGACTGCCGACAGGTCACCCTGTCACGCCGCTTTGATGTCTCGGTGTCGGGTGACCCGTGGAACGGCTACAAGCGCCTGCGCAAGCTTAACCCGGCCGCCTTCGGCGCCTTCCTGCGGCTGCCGGACTGTACCGTACTGAGCAATTCACCCGAGCGGTTTCTGCGGGTGCATGAGGGTCGTGTCGAGGCGAGTCCCGTGGGCGCAGCGCGCAGCCGGTCGGTGGATGCTCTCAGCGATGCCGATCTGATGCGTCGTCTGCTCAGCGACACGCGCGAACAGGCAGCCAGCGATGCCCTGGTCGAACTGATGCAGCAGGATCTGAACAGGTTCTGCCGCGACGGCACCGTGCGCGTGCTGGAGCGGCATCGGCTGGAAAGCTCTGCCCACGTGCACCACCTGATCAACCGTCTCGGCGGCGAACTGGACACGCCCTACAACGCGCTGGATGCGCTGCGGGTCTGCTTCCCCGGCGCGTCCACGACCGGCACGCCACGCCAGCAGGCCATACAGATCATCGACGAGGTCGAACCCTGCGGACGTGGCATCTGCAGCGGTGCCATCGGTTACCTCGGCGGCAACGGTCACATGGATCTGAACGTGGCGGTGCATACGCTGGTTCATGCCCGCGGCAAGCTGCAGTTTTCCGCCGCCGGCAACATCACCGGCGACTCTGCCCCCGCCGACAGTTACGCTGAAACGACTGAGCGGGCGGACAATCTGATGCAGTTGCTGACACTGCGGGAGGTCGGCCATGCGCGTGATTAAGCTGGGCGGAAGCCTGATGCAAGGCCCATGGCTAAGGCCCTGGTTGAATGCCGCCTGTTGCACACCCGGTGCGGTGATCGTGCCCGGCGGTGGCCTGTTCGCCGATGCCGTGCGACAGGCGCAGGAATTCTGGGAGTTTCACGAGACGGTGGCGCACCGCATGGCGCTGCTGGCGATGGATCAGTTCGGCCTGATGCTGGCGGCGATGGATGAGCGGCTGGGCCTGGTCAGCAAAGCGGCGATGATCCCGCAGCTCATCGATCAGGGGCGCGTGCCGGTCTGGTTGCCGTCAACGGAACTCGCCGACGGCCATCCGGATATCCACGAGACCTGGGACTTCACCTCGGACAGCCTGTCGCTATGGCTGGCAGCAACCCTCGGTGCCGACGAACTGATCCTGGTGAAGTCGGCCGATCTGCCGGGCGGCAGCAGTCCCTGCATTCGGCAATTGGCAGACACCGGGATCGTCGATGGCCGGTTCCCGGACCTGCTGGAGCGGTTCCCGGTGGCCTTGCGGGTGCTGGGGCCGGACCATCTGCCGGAACCGGAGACGCCGCTTTGAATCCATGCTCGCAACGGCGACGTTGCGTTTTCAGGCGGTTCGGGCCCTGGGTGCTGCCAGGGCTGCCATTGCCTTCCGGACCTTCTCGGCGTTGAGGGCGCTCACCCGACCGCCGTCACAAAGGCCGCCACGAAATCCCAGGTAGTCGACACCGAGCGGTGTCAGAGAAGGGATGTCGGCAAGCCTCAGCGATCCGGCAAGCCCGGTCAGCAAGCCACGTTCCCGCGCTGCCCGAACGAATGCTGTCAGTTCCTGCGGCGGAATGATCTGCGGCAGGGAACCCCGTGCCTTGTCCTCGGTGTCCAGCATGGCGCCGGCGAAACCGGCGTCAGCGATCTCCTGCAGGGTTTGCCGCGTGGGCCGGGCGCGGTCCGCGAGCAGCACAGCAACCAGGCGATAGCGGTCGCTCAGCGGCGCCATTGCAGCGAGTGCGGAGGGGAGTGTTGCGTCGGCCAGCAGGCCGACCTTGACGAAGTCGACACCGCAATCGCCGATTGCACGGACGCGGTTCTGCAATTCATCGGTATTGGTCGGCGTGTCACCAATGGTAGCGCTGACCAGGGCGCGTCCTGCTACCAGGGTCACCGCATCCCGGATCAGATCCGGCGCGACCGCGCCGAGTGCGCCCCGAGCCGGCTCCTTGAGGTCGATCAGTGGGACGCCGGCAGCAAGGACCAGTGCGACCTCGTCCAGGTCGCGCACGCTGGCCAGCAGGCCTAGGCCTTCGCGTGTGACTGTCGCCATGCGTCCACCGCCTCCATTAACCAGCCCCAGGCCTCCAGTTCCTCCGCGCCCGCCGTCTTGTCGATGGCGATGGTGAGGTAAAGGAGTTCCTGTTCGACCTTGTCACGCTCCAGCATGTGCAGGCGACTGACCAGGATCGCTGCTTCCAGCACCGCCGCCTGGGCCCGGTTCATGCCCGGGAACGGCGCATGGGCATAGCATCCGAGTACGCGACCGTAGAAGTGCGGCCGCATTTCGTCGTCCTCGACCCGATGCAGGTCCAGCTCGGTGTGGCTGAGAGCTGCCGCCAACCGGAACCCCTTGATCTGCTCCGCCGGCTCCACCGGCCAGTCCCGGCGACCGGTCAGGGCGCCGGCCATGATGCGCACATCGGTAATCGCGTTCACGGTCACGGTCCGCTCGCGCCGCAGATTCTCCAGCGTACGCGACGGATGAAACGGCGCCAGCAGCATCTCCTCGCCCACCAGACGCACGCCCAGCGGTGCAATGTGCGGCGTGCCGTCCGCATTGCGGCTGACAACGACGGTTTCCAGGATACGCTGGGCGGGTCCGGCCATGCCTTCGGGTTACCAGTTCAAGCTTCATGTGGGAGGCCGTAGTCTAGGGAAGTGGCGATGAATTCGCACGCCTGGAGAGTACGGCGCCCCGCGCCCGGCTATCGGCCCCCGGCTGGAGGCCAGTGGCGCGGCAGTTCGTCCCGGGGTGAGGCATTTCCTCGGAGGAACGCCGCCGTCGAGTCTAGGGAAACACCGACCTGTTTCCGCGCCTGCGTTGGAGTCCGGGTTTTTCCGAGGCAAGGCGCGCTGCGCCGGAATCGGGGGAGATGCGCGCCAACGGTGGTTTCGATGCCGAGCGGTCGGATGCCGGCTCCGGAACCGCCGTGAACCCATCTCCGGGGGCTTGACGATCGCGTCCCTGCGATCGACATTCCTCCGCCGGTATCCGCCCGCTCGGCTTGATGCGTTGGTTCATCCGGGTTGCGTGACTTCGGCGCCGCCCGACTCCGACGCTGTGGCACCGCTCCGACTCGGCTATCGAACCAACTGGCGGATGGTTATACTGGCGGCCGTTCGGGTGACGGCAGAGGTGTGTGCCGAGCCTGGAAAAGGGCCTGTAGCTCAGTTGGTTAGAGCAGGGGACTCATAATCCCTTGGTCGTTGGTTCGAGTCCAACCGGGCCCACCAATATTACGATAGATTGTGACAGCCTTCCGTCCCTGGCGTGGAGCTTGGTGACGCATTGTAAGCATCTCGTTGTCCGGGTCAGGACCCGGGGCCCGAGCGCCAGTCGCAGATGATGGTATTGCTTGCCGTACCGTGTTGCCGGACCGAGTTGCATTTCCTGTTTTCACAGGTCTTGGTGAAGTTCGCATGGAAGACCGGGGCGGCAACTCTTCAATGCCGCCATCTGCCAGGGCAAGCGAGCCCAGGAAGCACGTTGAATGCAAATGCGGAAAAGCATCGGCACGCCTTCAACCAGAAAAAGGAGGGGCATGATTCATCCAAAAAATGCCCCTGCCATATCTTCCCGCGTCGGGATTCATGGTAAATCGAAGAATCCCTCAGCCTCCAGCTCATCCCATATGTGCTGAACGACTTCTCCACCTTGCCTGGCTACGCTAT
>PXAT01000073.1 GCA_003565775.1 Ectothiorhodospiraceae bacterium | reverse complement strand
CGAGCTGCAGAAGCTGACCCAGGAAAACGTGGCCACCGTGAGCAAGGCCGCCAAGGCCGCCTAAGCTCCGGACCACGCGTCCTGCAAACCGCCGCTCCCGCAAGGGGGCGGCGGTTTTTTTTGCCCTCAATGAAGTTTGCAGCGGCCAATCCGCGGTATCAGCGGAACCTCACAAGAGTCAGGTCGCATCCCCGATGAGAGCAGAAGCAGTCTTCAGTGCGGGCACGCCGATGAGGAGGGCGCCTCGACTCAGCCGTTTAGAAAGCGATCAGAATTCCGATGAACCAGACCCGGGTTCGAGGGCGGCGCATATGTTGCCGGGCGAACGGAAACCGCTCAGTCCTGATCCATAGAGTTATTCCAGACCTTGAAGGAGGAGGGCAATCGGTTCTTCCGTGTAAAAGGGAGGTTGCCGTGGGGTATGGGGTAATTGACGCGTACAATTCCGGTTTCGTGTTTTCACTGATCGCATATCGCACAGCGAAGGAATACCCCATGCGCAACGAGATGACGATATCGGTTCGCAATCCTCCTTTAGGAGCTACACCATGAAAAAGCCTGGTTTGATCGTCATCGATCTGCAAAACGAATACCTGCCCACTGGCAAGCTGCCCCTGTCTGGCATCGAGGCTGCAGCAGACAATGCCGCTCATGTCATCGCCGATGCCCGGGCCAAGGACATCCCGGTCTTTCATGTCCGTCACGAGTTCGCCAATGGTGAGGCGCCAGTATTCGTGCCCGGTACGGATGGAGTCGGAATCCAGCCCATCGTGACCCCGGTCGGTCATGAGCCTGTGATCGTCAAGAATCACATCAACGCGTTTCGCGGCACGAATCTCAAGCAGCAGCTTGACGCGCATGGCGTTGAAGAAGTGGTGATTGTCGGCGCGATGAGCCACATGTGCGTCGACGCCTGCGTACGCGCAGCCGTTGACATGGGTTACCCGGCCACCGTCGTGCACGATGCCTGCGCCACGCTCGATGTGGAATTCGATGGTGTAACCGTGCCGGCTGCCCAGGTCCATGCGGCAATGATGGCTGCCTTCGAGTTCGGCTATGGAAACGTGACGTCGACGCAGGCGTATTTGGCGACGCAGTAATAATTAACGCCCCCGGCTCTCGATCTGCCAACGCCCCCAGAGCCGGTTGTCGCCTCAACGGACCCGCGAGGGCGATCCACATCGACGGAGCCGTCTTGATAAGGAAACGCTGACGAGGAGCTTCTTCAAGGCGGGCGTTCCTGGATGCCAGCGCCTTGCAGCGGCTTCGCGTCAGAGACCTCCCTACCGCCGGACCTCAAGCGTCAGGTTTAGAACGTGGCGTCGCTGAACCTGTGCTTCCAGCACAACTCCTTCACAGGAATTCCGGCCTGCTCTTCGGAAAATTTCTTCTTCGCGTCCGTCTCCCGACACGGTGAGACGAACCGCACGAATTTCTGGCTCGACCGAAAAACGGGGCGCAGGTCAGTGGGATGTCGCACAGACGCGGGAATTGCTGTCCTCGAGAATCTTTCGACGATAAAGCCTCGACGCATCTATCAATGCGTGCTGATCGACTCTGAGTCCGATCGTAGGGCAGTGCAGCATGGGACCTCACCAGGAACACCATCAAGGGGAAACAGCAATGGCTGACAAACTAAAGTCTGGAGATCGCCTCCCCGATATCACCGTTCCGCAGCTTGGTGGCGGTGAATTGCACCTCGGCATTCCCGCGGATGATCACGACTGGCAGATGATCGTGGTCTATCGCGGCAAGCATTGATATTTCTGTTCCGCGGCTAGCGTCTGGCTCTACTCATTATATTAAATCGTCGGTGGAGGGTCGGTCCTCGTCACCCACGGATCTCGGCGCTCACCTCGCCGGTTTCCTCGCTTAGCGCCGTCTCCTGAAAACCGAAACTGGCGTAGAAGTCTCGGGCGACCTGGTTGGTGGACACATAGCAGATCGAGATCTTCTCGAAGGGGCCATGTGCCCTGATCTCGTCCAGCATGCACTGCATGGCCCTATGCCCTATGCCTCTTCCCTGATGGCGTCGGTCGACCATGAGACGGAAGATGTTGTAGGCAGGCAGCTGGTCCCCGTGTTGGAAAGATTCGTACATGAGAAAGCCGACCACTACCCTGCCGGAATAGATGGCGCGAGGCTGATAGGTCGGATGGACGCTCGATTCGGCAATGGAGTATACGTTGTTAGCCACATATCCTCTTTGTGACGTCGGCAACTCCAGCGCAATGACGGCCTCGAAGTTTTCCCTGGTGATGGTCTTCAGAGTTACGTCCATCGCATGGTTCCTCAATCGAGCCCCCCTCGATGGGAGGGACGACCGCTAGACAGCTTGGCCCCCGATGGCCGTAACTGGCTAGTGGTGGAGTGCCAAGGGGAGTGGGGCGGCCGTTTAGCTCATGTCGTGTTTTTTTGCCCGTCCTGACCGGCCACCGGGGGAGCCGCCGCAGCTTCCAGTTCGGTGATGAATGCCCCGCGATGAAAAGTCTGCGCGGCCTCCACCTCGGCAAGGCCGCGCAGGCCGGGTTCCGGTGGCTCGTCGCCGGCCAGCACCTGAAGCACTGACCGGACACCGTGTGCCAGCGATATCAGGTTGTAGCCGCCTTCAAGCACGAAGACCAGCCTTCCCCCGCACTGCTGGCGTGCCAGCCTCTGTAAAATCCCGGTCATGGTGGCAAAGCCGTCATAGGAGACATTCAACGCCAGGTCATGGGTGTGGGGATCAAATCCTGTCGAGACAAGGATCAAGTCGGGGCGGAACGACTTGGCCGCCGGTACCAGGATCTCGCGGAACGCCTTGAGATAGGCGGCGTCATTGGCATCGGCAGGCAGAGGAACATTGACGATGGTGCCTTCTCCGAGGCCCACACCGACCTGCTCGAGACTCCCCGTGCCGGGATAGAAGGGGGCCGCACGATGGATATCGAAGAATAATACATCCGGGTCGGCCCAGAAGATGTCCTGGGTACCGTTTCCGTGGTGGGCATCCCAATCGACGATCATGACGCGCTGGCAGCCCAGCGCCGCCTGGGCATGAGCTGCTGCCACCGCCACGTTGTTAAACAGGCAGAAGCCGCGGGCGCGCACGGGTTCAGCGTGATGGCCGGGGGGCCTTACCAGAGCGAAGCTGCTCTCGGCTCTCTCCTCTACCACCGCCTCGACGGCAGCGATCGCCGTGCCGGCGGCAACTTCGGCGGCATCGACGCTGCCGGGTGACACGGCCGTGGTATCGTCGTCCAGCCAGGCGCTCTCGCCGCGCAGCTGGTAGATGCTGTCCAGATAGGAGTTGGTGTGGACGCGGCCTAGCTGCTCGCGAGTTGCTGGCATGCCGGTCTCGAAGGTCACGCCGGGGACCGGTTCGAGTTCCAGCAAGTGCCGGATGGCGGTGAGCCGGGCGGGGTGTTCGGGATACGTCCAGGGGACCCCCAGGCCAGACAGAAGTGAGCGGATTCGATTGTCCATGCGCCCCGGTAGAAAGGGCACATCAATATCCGGTTCATGAGCCAGCATCCTTTCATCATAGAAGGCGATCACGCTGTTCTGGTCGGCCACTTGTTGAGGCTCCACGTTACTGAGGTTTAAGGGGGCGTCGCGAGCGTGGGTTCTACCCCGTTGAGCATGTGTCATGGGAGAGTTCTTATCTGTGCGATGGCGTACTGGACGTCCCCCGGTGCCGTAGACACCTTCAACGTTACTCAACGGAGTTCAAGGACGAAGCCGTCCGCCAAATCGTTGACTGCGGGGAGGCAGATTTTCCGAGCCTTGAAGAGATCCAGCAACGCCACATAAGGGCCGCTCTGACTCGCTGCAACGGCAAGATAGAAGGCCCCGGTGGAGCCGCAGATTTGCTGGTCGTCAACCCGAATACACTCCGATCCAAGATGCGCAAATTCGGTATCCGCGTCATCCGGTCTGTTTGACCTATTTGACGATTTAGCACGTATCGGAAGTCGGAAAGATTCCGGGGGAGGGCGCGCAACACCGCGTCGCGCAGGCAGGTCGGACCTCGGGGCTCCATCTTCGGATAATCGGGAACAGACTGTTGCACGACCTGGTTCATTTGTTGGAACGTCACCATACGGAACGATTTCGATAATTGATGGATCACTTCATGCCGGACTGGCGTTTGCGCCGGGATGCGCTGAACAAGGCACTGCTGTCCCGAAAGGACTGGAACTATTGAGCCTAAGAAGGAGCACTTGGGCTAACCGATGGCGCGAGTGACTCCGAAGTATGAACCGGTCTACTGCTCAGGTCCGCTGGTCGGCCCAAAGGCAGCAACGAGAGGGCGGAGTCCGCGAAACGGCATTCTCACGCTATCCTGCATTCTCATTTTCAGTGCAACTTCACACACAGTCGCTCGACAAGACAGGCTGGAGGCCTACCAGTAATTTAACATAATATACATTATACGCAGTTCTTGATGTTGGTTCGTGGGCGCAGATGACCATTTGGTGGAGAATCCAGTTTCAAAGGAAACTTTCTCGATATCAGACCTGAAAGCGGAATTTGAGAGTGTTGCCGGGGCAGTCCCGTTGTCAATCCAGTCTCCCCCGGCAACCCAGCCACGTCGTTTTCGGCAGTGACTAACCGCACGACTCCGCTCGTCACCCATCCCACGGCGTTCCTCCTGCATGTGCTCACGCATGTGCCGGCGCTGTTCGTTGGTAAGCATGTCCTGTATGTCGTTCCGCAGGCGGATGCGATCGGCCATCATGTCGCCGTGAATTTCGGCCATTCGGCCGTGGAGTTCCCGCACCGCATCCGCGGTCGGGCCGCTCGGCGCGCATCAGGGCGTGCATCTCCTCGCGCAGGTCCATCATCTCGGCCATACGACTGAACTGCTGGTGACGGTGCTCGCTGCGACGTTCGCGCATCCTGGTCTGCTGCTCGTCATCGAGATCCAACCCTTGCATCATACCCATACCTCGTGCATGCCCGTACCGGACATATCCATGCCGGGGCCCATCATGCCCTGCATGCCGCCGGAGTCGCCGCCCATCATCGGGCAGTTCTGCATCATGCTGCCCTGCCCTCCGCCGTGCAGGCCGCCGCCCATCATGCCCTGGGCACCAGCGATCCCCACCGTGCCTGCTCCCAGAAGCAGGACCAGCCCTAATGCTGCCTTGTAACCGTAATTCATCGTCATCGCCGTCATGTAAGAGCCTCCCGAAACGTATGCTTCATACCGGCCCGAATCAGGGGCCGTTTGTCGTGAACGCCGGGAGAAACGAGCGTCGTTAAGCCCTACGTCACTGGATGTTGGGGATCGAACGCTGGGCATGCCTCCTTATCCGCTAAGTAAGCATAGCAACGGTCGGCCAATGCCTTTTTCTTGTCAGTGATCAAGCATGTAAAGGACTGTGTCTCTGCTTTCCCCTGCCCGCATTCATTGCCCGGTAGACGGATTGCCCTACAAGTTGCCACTCGGATGCTGGTAAAAAGCGGGATCAGTAGACTGACGAATGGCGAAACGGGAGGCTGGAAGATGATGATGGGCGATGGAATGTTTGCTGGGCACCTCCTCTGGATGTTGTTGATGGCGGCTGTTGTCGTCGTCCCGTTCTGGCGGATATGCAGCAAAGCCGGGTTTTCGGGGTGGCTCAGCTTTTTGATCCTCATCCCGATGGTGAACTTAGTGTTTTTGTATTTCCTGGCGTTTTCCGACTGGCCTGCTAATCGCAGAATCAGTTGATCCAACGAGGGATTGCGGATATTTCTTAACGTTCTAAATCAACGATCTCTGTTGGCATACGCCTTCGCTGAAACCGTCGATAGCCTCCATCAAACCCGTGAAAAAACCAGGAGTGTTTAATGTCTCTGACAAGACCGCACTGCAGGATTCCTTTCCTTGCCACCATTGGGCTGACCTTGTTCTTGCTCTCGGCCGCTGCAGCGGCAGTGCCGGTCGGATCGGGGATCGACGCGGACGGGAGCACGGCGTCGACCGAGGAAATGCGGGCCGAGCGGCTGTTCGACGTGATGGGCGGCCTCACGGTCGCCGGCCGAACGTTGAGGGACAGTGAAATGGGGCATCCGGACTACGATGCCTCCCTGGCCGACGAGACGATGGCACGGACTGCAGAAGTCTGGCTGAACCTGGTGCAGGTTGCGGCAAACGATCTGGTGGCGGATAACCGACTGCGCGCGGGTCTGAACGACGACAGTCAAGCCAGTCCTCGCGCCTACGCCAGCGCCGTCTACGCCTACCACATGCACCACAGTGCGGGTCGATTCGAGGACCATGGCCTCTATGATCGTCTGACCCTGGAGGTTTCACCGCTCCTCACCCTGTTGACCCAGCAATTGCTAGACGATCAGTTCGTGGACGGCGCGTTTCGTGACCTTAGTCGCGATACAGTCACCAACGAGAGCATGGCCTGGGGATTGGATGCGTTCCATGGGGTCGCCTATGGCTGGGTTCGCTGGCAGAAGCCCGGTGGTTCGGACGACATGGGCGAGCTCTCCGAATCGGCGATGGAACGTGCCATGGGCCACGGTCTGGACGCGTTGCTGGACGCAGCGCGCGTCCTGGCCGACACATTGGACGGGGCCTGGGACGATGATAGCGGAATGTACCGTTTCGACGGCACCACATGGGGTCTGGACGAGTTCGGTGCGCTGATCCGCGGGCACAAGGGTATCTATGAAGTGCTGTACATGTTCGGCGATGACGACGACCGGGATCAAGCGGCTGCCCTGTTCGATCGCATAGCCGACACACTTGAGGGCGTTATTGAAAGCGATCTGGTGGTGCAGGACTGGGGGATGCCCGCTCGCATCCGTTTCCGGAATGGTGTCGCCCACCCCGCCGTGCTGGATGTGGACGTTGCCGCGCAATGGCGGTTCGTCCATGCCCTGACCGGCGGTTTCAGCCTGATACGTGAACAGGATGGCACCAGCCAATTCCTGGAAAATCGTCGTCCCGAGCTACGCGACGGGATTGGCGAACTCACCGATCGGCTGCTCGCCGGGGGCCTGGATTATCACCTGACGGATGGTCGCGTGATGAACCGCATTTCCTTCGTCGACGGTGCAAGCATTGATGGTGCCACCGACACGGAGACCATGGCAGCATTCGTCATGGCGCTTGGTAATGCGTATCGCGTCGGCGATGCATTTGACCGTCCGGATGGCTGGGATGAGACAGAGACGGAGACGCGCAGCCGAAATCTCTATGACGCCCTGCTGGCTCATACGGAACGCCTGCTGGACACCATTGAGGACTGAAGATTTGCGCCGTGCGCCCGGCGCCTTCTGAGTGCCGGGCGCTATCGTGTGGTCATTTCGTAATTCCAGCCACCGCCCAGGGCCTTGAACAAGGCCGCGGTGGCAGCCAGGCGATCAAGAGCAGCCTGGTTCAGACCAAGTTCTGCATCCAGCACGTCTCCAGCGCACGGGCAACCAGCGCGTGCGGTCGTTGCGCCAGGTGACGAGGCCCTCGAAAAGCTTGTAGATAGAACAGAGGCACGAACAGCAGCGCAAGCGTACTGGCGGCGGTCATGCCGCCAACTGCCGCGGTACCGATTTCCTGTCGGCTGGCAGCGCCCGCGCCGGTGGCAAAAACCAGGGGCAGCTAAATCGTCAGGGAGACACTGATTGATTCCGCGTTGGCGCTCGAGTCTATTTTGGCAGCTCGGCAAGGCGCGGTGCCTCAAATGGGTCAAACAGACCGGGTGACGCGGATACCGAATTTGCGCATCTTCGATCGGAGCGTATTCGGGTTGACGACCAGCAAATCTGCGGCTAAACCCGGGCCTTCTATCTTGCCGTTGCAGCGAGTCAGAGCGGCCCTTATGAGGCGTTGCTGGACCTCTTCAAGGCTCGGAAACCCTGTCTCGCTGAATTGCGCTGGCGATGCCGCAAAGGACCGCCTCCCCAGATCGTTACCCTCGACCGGGCCCAAAGCCGCAGGTATCTCCAGCCGCTTGCCAGTCATGCCGCGGGTTTCCGGCGATCACTCCTACGCGACGCCCGCGCGGTCCGTACCCTGTGGGTGCCACCGACCATCGGCATTGCGGATGGCCCGAACAGCGGCACCACTGTGCGTTTTGGCACCGCTGTTGCCCCCTATCCGTGCTTACTCAGCCCCGTCCTTCTTGCCCAGCAGATCATTCCCTGGATCGAGTTGCCACCCACCACCAAGCGCCTTGAACAGGGTTGCCGTCGCGGCCAGTCGATCACGAATCGCCTGATTCAGCCCGAGCTCCGCCTCCAGCAGCGTACGTTCGGCATCGAGCACGTCGAGCAGTCCGACCAGACCTTCGTCGTATTGCAGACGCGCCAGCGCACGTGCCTCGTCGACGGCAGCGACCTGGGACTCGATAGCCTGCACTCGTTCCTCTGATGCTTCGTAAAGGATCAATCCGTCGCGGACCTCGCGAAACGCCTGATTGACGGTGTTGCGATAACGGGTTTCGGCCTGATCACGCACGGATTCGGCAGTGGCAACCCGGGCCTGACCACGACCGAAGTCCAGAATCGGCCCCGCGACCGAGGCACCCAGCCCCCAGGTTTCGGAGGAATCGCTGAACAGATCACCGGTTGTCGTGGCCGAGGTTCCGAGAAAGCTCATCAGATTGACTCGCGGCAGTCGGTCCGCCTGCGCGACACCGATATCCGCGGTTGCCGCCATCAGTTCCGCCTCCGCCGCGCGGATGTCGGGCCGGCGCCGCAGGATTTCGGATGGCAGGTCGGCTGGAATCGACTCGGGTAGCCGAAGGTCTGCCAGCCCGCCCTCCCCGACGTCGAGATCCGCCATCAGGTCCGCCGGCGACAGCCCGATCAGGCTGCCGAGTACGCTCTCCTGCAGGCGCATCTGTTCCTGCAAACCGGGAATCCGGGAACGCGTGGTTTCCAGCTGCGCGCGGGCCTGGCGTACGGCCAACGCATCGGCCTCGCCGCCTTCATGACGGATCTCCTCGAGTTCCAGGGCACGCTCCCGAGAGGCAAGCGTGCGCTCGGTGATACTCAGTTGTTCCTGCGCGCTGCGGAGATTGACGTAGGCAATCACCACATCGGCGATCACTGCCAGACGCACGGCTTCATGGCTGAAATATGATTGTTGCAGGAAGGCCTCTGCGGACTCCTGCTGCCGCCCGAGCCGTCCCCACAGGTCAACTTCGTAGCCGAGAACACCGGTGATCGAGAACAGGTTCCGTGGATCACCGAGGCCGAACGCATCGTCGTCGATGCCGAGTTCCGCCGCCGACGGTCGTGTGCGCATGGCCTCGGCCTGCGCGTCCAGGGTCGGTAGACGATTGGCATCGGCAAGGCCGAGACGTGCGCGTGATTCCTGTACGCGCTCGACCTGAAGTCGAATATCAAGATTGTCATCTACCGCACGGGAAACAAGCGTGTTTAATGAGTCGTCTTCATAGCGTGTCCACCAGTCCTGCCATTCTTCCTGCTCGGCCTGACTGAGGAGCGGTTGTTGCCAGTCGGTCGGCAACTCCTGCTGCGGGGCTTCGTAATCCGGCCCCACGGCGCAGCCGGCCAGCAGTCCGCTGAGTGCGACCAGCGTCATCAACTTAAGGAAACACTGATTTATTCGCGTGCCCGCGTTGGAGGCCGCATTTTTTCCGAGGCAAGACGCGCTGCGCAGCGCCGCAGTCATTCTGCGGTCAAGCAGCGCAATGCCGCATTCGGGGAAAATGCGGCCCAAGTCGAAGACCTCGGCCGGTTTCGGCCCCTGGCGGCGTTGCGCCAACAGCCTGGTAGAGCCACTACCGAACCGGCACCGCGCCTTGCCAGATGGCCAAGACCGGTCTCGGGCGCCGACGCGTGAAAACTTCAGCGTTTCCTTAAGCGGCATCGCCCTGCTCCTTTCGTTCCTTGCGCTCGATGCGCCAGGTCGCGAGATCCTCGAACAGCTTGTAGAACAGCGGTACGAACAGCAGCGCGAGGGTGCTGGCGGCGATCATCCCGCCGACCGCGGCGGTGCCGATTTCCTGCCGGCTGGCGGCGCCGGCGCCGCTGGCGAAGACCAGCGGCAGCGTGCCGATGATGAAGGTCATCGCGGTCATGACGATGGCCCGGAAACGCTGACGGGCCGCCGCCAGCGCGGCCTCCGTCGAGCTCATGCCGGTAGCCCGGTTCTGGGCCGCGAATTCCACGATCAGAATCGCGTTCTTCGCGGCCAGCCCGATCAACACCAGCAGCGCCACCTGGAAATAGATGTCGTTGGGAAAACCTCTGACCAGCGCGAAGACGGCGGCGCCGAAGACACCGAACGGCACCGCGGTCAGCACCGCCAGAGGCAGAGTCAGGCGTTCGTACTGGGCGGCCAGGATCA
Source organism: Ectothiorhodospiraceae bacterium (assembly GCA_003565775.1). Taxonomy (GTDB): domain Bacteria; phylum Pseudomonadota; class Gammaproteobacteria; order Nitrococcales; family Aquisalimonadaceae; genus Methylonatrum. Next base: position 2,502 of record PXAT01000073.1, on the reverse strand, counting down.
GAAACACCATGAGCAGACCGAGAGCAAACGCGGCACCGCCGGCGCCGGCCGCCACGTCCAGCTGATAGGCCTCGCCGATCCAGCCGAAGACCGTGTCCCGGTCGCTGTCCAGCTCGGCGACAACCGCTTCCAGCGCGACCTTGGCTTCGGCCGAGGTGAAACCGGGCGCCGGGTCACCCAGGATCTGTGCCGCCTGATACAGATTGAAGCGGTCCAGCAGGTCCGCCCCGCTCTGCCGGTCCAGGGTCACCAGGGAACTCAGTGGCACCATGTCGCCACTGTCCGAGCGCACGAACACATGGCGGATGTCTTCGGGCTGGCCGCGGAATTCGGCCTCCGACTGAATGTTCACCCGCCAGAGCCGGCCCTGATACGTGAAATCGTTGACATACAAGGCGCCGAACGTGCTTTGCATGGTCTCGAAGATCCGGTCGATCGGCACATCCAGCGCCTTGGCCTTCTCCCGATCAACCTCGGCGTTGTAGCGCGGGATGCTGGCGTCGAGCGAGCTTTGTACATTGGTCAGCTCGGGACGCGCATTGGCCTTCTCGACCACCTGATTGGCCAGGCTGCTGACCTGCTGCGCAGTGGCCTCGCCGCGAACCTGCAGATAACCCTCGACGCCGCCGGTCAGCGACATGCCCTGAATCGGTGGCAGCAGGAAGGAAAAAATGTTGGCTCCGCCGATCTCCGCACCGGCCGCCATGATCCGTCCGGTCAGGGCCTGGGCATGTTGTTCCGGTGCGGTGCGCTCCGACCAGTCGGTAAAATTGACGAAGCCGACCAGCGAATTGGTGCGCAGGCTGGAGGCGATGATGTCGAAGCCGGCGAAGGCCGTGAACTGCTGCACCTCGTCGATTTCCAGCAAGGCGTCGGTCAACTGCTGTCGCACTTCCTCGGTGCGCGGCAGCGACGATGTCGGCGGCAACTGTCCGGCAACCAGCGCCACTCCTTGATCTTCCTGCGGCACCAGCCCGGACGGCATCTGGTCGAGCAGCAGCACGGTGCCGACGCAGAACGCGAAGAACAGGGTCAGGCCGACGATCCAGCGGCGAAGCAGGAAGCTAACCGTGGCGACAAAACCGCGTGTCAGATACTCGAAGCCTGCGTTGAACCAGGCAAAGGGTTTCGAAACCGTGTGCTTCTGCTTGTCGAGCAGCAAGGCACACATGGCCGGCGTCAGCGTCAGTGCGACGACACCCGACACGACGACGGAGACGGCGATGGTCACGGCAAACTGTCGATAGAGCTCGCCGCTCAGGCCGCCGAGGAAGGCAACCGGCGCAAACACCGCCACCAGGACCAGCGTCGACGCCACCACTGCCCCGGCGACCTGCTGCATGGTCTCGACCGAGGCATCGCGGGCGTTGAGGCCTTTCTCCTTCATCAGGCGCTCGACGTTCTCCATGACGATGATGGCGTTGTCGACCACGATGCCGATCGCCAGTACCAGGCCGAACAGGGTGAGCAGGTTGATCGAGAAGCCGAGCGCCTGCATGCCGGCAAACGTGCCGATCAGTGAGACCGGAATTGCCACCACCGGGATAAGCGTCGCCCGCAGGTGCTGCAGAAACAGGAAGGTGACGAGCACCACCAGGCTGATCGCGATCAGCAAGGTGATGAACACTTCGCGAATGGAGATCTCGACGAACTCGGTGGTGTCGTAGGCGATGGTGTATTCGAGGCCTTCGGGAAAGCGCTCACTGATCGCGCTCAGCGCCTGACGAACCTCGTTGGCGGTGTCCAGCGCATTGGCGCCCGGTTGCAGGTAGATACCAATCGGTATGGTCGGCTCACCGTTGTAGGTCGCGCTGAAATTGTAGTCCTGGGCGCCGAGCTCGGCCCGGGCGACGTCGCCAAGCCGCAGCGTGCCGCCCTCCTCGTCCGAACGCAGGATGATCCGCTCGAATTCCTCGGCATCGTCCAGCTGGCCCCGGGTGGTGACCGAGAAGGTGAAAGCCTGGCCCTCGCTCGACGGTTCGGCGCCGATGCGCCCGGCAGCGAACTGCGCGTTCTGTTCGCGCAGCGCCGCTGCAATGTCACTCGGTGTCAGATCGTATTGCGCCATCTTGTCCGGCCGCAGCCAGATCCGCATGGCGTAGTCCTGCGCGCCGAACAGCGCCGCATCACCGACCCCCGGCAGACGGACCAGCTCGTCGAGGACGTTCAGCAGCGCATAATTCCCGATAAACAGCGAGTCGTAACGGCCGTCGGGTGAGTTCAGAACCGGCACCAGCAACAGACTGGTGGAGCGCGCTTCGACCCGGACGCCCTGGTCACGGACAGCCTGCGGCAGGCGTGGCAGCGCCGCCTGCACGCGATTATTCACATTTATCGTTGCCTGATCCGGGTCGGTGCCCAGATCGAAGGACACGGTAATGCTCAGCGAACCGGCATCGGTGCTGGTCGATTCCATGTAAATCATGTCATCGACGCCATTGATCTCCTGTTCCAGCGGCGCCGCGACGGACTCGGCGATCACCTCGGAACTGGCACCGGGAT
>PXAT01000182.1 GCA_003565775.1 Ectothiorhodospiraceae bacterium | reverse complement strand
TAGAGCCGGGGCAGATAGTCGGCATCCGGATCAATCCACATCCGGTTTTCCCCCGCCACCATGCCGGTAAAACGGTAAAACCCGTCATATTCAACCCGTCGGGAGGCGACCCAATTTCCGACCGGGTCATACAGATTCACCCAAGCCCGTTCGACCACATTGCCGTCGTTACCCGTCAACCGACCCTCCAGGGTCGCGCCCGGCACCATGGTGACCGTTTCCAGCTCCGTCAATTCACCTTGCTCGATGTCGAAGGTCTGCCCGAGGAGCTCGCGGTCGCAGTTAGAATCAGGACAGGCGATGCCCTTGTAGAGTTGGTCAATAAATCCTTCTGATCGAAACACCGCTTTGTAGGTGCCTGATGCCATTCCCTTGATGGAAAACTCCCCGCCCTCGACCCGACTGCTTCCGAAACCCCATTGTCCGTTGCTGCCTAGCAGTTCAACCCAGCCGTCCAGCTTTTCGCCATCACCATCTTCAAGCGTTCCCGTCAAAACACCGCCCTCTACCAATCCGACGTCGAGTTCAAACGGCTGTCCGGAATCGATATCGTCCTGAGAAATCTGAATGATCTCACCCTGCTCGGCCACCCGACAGCGAAAGCCGCAGGCCACATCGGGATAGAGCGTACGTACATAGTTATCAAACGTCCCCACGGGAATAACCAGAAACTTGTACTCACCGGGCAACACCGCCGGCAGCCGGAAGCTACCACTGGCGTCGTTCATGCAGCGCCCCCTTACAAACTCACCTTCGACGGTGAATAGATCCAGGCACGCTTGTTCGATGGACAGATCCGGAGCGTTTAGATCAAACAGATTGACAGACAGGCTGAGCCCTCGGGTCAGCTCGATATCAATCGTTTTGGACTCGCCTTCGCCCAGGAAGATCGGGTCACCTTCTTCGCGAGGACAGAACCCAGGACAGTCTCTGTTCGCATAAAGCCGTGGAAGGTAATCAGCATCCGGGTTGATCCACAGGCGGTATTCCCCTTCCACCAGGCCGGTGAAACGGAAGAAACCGTCGTCCTCGTCATTCACCCGCCGAGCGGTAAGCCGATTCCCGAACGCGTCATACAGGTCGACCCATGCCGATTCGACAACACTGCCATCACTGCCCGTCAGCTGACCCTCCAAGGTCGCACCAGGCTCCATGATCACCGTTTCCAGCTCCTTCAACTCACCCTGCTCGATTTGGAAGGTCTGTCCACCGAACTCGCGATCGCAGTTGAAATCAGGGCAGGGTATGCCCCTGTAGAGTTGGTCAATAAACCCCTCTGATCGGAAAATCGCTTTGTAAGTCCCCGCGGGCATTCCATTAAGAGAAAACTCTCCGTCAGCAATGTGACCGAATCCGAAGCCCCAATCACCGTCGCTGTTCAACACTTCGACCCAGCCGTCGAGTTTTTCCCCGGCCCTGTCTTCAAGCAATCCCGTCAAAATACCGCCCTCTATCAATCCGACTTCAAGGTCAAACGGCTGGCCGGAATCGATATCGTCTTGAGACACATGAATGATGTCTCCCTGCTCGACCACCCGGCAGCGAAATCCGCAGGCCACATCGGGATAGATCGTGCGCACGTAAGAATCGAACGCGCCAACAGGGGCAGCCACCAGTTTGTAATCGCCGGGCAACACCGCGGGCAGCACGAAGCTTCCACCGGCGTCGTTTCGGCAGCGCCAACTCACGCGCTCGCCGTCTGCCGCAAACAGGTCAAAACATACTTCCTTGATGGAAAAGTCGGGCTCGTCGCGATCAAAAACATCGACCGAAATGCTGAGACCCCGTGTCAGAGTGATGTCGAGTTGCTTGATCTCACCATCTCCAAGGACGATGGGGTCACCGTCCTCGACCCGGCAGTAGCGCACGCAATCTCGATCTGGATAAACCCGCTGCAGATAGTCGGCGTCCGGGTCAATCCACATGCGGTATTCCCCAGCCGGCAAATCACTGAAGCTGAAAAAGCCGGTCTCATCGACTCGTTGCCCAGCCAGACCACGGCCGTTTTCGTCATGAAGATTGACCCAGGCACCCTGAATGATGGCACCATCTTCTCCAGTAAGAAATCCTTCGATTGCGCCGTCACCATCTCCTGTTGCCCGGCTGGCTGATGTGGGCTCGTCCTCACGCGGATACTCAAACCTGGGTGGAGAGTCCGGCTGCGGAGCAAAGCGGTCATGCAATTCCCGCGACAACGTATCCCGATCACGATGGTCGCGCGGTTGATCCAATTCCTCATCTCGGAAACGCGCATAAAAATCCTGCCACCTGGGGTCCAGATAGAGATCTTCGCGCTGCTCCCCCGGCATCGGCTCGCCGTTTTCCGCAGACGGCGGCGTGGAGGGTTCCTGCTGATCCCCCGATGCAGCTATCGGGCCTTCCGCCCCGACGTTGCCGGGCAGCAACAAGCCGGCCCACAGCAAAACCGCCAACAACACCAAAGAATTGAATAACTTGGCACAGCCAAGCCGAAACTCTGAACGATCACGCATTATTAATCCCCAGACGAGAACCCACTCTTACCAAGTGACTTTTGTAGCATCAGAGCGCGCAAAACGCAAATTAGTGGCTCCCGCCCCCCGTTATCACCCTGTTCTGGCATTCAAGCGAATAATTAATTCAAGACCGCTTCTGGATTTCATGCCTAGTGGGCCATGCGGAAAGTTAGGTAACGATGGTGCTTTTTTGCTATGCTGCGCGCATGACAACAGCAGCCCATTGTTTGATTTCCCTGCCTGCCAAACACCGCCGTGCGCTGAACAGTTGGCTTCGTTCCACAACGCTTCGCCAAGGTCTGTCGACCCGCGCCAGAATCCTGCTGGATTTACATGATGGACACTCACCGACAGCGGTGGCTGATGCCCATCGGGTGTCACGCAAGACCGTGTACAAGTGGGTTCATCGCT
>PXAT01000022.1 GCA_003565775.1 Ectothiorhodospiraceae bacterium | reverse complement strand
TAATCCGTCAGTGCCTTGCTCGGTCCGAAGAACAGCGGTACCACGACCACCTCGGTGGCGCCGGCCCGGGCCGCCCTTGTGACGCAAGGCGCCAGCGTTGGCGCGGGGATGCCCTCGAGATCGGCCGACGGGATCTTGTGGGAATGCAGCAGCGAGGCCGGTGTCACGGTCAGCGCCGTGTGCTCGGCCAGCAGTCGCGCTACCCGGCGCAGGTTGAACGTGGCTGCCGGACGGAGCGAGCCATTGTCGATCAGGAAGATGGCGCGCATGAAGAGATTGCCCCGGTCGCTTTTGGGAAGCCCGATTCTCACGGAATGTGGTCGTCAGGGAAAGCATGCTCGCCGCATTCGCCGTGACGCCGCGTGTATCATTCTTGTCTAGGATTTGACAAGGAAATAGCCGACGGTGGTATAAGGAAGCATAAAGCGCCGCGATGCCCTGAGATGGTGCACCGCAAAATCCGCCGGCGATGTGTGCGGCACCTTGCCGGACCCCGCTCTCGTGTCAGGACAGGCTTGCATGGATAACAGAACCCTCTCGGAGCTGGACCAGTGGCGGGACAGTGCCCTGGCGCTGGAAAGCGATATGCGCGGCACCGTGGTCGGGCACGAGCGGCCGATCCGGCTGTTGCTGATTGCCCTGTTTGCCCGTGGTCACGTCCTGCTGGAAGGTGATGTCGGGGTCGGCAAGACGACGTTGCTGCGCGCGCTGTCGAAGGGCATCGGCGGCGGCTATCAGCGCCTCGAAGGCACCATCGATCTGTTGCCCCATGACCTGATCTATCACACCTACCTGGACGAGAATGGTCAGCCGCGTGTCGATCCGGGTCCGCTGCTGCAGCATGGTGAGGATCTGTCCGTATTCTTCTTCAACGAGGTCAACCGGGCGCGGCCACAGGTCCACTCGTTGCTGCTGCGGGTGATGGAGGAGCGCACGCTCACGGCCTTCAACCGCGAGCACCGTTTTCCGCATCTGCAGGTCTTTGCCGACCGCAACCGGGTGGAAAAGGAAGAGACATTCGAATTGCCGTCGGCGGCGCGCGATCGCTTCCTGATGGAAATCAACGTGCGACCGCCGGAGTCGCTGGCCGACCGGCGAGCATTGATGTTCGACAGCCGTTTCCATGATGTGGATCAGCTGATCGCCAGCGTGCCCACCGGCCGCATTCCCTACCAGCAGCTGGCCGAACTGGCGCCGCGTATCCAGTCCGCCGTTTCGATCAGTGAGACGTTGCAGGACTATGGCCTGCGGCTGTGGGAGGCGACGCGTCATCCGGCAGCGGCCGGCATTGCGTTGGACAACGTCGACATGGATCGGCTGATGGTCGCCGGCGCCAGTCCGCGCGGGGTCAGCCTGCTGATCCGCGCCGCCCGCGTCGCCGCATGGCTCTCCGGCCGGGATTACGTCCTGCCCGACGATGTGCGCGAAATCTTTCCCGAGGTCATGACGCATCGGCTGTTCTTCACGCCGGCCTACGAGCGGCGGCGCGAGGTGCTGGGGCCGCAGCTCAGCGAAGCGATCCTCCAGCGGGTGCCGTCACCGTGACCAGTGGCGGCTGGTCGGTCGCCGCCACCCGGGAGTTCGACTATCGCCCCGGGTTCCGCCCGCGCGGCCTGATGCCGGGGGCGCACAAGGGTCTGTCCGGTGGGGCCGGGCACGAACTCCGGGATCGGGTGAGCCTGCTGGAACATCCGGACCCGCGCCGCCTTGCCTTGCGTTCCAGCGTGCAGGACCCGTTCAAGCAGCTGCATGTGCATATCTTCAATCAGCACAGCCGCATCCCTGTGTATGTGGTTCTGGATCTGTCTGCGTCCATGGGGTGCCCGGGCCTTGAACGCAAATGGCAACTGACCATGGATTTCGTCGAGGCGCTGGCGTTTTCCGTCTGGCGATCCGGAGATCAGTTCGGCCTGGTCCCGGCAAGCGAGTCGGCGCCATCGGCGCTGGCCTTGCACCCGACCCGTGGAGAATCGCTGGTCAATGAGTGCATCGCCACCCTGCGCGAGCATGTGCCGATGGATACCCGTGAACCGGATCTGGCAGCGGCCGCCGCCGCGTTGCCGCCGACGCCGGGCATGGTCTTTCTGGTGTCGGACTTCCATCTGTCGGCCTATCCGCTCGACAGCGCCCTGGCGGATCTGACTTCCATGCATGACGTGGTGCCGGTCGTGGTCTGGGATCCGGCCGAGGCGTTGCCTCAGCGTCGCGGTGGCTTCCTGCTGATGCGGGATGCCGAAACCGGGATCGAGCGGCATGTCTGGCTGCGCGCAGGACTTCGCAAAAAGCTCGAGCGCGCTGCGGCCGAACGCCGTCAGGCGCTGCTCGGAGCCTTTCGCGGTCATGGCCTGGAACCCCTTTTCCTGGGCGACGGCGTCGAGCCGGATCGCATCAACGCCTACTTCGCGGAACGATAAGCCATGCCCGTGCGGATTCTGTTGTCAGCCCTGTTTCTGGTGTTCGCCTCGCAGTCGTTCGTCCTCGCCGGGGACGAGGACGCCCCGCGTCAGGTTCAGGGTCTGGGCTGGATGGAGACACCCCTGATCGAGGGTGTCGAGGTCACACTGGTGGGGCCGCGCGCCTATGGTCTGGTGGTCGGGGATCGTTTCGAGCACCGCATCGGTTTGCGCGTCGACGAAAGCCTGCAGCTCGAGACCGGCAGCCTGCCGCCGGTGCGTAATTTCGCCGGCGGTCTGGAGCGGCAGCGGGTGCGGGTGGAAACCACCGAGGAGTCCGGCGAACGTCACTACGAGATACGGATCACCTATCAGATCTTCGACGCACCGGGTGAAGTCTTCGTGCGGACCGTGCCGACCTTCACGGTGGCGGTAGCCGGCAACGGAGAGCGTTTCGAGGTGGATGTGCCGGCATGGCAGTTTGCGCTGTCGCCGCTGATCGGTGAGGCCATCGACCGG
>PXAT01000114.1 GCA_003565775.1 Ectothiorhodospiraceae bacterium | reverse complement strand
TTGCAACCCAATTACTTAACCTTCTGCCCTGGTTCATAACCATTCTCATCGTGGCCCTTTTGTATTATGCTTATGTTCAATGGAAGAAAAAATGGTGGAAGACCGGCACTAAAATTCATTATACAGTCTACAGTCTTTTCGCTGCAGGACTGGTTTGGTTATTTTTTTATTACAATTTGTTGAAGTTTTAAGCGAATTAATTATGATTTCAGGTAACTAACCTTACCGGTATACCCTCTTCATCAACTGCAGCCATTATAAAAATACCTTTAATGGCTGTTTGTTTTTCATCAGAAGGCAAACCATCTTTTAAGATATTCACTTCAACATCTATTTTTACTTTTCCCAAACTTCTAACCACTCCTTCTATTTCTATGATATCTCCAGATACCACATAATTCCTGAACTGAACTGATTCAACAGAAACTGTAACCATCTTTTTACCCGTATGTCTTGTGGCAGTTATATAAGCCACTTCATCCATCCACTTCATGGCAAGGCCACCAAACAAGGTTTTGTTATCATTAAGATGAACCGGGAAAATTGCGCGACTTTGATTGGTTTTTTCCATTTTTTTTATTTCTGCAAATTTAACTAAAATAATTTGATATTATGAACGATTGTTCGTTATATTTGCTTTGAACTAATGATCATTATAAAATGTCGCCAAGAAACAAAAGACTGAGAAAAGTTATCAATCCACCGTTAATCAAAGGATTTAAACCATTCGGACCTGATGCCCCAAAAGATAACAATGAGCCGGTAATTATGCTCTACGAGGAATACGAGGCATTACGTTTATGCGATTACGATTTGTATAACCATCATCAAGCATCGGAATTAATGGGAGTATCCCGTCCTACCTTTACACGCATTTACGCATCAGCCAGGCGAAAAGTAGCTAAGGCTTTTGTGGAAGGAAGAAAAATAAGTATTGAAGGAGGCAAAGTTTATTTTGACAGTGACTGGTATAATTGTCATGGCTGCGGATGTTATTTCAATAATCCGGAAAAAAACATCAAAGTTGAAGCCTGTCCGCTTTGTGGAAATAATTCCATCAGCAATTTTGAATATAATGATCCTGAAAAGGATGAAGAATGCAAAGAAGGGTCACAAAGTAGGAGTTGCGGAAGAGAAAGAAGAAAAAGACATCAACATAATTGAAAATTAAAAGAAATGAAAATCGCCATAACAAGCACAGGAAATTCACCGGATGCGTCACTGGATCCCCGCTTTGGGAAGTGTTCATATTTTGTTATTTATGATACACAAAGCGGATCTACTGAATTCATACCCAATCCGGCCAGAGATGCCGAAGACGGAGCAGGCCCCGAAGCTGTTAAACTAGTTGCTTCACGTGAGGCAAAAAAAATTGTATCAGGTGAATTTGGCATGAAGATCAAACCCTTACTTGACAGCCTGAAGATTCAGATGATCGTAGTAAAAGAACCCGGTAAACGGGTCTCAGAAATAATTGAAATGTTGAACCATTAAAATTTTTTAACTATGCCAGGAATGAACAGAACCGGACCTGAAGGCAAAGGAGCCGGAACGGGCCGCAGGCTCGGAAAATGTAAAGAAGCCGATAAAACAGAAGATCGCGGAAATCTTGGACGCGGTTTAGGAAAACGCCTGAGAGCAGGTGGTGGACAAGGAATGGGAAGACGCTCAAAGAGCGGAAATCACTAAAATAAAACAATTTTAAACCATATGAATATGAATAAGATAATCGCTATCCCCATGGAGAATGGGGAACTTTGTGCCCACTTCGGGCATTGCCAGAAATTTGCCATTGTTAATGTGGTAAACAGTCAAATAGTTGACATTAGTGAGGTAACACCGCCTGAACATCAACCTGGATTATATCCACGATGGATATCAGAATACAAGGTTACTGATGTTATAGCAGGAGGAATGGGCCAAAAAGCCATACAGCTTTTTAATGAGCAAGATATCAATGTTTTTGTGGGAGCACCCACGAAACCTGCCAAAGAACTTGTTAATGATTTCTTAAATAATAAGCTAGAATTGCAGGCAAACTATTGCGACCATGGCGAACACCATCATCATGAAGGATGCAGACACTAGCGGGCAATAAAACCAATTTAAATCCATTGCGCGCCATGCGGATGATCTTGCTGAAAGGTTCTGGATTGAAGGACATCCTTAACGAGCTGATTTCCCTGAGTATTTATGCAGTTATAGTATTGAGCTTTGCGGTATGGAGGTACAGAAAAACGGTTTAGGATTCTATAAAGAAAGAGTAGAGTTTCATTTTCAATTTAAAACACAACTCTAAACTCTGTATTTTTTTATACGGTTATAATTTTCTTAACTTCACAAAAAGATTTACTTGGTATGAGAAAGATAAAAAACCTGATGCTTCTAATTTTCATGATGATTATGGTTTGTTGCCAGTCGGTATCAGACGGACAGAGCCAAAATACTGGAAAAAATGATAACGATCCATTAATATGTAAAACCAGTGAGGTCTTAAATACATATGTTCTTGCCGAAGACAGCCTTATTTTTTCCAAAGCTATTCAACATTTAGAGCAAAGTTTTTCGCAACCGCAAGATTCCTCGGAAACATCTACTATAATTATAAGTACAGCACAGTTCTTTCTTAAAACCCCCTATGTTTCGCACACCCTGGAAATTCCCGGCGAAGAACAACTGGTATTGAATTTAAGAGAAGTGGACTGCACCACTTTCGTGGAATATGCAGTAGCTCTTTCACTTCTTATGAAAGAAAACCGGACAGACTTAGAACGATTTACCCAATTACTGTCATGCATTAGATATAGGGATGGAGTGATTGATGGCTATCCTTCCCGTTTGCATTATTTTACCGAATGGATGCAAAGCAATGCTGACAAAGGAATCCTTGAAATCGTAAGCAATGAATTTAGCGATGTACTTTATAACAC
>PXAT01000189.1 GCA_003565775.1 Ectothiorhodospiraceae bacterium | reverse complement strand
GAAAAGCATCGCGCGAACTCAAGGATTCCACGGCGTGCGTTACCGGGACGAAGCCCGGCAACACACCCTACAAAATCGTCGGCATGCAAACGCAAGGAGGCAGCATGTCTTACTACCGCAGAGCCCGGATACCAGGCGGGACCTACTTCTTTACCGTGGTTACATACGAACGGATCGGCTATTTCGAGCATCCGGATAACGTTACGAGGCTTCGCGATGCATTTCGGTTTGTTCTGGGGAGTCACCCTTTCCGTATCGATGCGGCCGTGATCTTGCCGGATCACATGCACATGGTCTGGACTCTCCCCAAGGGGGACGCCGACTACGGCACACGCTGGCGCTTGATCAAGTCGCGTTTCTCGCCGCTAAGCCCGGCGACTACTGAAACTTCTTTCTCACGGCGCCGGCGATCCGAACGTCCGATCTGGCAACGCCGATTCTGGGAGCACGCGATAAAATCGGAGGATGATCTGCACCGGCACATGGATTACATCCACTTCAACCCGGTCAAACACCATCTGGTGGAACGCCCTTCACTGTGGCCTTTCAGCAGCTTGCAGCGCGCGATATCGGCGGGTGTCTATCCTCAAAATTGGGGCGAGAATGGCGAGCCTGCGTCGATCCAGACCATGGAAATCGAATGACTTGTCATGCGCCTCATCACGGACAACGCGTTGACCGTTGGCCATCATCTGAACGTTGTCGTTATAGCCCTTCCGTGGCGGAACTCCGATGCTTGCGGTCCGCGTGCGTTACCGGACTGCTGTCCGACAACACACCCTACAGATCGGCTAACTGCGAGGCTTTTCCGCGTATCCGGCCAGGAGTGCTGCATGACCTTCCGGGGTGTAGGCCCAGACGTCCTTGATGCGCAGCCGCTTTTCCAGGTCGCGCTTGAGGCGGTCGAGGTTGGCTTCGCGCCAGTCGCCGGGACCGTGGCGCCATTCGCCGCGGTCCCAGTCGATGATATGGATGCTGTCGGGCTCGGGACCGATCAGGATGTTGCGGCTGTTCAGGTCACTGTGCCAGGCGCCGGCGTCGTGGAAACGGCGAATGGTTGTGCCGATGGCACGCCAGGTTTCCATCGGGACTTCGCCGCGGCTGAGCAGATCATCGAAGGACTCGGTGCCGGGAACCCTGACGGTGATGAAGTCGGACCGATAGAAAGGGCCTTCACGCACCACACGACCGGCGATCGGCCGGGCCACGGGTAGGCCCGCATCGAAAAGCTGCGACGTGTAGTGCCACTCGCGCCAGGCGCGTGTGCCGTCGAGGCCGCTCCACCAGTAACGGTCGCCGAACACGCGCGCCACCGAGCCACCGCGCATGTAATGCCGCAGCGCCCACTGCTGACCGGACTGATAGGGATCGGAGATGAAGATCACGGTGCCGCGACCGCCGCCGCGCTCCAGCACCAGACCGTTTTCGTCCAGTGTCGCGGGCTCGAACAGCCAGTCTGCCGGCGGTGCCGCCAGACTGGCGTCATAGATGTAGCGGATACGGCCGTTGCGAAAGGTCGCAGCCTGCATCAGGCCGCTTGGGCTCCGCGCGCGACCACGTTGTAGGGAGCCCGCTCGGGCAGCCGGCAGGCATCCAGTTCCACATAGTACGTGGCCACCAGCGCATGCTGGCCCGACAGTGCCGCGTGGCTGACCGCATCGGTCATGACCGCCCAGCTCTCGAAGGGCTGGAAGGCCAGTTCCTCGCCGCGGCTCGGATCCTTCTGGAAGCTATCGTTGTCCTTCATCCAGTTGTGCATCTGACGCATGGCGCGATCGTAGGGCGAGGTATCGCCGATCACCTGCAGTTGCGGCAGACCCAGCTTTGCCAGGCCGGCCAGCGCGCCGGACCAGGCGCGTTCGGCCGGATTCCCGCGGACCGACAGGTTCGGATCAATCCCGGCTTCTTTCGCGTAGGCCTTGTACAGCTCATCGAACTGCTCGGCGATCCGCCAGATGCGCGGTTCGGTCTGGTTGATGTTGGTGAAAAAGCGCAGGGGCCGACGACCATGGGTGGCCCCGGCCGGGAAGGCGTCGACATGCAGCAGTTCATTGTTGGAATGCCGCTTGATCTTGCGCCCCTTCTCCTGCACCGGACGGAAATTCACTTTCTGCTGGTGCCAGCTCCGCGCGTAATGCGGCAGCGCGGCGCCGAGGAAACCGTTAACGGTGTCGCTGTACTTGCGCAGAATGGCGCGCAGGCGTTGCTCGGTGTCGCCCACCTTTTTCATGCCGGTGATGTAGTCGCCGTCCGGGTGATAGCTGATGTTCTTGAGCGTGATCAGCGCACCGACTTCCTCGCGCAGGAAATCCATGTCCTCTTCGGTTGGCAGCGGCAGCATGCCCGGCTGAAAACGCAGGATGCGGCCTTCCTCCAGCGCCCGTTCGAACTGGTCGCCCGGGTTGGCGTAGGCGTCGGCTGTCACATCAACAATCGAGTTCGTCATTTCGGTACTCCAGGCGCCTTTCTCGGGCGCGTCGATAGTGCAAATTCCGCGTGGGTCCGCTTCGCTTGACCCACCCTACGCCCCTGCACGGCAACAAATCCGCTATCCGGAAACCGCGTCAAGATAGGCCTTCACGCCCGCTTCCACGTCATGGAAAGTGTGGTCGCAACCGGCATTCCGCAAGGCCGTCAGATCGGCCTGGGTATAACTCTGGTAGCGCCCCTTCAGGTGCTCCGGGAACGGGATGTATTCGATTTCGCCGCGGCCGTGCCAGTCGAGGAAGGCTCTCGCCATGGCATTGAACGGCCGCGCCTGCCCGGTACCCAGATTGAAGATGCCGCTGACCTCGGGGTGCTCGAGAAACCAGAGATTGATTGCAACGCAGTCACGCACGTCGACGAAATCGCGCTCCTGTTCGCCGTCGGCATAACCATCACAACCTTCGAACAGTTTTATCCGGCCGGATTCCTGCATCTGGTTACCGAAATGATGGATCACACTGGCCATGCTGCCCTTGTGCTGTTCCCGTGGTCCGTAGACGTTGAAGTAACGCAGCCCCACCACCGGGGCACGCAGATCATCCAGGTAGCGCCGGAAATACTGATCGAAAGCGAGTTTCGAGTAGCCATAGACATTCAGCGGTCGCTCGCAGGACGGTTCTTCGCGGAATTCCCGCCCGCCACCATAGGTGGCTGCGGATGAGGCGTACACCAGAGGAATCCGGCGATTCTGACACCAGTGAAACAGCTCCCGCGTATAGCGGTAGTTGGTCTCCATCATGTACTTGCCGTCCCACTCCGTGGTGGTGGAACAGGCGCCCTGATGAAGCACCGCTTCGATTTCACCGATATCCTTACCGTCACGGATCAGACTGATGAACTCGTCCTTGTCGTAGTAATCGGCAATGGTCAGATCGGCGAGGTTCAGCGCCTTGCGGCCATCGCGCAGGTCGTCGACGACAATGATGTCGCTGCGGCCCCGCTGATTGAGGCCATGCACGATGTTGCTGCCGATGAAGCCCGCCCCGCCGGTCACGATAAGCATGAAAACCATCCGTCTTGCCGAGTTCCAGTGTGCCTATTCTAACGCAGCTTCCGGCCAACACAGCCTTGTCGCGCGCAGCTCGCCAATGCGTCTGCATCTTGGCGCCCTACGGCCCTGCCTGTAACGTGATGACCACATCAAACCGAGTGGAAGCCAGCCGTGTCCCGCGATCTGATTGACCGTGCCATGTCCCGTCTGCCGACCACCCTCCGCGAACAGGTGTCGGAGTGGCTGTCGGACTACCTCGAAGTGGACGACCTGCCGGATTCCGAGCTGCTGCGCCAGTCGCTGCCGGCAGTCTGGGCCTGCAGCCCGTTCGTCGCCCGCTCCTGCCTGCGCGATCATGCCCTGCTGCAGGATCTGGTCAGCAGCGGCGATCTGGAGACGCCTTACGACGCCGACACCCTGTACCGGTCGCTGATGGCGCGAACCGTCGATCTGGAGGATGTCGAGACGCTGGACCGGGAGCTGCGACGCTTCCGCAACCGCGAAATGGTCCGGATTGCCTGGCGCGATCTTGCCGGCTGGGTCAGCCTCGACGAGACCCTGTTCGACCTGTCCCGCCTGGCCGAGGCATGCATCGATGCGACGGTGGCCTGGCACGAGAAGCCGCTCAAGGAACGCTTCGGTGTGCCGCGCGGCCCGGACGGCGAGGAATCACACTTCTATGTCATTGGCATGGGCAAGCTGGGTGGCGAGGAGCTCAATTATTCCTCCGACATCGATCTGATTTTCGGCTTCAGCGCGCCCGGTCACACCGACGGCGACAAGAGCCGCGACAATGCCCAGTACTTCATGAAGCTGGGCCAGAGGGTGATCAACAGCCTCAATGCGCAGACTGTCGACGGCTTCGTGTTCCGGGTCGATATGCGCCTGCGGCCCTATGGCGACTCCGGTGCGCTGGTCATGACCAGCGACCAGATCGAGAGCTACTACGAAGCCCAGGGTCGAGAATGGGAGCGTTACGCCATGGTCAAGGCGCGCGTCGTCGGTGGCAACCGTGACGCCGGCAACGCCCTGATGGATGCGCTGACGCCTTTCGTGTTCCGGCGCTATCTGGATTTCGGTGCGCTGGAATCACTGCGCGAGATGAAGGCGATGATCGCCAAGGAAGTCGAACGGCGGGGACTGGAATCCAACATCAAACTCGGTGCCGGCGGCATTCGCGAGGTGGAGTTCATTGCTCAGGCCTTCCAGATCATCCGCGGCGGCCGGGAAAAGGAACTGCAGCAGCGGCGCCTGATGCCGGTCCTGGAATGCCTGGCGGAGTCCGGGGCGCTGCCGGGCTTCGTCATCCGCGGTCTCATGGAAGGTTACGAATTCCTTCGCCGCAGCGAGAACCGACTGCAGGCGATCAAGGACGAGCAAACGCACGAACTGCCCGACAAGCCCATCCACCGCATGCGCCTCGCCTTCGGCATGGGCTACGAAAGCTGGGATGACTACACGGCCGACCTCGACATGCACCGACGTCACGTGCGCGAGCATTTCGATCAGGTGTTTGCCTCGCCCCAGGTCGAGGACGAGCCGATACCCCACGAAACACTGGAGGTCGGGGATATCTGGGCCCGCGAACTGAGCGCAGACGAGTCACGGACCCTGCTCGCCAACAGCGGCTTCGAGCAGCCTGACGAGGCCGTTCAACGGATCCAGGCATTTCGCGACGGCAGTCACTGCCGCTCTCTCACCGACACCGGGCATCAGCGACTGGACCGGCTGATGCCGCTGTTGCTGGGCGCGGTCGGCTACACGGAAAACCCGGACGAAACACTGGCCCGGCTGATCGATCTGCTCGAGGCGATTGTCCGCCGCACGGTCTATGTCTCTCTGCTGGCCGAGCGGCCGATGGCCCTGTCACAACTGGTCAAGCTCTGTTCCGCCAGCCCGTGGATCGCGCGACTGATTACCCGACTGCCGGTATTGCTCGGCGAATTGCTCGATCCCCGCAAGCTCTACGCGCCACTGGAACGCAAGTCGCTGGAGACGCAGTTGCGGGAAAGCCTCGCGGAAGAGGATCCGGACGATCTGGAACAGCAGATGGAGGTTCTGCGTCAGTTCAAGCAGGTCAACACCCTGCGCCTGGCGGCCGCCGACGTGGCCGGCGTCACCCGGCTGATGGTGGTGTCGGACCTGCTCACGGATATCGCGGAAGTGGTACTCGAGCAGGTACTCGACATTGCCTGGCATCATCTTGAGAAACGCCATGGCCGCCCCACCTGCGTGGTGGACGGCGAGACCCTGGAACCGAGCTTCGCGATCATCGCCTACGGCAAGCTCGGTAGCCTGGAACTCGGCTACGGCTCGGATCTGGATCTGGTCTTCGTGCACGACAGTCGCGGAGACCGGCAGATGACCAATGGCGAGCGCGCCGTCGATAACAATGTCTTTTTCGTGCGTCTGGCCCAGCGCATCATCCACATTCTCGGCGCGACCACCGCGGGTGGCATTCTGTATGAAGTCGATACGCGCCTGCGGCCCAGCGGTCGGGCGGGGCTGCTGGCAACCAGCCTGTCGGCCTATGCCGACTACCAGCGAGACAAGGCCTGGACCTGGGAACATCAGGCCCTGGTGAGAGCCCGGTGTGTGGCGGGTGATCCTGCAATGGCCGAAGCCTTCGAGGAAATTCGTCGGGAGATCCTCACGCGGGAGCGGGATCGCGAGAAACTGCGCCGTGACGTGCACGACATGCGCGAGCGGATGCGTGGCGAGAAAGGCAGCGACAAGCCTGATGTGTTCGATCTGAAACAGGACCGCGGCGGTGTCGCTGATATCGAATTTATGGTGCAATACGGCGTCCTGTCAGGGGCGCGTTCGGTGCCGGCACTGCTGCGCTACACCGACAACGTGCGTCTGATCGGCGAGCTGAATGAAGCCGGCTTTTTCAGTCGCGATGAAGCGACCACCCTGGTGGAGGCTTACCGGACCTATCGGGCCCGTATCCACCGAGCCACCCTGCAGGAGCGAAAGGCGCGTATAGAAGCCTCCGAGCTGGCAAAGCTGCGCGAGGGCGTAACCGCTGTCTGGCACCGACTGATGACCGCCACCGACGAACCGGCGGCCGAGGAGACCAATGATGACCATGGATGACCGCGACGGCGTCATCTGGATGGACGGCGAAATGCTGCCCTGGCGTGATGCCAAGGTGCATGTGCTGACCCATACCCTGCACTACGGCATGGGAGTGTTCGAGGGCATTCGCGCGTATCGCACCGAGCGCGGCACGGCCGTTTTTCGGCTGGCAGAACACACACGGCGTCTGTTCAATTCGGCCAAGATCCTCGGCATGCGTCTGCCGTTCGAGCCCGCCGAGATCAACAACGCCATCCTCGCCGCTCTGCGCGCCAACGAACTGGAAAGCGCCTACATCCGGCCGATGATCTTCTACGGCTCAGAGGGCATGGGGCTGCATGCGCACAACCTGAAGGCGCATGCCATGGTCGCCGCCTGGGAGTGGGGCTCCTATCTGGGCGCCGAGAACATGGAACGCGGCATCCGCGTGAAGACCTCGTCATTCAGCCGGCATCACGTCAATGTCACCATGTGCCGGGCCAAAGCCAACGGCAATTACATGAACTCGATGATGGCCCTGAAGGAAGCCGAGGATTGCGGCTATGACGAGGCGCTGCTGCTGGATGTGGACGGCTTCGTCTGCGAGGGTTCCGGCGAGAACTTCTTCATGGTTCGCGACGGTGTGCTGTATACGCCCGAGCTGACCTCGGCACTGGAAGGCATTACCCGCGACACGGTGATCAAGCTGGCGGCCGAGATCGAGCTTCCGGTGCGCGAAAAGCGCATCACCCGCGACGAGGTGTATACCGCCGATGAAGCCTTCTTCACCGGCACCGCCGCCGAAGTGACACCGATCCGCGAACTGGACGGCCGGTCTATCGGCAACGGCAGCCGTGGACCGATCACCGAACGCCTGCAGCGCATGTATTTCGACCAGGTCGAGGGTCGACGTGACGTGCATTCCGAATGGCTGAGCTTTGTGGAGGAACCGGCCGATGCCTGATCCGCAGACCCATGACCGCGAGGATCTGATCGAACCGAATGCGGCCAACCGGTACGACGTCACGCGCAAGGACATGCCGCTGTCCTGCCCCATGCCGGGCATGTCCCTGTGGAACTCGCACCCGCGAATCTATCTGCCGATTCACAAGACCGGCGAGGCGACCTGCATGTACTGCGGCGCGAAGTACCGGCTCACGGACTTCGATCCCGACGACCCCGAGATCGCCCGCCTCAACCGCCGCGAAGCCTGAGCGGCATACCATCCGCTGCACGCAGATGGCGAGCCCTGTCGCCGATGAGCTTTTTTCTGGCGCCCGGCGCCGGGCGCTCCGCCCGGCCACAGCAAACCTAACCGAACGCCCCGCCCAGAGTCAGCCCCAGATAGACGATGTATCCCGCCAGCAGGATGGCCGCTTCCAGCCGATTGATGCGCAACCCCGGGAACAGGAACACAAGCAGCAATACCGACGTTCCCAGCATCACCCACTGATCGAAAATCACGATCCGTCGCGCCATTTCCAGCGGCTGGAGAAACGCCGCCAGGCCGAGTATCCCCAGCACGTTGAAGATATTGCTGCCGAGAATGTTGCCCACCGCCATGCCCGCCTGACGGCGCATCACGGCGAGTAGCGAAACCGCCAGTTCCGGAAGCGAGGTTCCCACCGCCACCAGCGTCAGTCCGATGACAGCCTCGGACAGGCCGAAATCCCGCGCGATGCCCACCGCTCCCTGCAACAGCAGGCTGGAGCCGGCGATCAGCACGAGGAGTCCGCCGGACAAGGCAAGCAGCAACAGCGGAACCCCACCGGGCAGCGCCGCAGGCGACGGGTCCGGATCGTCCGCACTCGGCGCCAAACGTTCCGTGCGATAGGCCCAGACGAGATAGGCCATCAGAGCCAGTAACAACAACAGCGCATCAAACCGGCCAAGGCTGCCGCCGGCCATCAGGGCGACCATCAGGCCACTGGCGGCAATCATGGCCAGACCGTCGCGCATCAGCGCCGCCCGGGTGGTGACAAGCGGCAGGATCAGGCCACAAATCCCGAGAATCAGCAGGACATTGCTGATGTTGCTGCCCACGACGTTACCGACGGCGATGTCCGGCTGGCCGGTGAGCGCGGCATTGACCGACACCACGAGTTCCGGCGACGAGGTCCCGATTCCGACGATGACAATGCCGGCGAGCAACGGGGAGACGCCGAGCCGCTGCGCTGCACTCAGGGCGCCGCGCACAACCGCTTCACCACCGGCGGTCAGCAGGAGGATGCCGAGACCGATGAGCAGGAGATCGGGCATCAGGAAATGGGTATCCGGAAACCGGACGCGCGGGTCGGCCGGACGCCGTCACCGCAGGATTCAGCCATGAAACGGTGCGAGAATCAGCGGCAGATAATGATCCAGCAACAGCAGCCCGAAGACCCCCATGAGATAGGTGATCGAGTAACCGAAGGCCTTCATCGGCAGGGATTCGTCGTCGGACAGATGCATCGCCACGGCGTAATACAGGAATACCGCATTCAGCAGCGTCACGCCGAACAGATACAGCGGCCCGGACATGCGCAGCGCGAACGGCAGCAGGGTGACTGCCGACAGCAGGATCGTGTACAGCGTGATCTGGAGTTTGGTGAAGGGCACGCCGTGGGTTACCGGCAGCATCGGGATATTGACCCGCGCGTAGTCCTCCCGACGGTGAATCGCCAGCGCCCAGAAATGCGGCGGGGTCCAGATGAAGATGATCAGGAACAGCAGCAGGGCATGCGCGTCCACACTTCCGGTCACTGCCGCCCAGCCCAGTACCGGCGGAGCCGCACCGGCCACGCCGCCGATGACGATGTTCTGGGGCGTCGCCCGCTTCAGATACAGGGTGTAGACGAAGGCGTAACCCATCAGGGACAGGAAGGTCAGCATGGCGGTCAGCGGATTGACCAGCACGTACAGCAGCACCAGGCCGAGTACGCCGAGGCCTCCTGCAAACAGGACGGCATTGCGTGAGGTAATGGTGCCCTGGGGCAACGGCCGGCCCTTGGTTCGGGCCATGCGCGCGTCCACGCGACGATCAACCAGTTGATTGATGGCGGCAGCCGAGGCCGAAGCGAGACCAATGCCGAGGCTGCCGAAAATCAGCGCCGACCAGGGAACCTGGGCCGGCGGTGCCGCCAGCACCATGCCCACAATCGCCGTGAAAACCAGAAGGGCCACGACCTTGGGCTTGCACAGCTCGTAATAGTCCTGCCAATTCACGGCGATGCCAGCCACGGTCGCATTCTCCGGCGCATTGCGTTGCTGCACGATGATGGTCCCTGTCAGGTCGGCTTTGGCGCAGCGCTTCCGCGCCCCGCGCCGTCAAGGGGTCGCAGACTATGACAGAGTGCAACCACACTCAACAGTAACAGGGCGGCGCCGCCATTGTGCGCCACCGCCATCCACAAGGGCAGGCTGTAGAGCACATTACCAATACCCAGCAGCCATTGCAGGACCAGGGCGACGCCCATGACACCGGCGATGCGGGCACTCAGGGTTCCGGCGGCACGCCGCCAGACCGCAATCATGAGGCCGATGACCGCTAGCGCCACCACCACGGCACCGATGCGATGGACGAACTGAATCGCAACCCGTGCCGGATGATCGAGGACGCCGAATTCGTAGTCCACGCCGAGTCCCCGCCAGATCACGAAGGCTTCGTCATAGTCGGCGTCCGGCACCCATTGACCCTGACAGGTGGGGAAGTCCGTGCAGGCGAGCGCCGCGTAGTTCGTGCTGACCCAGCCGCCCAGGGCAATCTGAACAGCGACCACCGATAGAATCACCACTGCCCAGGGTCGCAGACCCCGAGCCGTCACCTCGGGCGTATCCGGACGCAACAGGTGTCCCTGGCGCAAGGTCAGCCACCAGAGTAACGCCAGCGTCGTCATGCCGCCCAGCAGGTGCATCGTGACCACCATCGGCTTGAGCTGCCAGGTGACAGTCCACATGCCGAGGATTGACTGCGCGATGATCAGCAGACCCAGAAACAGAGGTAGCTTCAACGGTTGCCCGGGTTCACGACGGTTGCGCACGGCCATGACCGCCAGCGCAAACACCACGAGACCGAGGATACCGGCCGCATAGCGGTGGATCATCTCCTTCCAGGCCTTGTCCACTTCAACCGCGCGTTCGGGATAGGCCTCGTTCGCCGCAGCGATGGCCTCAGGGGTTTGTGGAACCCCGAGCAGCATGCCGTAGCAACCCGGCCAGTCCGGACAGCCGAGTCCCGCATCCTCCAGACGCACCCATGCACCCAGCAGAATCACGAGAAAGGTCAGGCCGACAGCCCCGAGAGAAAGACGAAAGAATGCGCGCGTAGTCATTGTGTTCATTCATCCTCGGAAAGGCCCTGGAGACGTTCCAGGTCGATATTGGAAAGACGCAGGAGCTTCTTCAGATCCTGCAGCAGGCCGCCAGCGTCCAGTGGCTCCGGATACGCCATCATCCGGTAGGCACGGGTGTCCATCAGTGACACCGCGCCGCCAGTGGCGTTGTCTTCCCTGACCGGCACGGGATCCTGGCCGTATAAGATGCGCAGGTCCCGATGTTCTTCGAGTTGATCCGAGGACGGGGTTTCCTCCGTATCGGAAGGCAGAATCAGCACGCGCCGCACGCGATCAGCGTTCTGGGCCAGAGCGAGTCGAACCTGGCGGGTCGCCTCCAGCCGCTCCAGGCAGGCGTCGTCGCAGAGGCCGTCCTGCACCATGAGAATCGTCCAGCGGCCGCGGAAGGCGTCGCGGCCGACAAGGTTACCGTCGGCGTCGCGCAACTCACCTTCCAGGTGGTGCGGCGGCTGCACCAGGTCTCCATGATTTCCGGTCCCGGCCGGATTCCAGCCGGTGAAGAACAGCGTCCAGGCGATCGCCGCCGGCACCAGGAAACTGGCAAAAAGCAGAATCAGCGGCCATGGTGCCGGCCGTTTTTCGGAATCACTCATTCGGCTCCTCCCGGCGTCGCCGGAGATTCACGGCGATGTAAATGATGACCAGCGCGGTGGCAAGGCCAAACCACTGGACTGCATAAGCGCGATTGCGTTCCGGACCGTAGCCATCGGGGTGCTGGGGTCGCCACTCGCGAACGAAGCCCTCGGCACTGTCCGGCGCCAGCCGCAACACGACCGGCAGGAGTTCGAGTTCCAGCCGTTCGCCAAGTTCGTCATAGTCGATGTACTGGATCCGCAGCGGCCAGCCGGTTTCGCCGTCAGCCATGCCCCCGAGGCGGATACCCGTGGCCGGGCCCTGATCGAGGTGGCCTTCGATCGGCACCGACGCGGCTTCCATCGCCACATCGGGCAGGGTCGCGCGCGAGTCACCCGCAGGCACCCAGCCGCGATCGACGAGAACCGCCTGATCGCGCCCGGCGAGACGGTACGGCGTCAGCACGTTGTACCCCACGGTCCGGCGATGCGTCTGGTTGTCCAGTAACAGCTGCCGCTCCTGGAGAAAGGCGCCATCGGCGGTCGCCGGCCGGAACAGCATGGTCTCCGCGTCGACGCGGTCCCGATTGAGGTCAACGGGAGTAGCCGTGCGCTGCGCGTCGAAAGTGGCCAGGAGGCCCGCCCGCTGCTCGGCCCGGTCCAACTGCCACATGCCGAGGCCGATCAGCATCGGCAGCAGCACCAGGAAGGCGGCTGTCGGGATCAGGCCAGGGCGGAAATCGAACGATCCGAGTCGCATCGCGTCAATGTCTCAGTGCGGGGCGAGCAGGCATACACATCGACGCCCCGTGCGTGATCCGGTGTCAGGCAGGGAGCCGCTCGCAGCCTGACCGCCCCTCCGATATGCTCGGCACCATGCAACCAGGGACTTCCCAATGACTGCTGCTATCAAGATCGCCGTCGTGCTCATACTTGGTCTCATCATTTTCAGTCTTGTTCAGGCCGCCATCTTTCTGATTCGGGACGGCAGCAATGAGCGACGCGTCGTTCGCGCACTGACCGTGCGCATCAGCCTCTCCCTCGCACTGTTCATCGTGGTAATCGCGCTGTTCGCCTTTGGCGTAATCGAGCCAAACGATCCCTTCCAGCCGCGACACGTGCCGGCCTCGAACTGAGGGTCGGGATTTCCCCCCTGTCGCCTGAGTCTTCCGATCAGCGCGGGCTGCGAGACGCGAGGCCGGGTCGTGACCGTGCGCCGGCGTTTCCAGTCCCTGGAAGGAAGCACCCGACCCTGAGCCAGCCAGGCGGGCGCAAAACGGGCCGCCCGGCTGGCCGGGCGGCCCGTAGTGGTCGTACTGACCGCCACGCAGTGCGCGGCGGCCGCAAGTCAGATGACGTACACGAAAATGAACAGGCCGAGCCAGACCACGTCCACAAAGTGCCAGTACCAGGCCGCCGCCTCGAAGCCGAAGTGATTCTCGGCGGTGAAATGCCCCCGCATGACGCGCAGCAGAACGACCAGTAGCGTCAGGGCCCCGAGAAACACGTGCACACCGTGGAAACCTGTCAGCAGATAGAACAGGGAACCGTAAATGCCCGTGTCCATGCGCAGATTCAGTTCCTGATACGCATAGACGTATTCATACATCTGGATGGACAGGAACAGGAAGCCCAGCCCGACGGTAGCCGCCAGCCCCCAGATCACCTTCTTGCGGTCGTTGTGCTTCATCGCATGGTGAGCGATGGTCAGCGTCACGCCCGAGGTCAGCAGGATCATGGTGTTGATGGCCGGCAGGCCCCAGGCACCCATCACCGTATAGTCCAGATCCAGAAAGCCCGGGCCCGCGGTCGGCCAGGCCAGGGTGACGGACTCCCAGAGGAAACGACTGGTTTCCGGGTCGCCGCCGGAGAGCCAGGGAATGGAAAAGACTCGCGCATAGAACAGTGCGCCGAAGAAAGCCCCGAAGAACATCACTTCCGAAAAGATGAACCAGGCCATCCCCTGACGGAAAGAGACATCGACCTGTGCGTTGTACTTGCCGGTAACGCTTTCGACGATGACGTCACGGAACCACATGACGGTCATGATCACGATAATGAGGGCGCCGATCACGATCATCGGCATGCCGGACGAGCCGCCGTTCAGATAAACCGAAAGCCCGATAGCCAGCAGCACAATGCCCGGAATACCGAACACCGGCCAGCGGCTGTCCTCCGGTACGAAATAGGCGTCCTTGGACTGTGTACTCATTCTTATATCCCCTTGATTCCTAATCGGCGGACTGCGGTGCCCCGGCATGCAGTTCCGCTGCCTCCTCGTCATATTCCGGCAAATCACCGTCCCGAATATCAAACAGCGTGTAGGACAGCGTGACCGTGGTCGTGCGTTCGGCCAACGCCGGATCGATGAAGAATGTCACCGGCATCTCCCGTGTTTCAGAGCCGCTGAACCGCTGTTCCGTGAAACAGAAGCACTCGGTCTTTTTGAAATGCCGTCCTGCACTACCCGGTGCGACACTCGGGATGATCTGGCTCACCGTACTCTCGGCTTCCTGGTTCTCTGCCACGAAGTACGCGGTGTACAGCTCGCCCGGCGTCACTTCCATACGCGACTTCTTGGGCCGGAAAGACCACGGCTGACTGCCGTTGACGGTCGCGACAAACTCGACCGTCACCTTGCGATCCGGATCGTAGGCCTGATCAGCGGGGCCGGCAGACGCCTCGTTGGAGACGAAGCCGTTGAAACCGGTGACCTCGCAGAAGACCTGATAGGCCGGGACCATGGCAAAACCGAAGCCGAACATGGCGAGCGCCATAAACGCCATCTTTGCCGCGGTACGGCCACCGGATCGACGCTGGTTCTGGGTGTTTTCCGACATTTACAGCACCTGCAACAGGATGAAGCTGACATAAAGGCCAAGCGCGATGACGGCCATCACGACGGCGGTGCGAATAATGCCCCGCCGCCGCTCCGACCTTGTCGGACGATCACTCACCCGCCCGACCTACTTCACGACCGGCGGCGTTTCGAAGGTGTGGTACGGCGCCGGCGACGGCAGCGTCCACTCCAGACCCCTGGCGCCTTCCCAGACTTCGGATGTCGCCTTCTGGCCGCCACGCACACACTTGATGATGATGTACACGAACAGCAGCTGGGTCAGCCCGAACACGAAGCCACCGATACTCGAGATCATGTTGAACTCGGCGAACTGCAGCGCGTAATCCGGAATACGACGCGGCATGCCGGCAAGGCCCAGGAAGTGCTGCGGGAAGAACAGCACGTTGACCGAGATGGTGGACAGCCAGAAGTGCCACTTGCCGAGCTTCTCGTCATACATGTGGCCGGTCCACTTGGGCAGCCAGAAGTAGACCGCCGCCATGATCGAGAACACCGCACCGGTCACCAGCACGTAGTGGAAGTGCGCCACGACGAAGTAGGTGTCGTGGTACTGCAGGTCGACCGGGGCCAGTGCCAGCATGACGCCGGAGAGACCGCCGATAGTGAACAGCAGCACGAAGGCAATGGAGAACAGCATCGGGGTTTCGAAGGTCATCGACCCCTGCCACATGGTCGCCATCCAGTTGAAGATCTTCACGCCCGTGGGCACCGCCACCAGCATCGTGGCGTACATGAAGAACAACTGACCCGCCAGCGGCATGCCTACCGTGAACATGTGGTGACCCCACACGATGAAACTCAGGAAGGCAATCGAAGCGGTCGCGTACACCATCGAGCTGTAACCGAACAGCGGCTTCCGCGCAAAGGTCGGAATAATGGCCGACACGATGCCGAAGGCCGGCAGGATCAGGATGTACACCTCGGGATGACCGAAGAACCAGAAGATGTGCTGGAACATGACCGGATCGCCACCACCAGCAGCATTGAAGAAGCTGGTGCCGAAGTACTGATCAGTCAGCAGCATGGTCACCGCACCAGCCAGCACCGGCATCACCGCCACGATCAGGAACGCGGTGATCAGCCAGGCCCATACGAACAGCGGCATCTTCATCAGGGTCATGCCCGGAGCGCGCATGTTCAGGATGGTGGCAACGATGTTGATCGAGCCCATGATCGACGAGATGCCCAGGATATGCACCGCGAAAATCAGGAACGGAAATGCGTCACCCAACTGGAGTACCAGGGGCGGATACATGGTCCAGCCGCCGGCCGGCGCACCGCCGGGCATGAACAGGGTTGCCAGAAGCAGCACGAAACCGGCGGGCAGCAGCCAGAAGGCCCAGTTGTTGACCCGCGGCAGAGCCATGTCCGGTGCGCCGATCTGCACCGGAATCAGCCAGTTGGCCAGACCGGTAAAGGCGGGCATGACGCCACCGAAGATCATGACCAGCGCATGCATCGTGGTCATCTGGTTGAAGAAATGCGGATCAACCAGATTCAGGCCGGGCTGGAACAGCTCGGCGCGGATTACCATGGCCATGGCACCGCCGACAAAGAACATCAGCAGACCGAACAGCATGTAGAGGACGCCGAGGTCCTTGTGGTTGGTGGTGAACAACCAACGCTTGAAGAATCCCGCAGGCGGACCGTGATGATGGTCGTCGTGGGTATCGTGTGTCGTGGCAGTCATGGCCAAAATACCTCTTGATGGAATCGCTTTTAGGCTCGACTCGAAAGCTCGTTTTTATCGGGCGTCCTCGACTTCCGACGGCTGGAACACGTCACCGCCATCATCGTCGTTGCCCCAGGAATTGCGAACATAGGTTAGTACGCCGGCAAGTTCCTCATTGCTGAGGTCCGCGTAGGACTCCATGGGTGACCCCGGAGCCCCCATGATGAATGCTTCAATGTGCCGGCCATCCAGCAGCGTGAACATGAACGCATCGCGCTCGCCGAGGACGTAATCGCTGCCAGCCAGCGGCGGGGCGACGTTGTCACCCCCTCGACCATCCGCCTTGTGGCACTGGATGCACTGGTTTTCGTAGACGCGTTCACCAATCGAGATCAGTTCATCACGCTCCAGCTCGGAGGCTTCACCGACACCATTGGCCAGGGCGGAAGCGGTAAAACCGCCGACTGCCAGGGTCACCAGCATGGCCGCTGCCAGGGTCGTCGCGACCGGTTTTACGGACGCGCCACGCAGGCGTAAGCAGAACATCTTCATGGCCAGAACCTCCAAAGGGTTAACCGATGCCCGAGGCGGCCCGCGATCAGCGGGCGGCTTCCACATCGGCAGGCTGGAACTCGTCGCCACCGTCCTCGTCATTGCCCCACGCGTTGCGGACATAGGTGAGGACACCGGCCAGTTCCTGATTGCTCAGATTCGCGAACGACTGCATCGTCGTGCCGCTGATGCCGTCGATCAGAACCGACTTGTACGCGTCGCGGTCACCCAGCACCTTGTCGCTGCCGACCAGTGCCGGGAACATGTCGCCCATGCCCTCGCCGCCGGCCTGGTGGCAGGCCATGCACTGGTTGCCGTAGACGTCTTCACCCACCGCCATCAGGTCGTCCATGTCCATGTCGGAGAGATCATCTTCGTCCACCGCCACGTCGCCGTTGCTGTCTTCGGTCTGTTCCGCCACCCAGGCTTCGTAATCTTCCTGGGTCTTGGCGACCACGACGATCGGCATGAACCCGTGGTCACGACCACAGAGTTCTGCACACTGGCCGCGATACGTGCCCGGTTCCTGAATGTCGGCCCACGCTTCGTTGATGAAGCCCGGAATGGTGTCCTTCTTCCAGCCGAGCTCCGGCACCCACCAGGAGTGGATCACGTCATTGGCGGTCAGCAGGAAGCGAATCTTGGTGTTGACCGGAACCACCAGCGGGTTGTCGACATTGAGGAGGTAATGCTCGACATCACGTGGACGGATATCCGAGTTCCGCTGACGCGCACGATCGCTGTCCCGGTCCAGACGGCTGAAGAACTGAATATCCTCATCCAGATATTCGTATTCCCACATCCACTGGTAACCGGTGACCTTGATGGTCATGTCGTAGTTGCCAGTGTCTTCCATCTTGATCATGGCCTGGGTCGCGGGGATCGCGATGCCGAGCAGAATCAGGAAGGGGACAGCGGTCCAGACAATCTCCACCGCGGTACTGTGATGCCAAGTGGCGGGCTTCGCGCCCTGCGACTTGCGGAAGCGCCAGACCGAATAAAACACCCCGGCGAACACGCCGATACCGATCACGGTGACTATCCAGAACGTCAGCATGTGCATGCTGTACGCAACCTGGCTCAGTGACGTCACACCCTCCGGCAGGTTGACTCCCCAGGGACGCCGCCAATCGGTCTCGGCAGCGGCACCCGCGGAAAACAGCAGCGCCAGTAGTGCAGTTGATGCGACGAACACAGTCGTCAGCTTGTTGTGGTTCATTCCTCGCTCTCTCCCGACTGAGATGGGCGGTTTTTGATTATGGTCTGCCATCCCCGGCTGCCTCCGTCGCATGCGACGAAACGCCCCTTGCAGCCATGGGACCGATGCAGCGTTGTAACTCGTCCGCGAGCGACAAGCGCTCTTCTTCCGTCAGAAAAGCGCCGAGTTCGACGGCTTTCCCCTGCGAGCGAATTTCAAGACGGCTTGGGTACCAACGGTGGAAGGAGGCTTCCAGCGACACTTCCGACCATGCCAGATCGAATTTCCAGGTTTTTTCCGGCTCTTTCTGGCCTTTCGTGATTTCAACGGCCGACGAGTCGACCCGAATTTCCTCGCGGTAATTACCGCGCACCGCCGAAACATAGAGTGCCACGCCAAGTGCCGTCAACTCGAGACCGGCGAAAGGCAGGATCGGCCAGAAGCCGGCGATCGCAAACATGATGGCGATCGAGAGACTGACCACCGCGATGCCCACGAACACCCAGACCGTCGTCCGCCAGTACACACCGCAGTTCGGTTGCAGGACAAAAACGCGGGCTTCGTCGTCAGTCCCGGAAATGCCAGTCTCCATGGGTCAACTCCCATGCCTTGCCTGCGTGTATCGCGCGGGGCGATCAAACACAGGCCCGGCGGCCAATGTTAGTGGAGTTCCGTTCCCGAGGAAACCCTGACCGGTGGTTGAACAGAGCCCGACAGACGTCTCGGATTCACCGGTTCAGTAATCGAAGCAGCGCGTGTCGATCCAGACAGGCCGCCTGATGCCGCGCGTCGGCCACAGCATGATATTGCACGATGCCGAGCAGCGGCGCATTAATCCGTTCACGGATCGCATCGATCTGGCCCTCGGGCCGCTCGACATCCACCGCTGTCGGCCGATTCGCAATCCACCCGCCGAGCCTGGCGCCACTCGCTTCGATGGCGCCGGCCGTCAACAGCGCCTGGTTGATGCAGCCCAGCCGGACCGCGACCACCAGCACCACCGGCAGACCGAGACTGACCGCGACATCGGCCAGAGTCTGCTCGCGGTTGAGCGGCACCAGCCAACCGCCGGCGCCTTCCACCACGGCCATTGTTCCGGCCGGGCAGCGCTTCCGGACATGCTGCACCAGGGGCTCGCTGGCCAGTTCGAGCCCTGCATCGGCCGCGGCAAGGTGCGGTGCGATCGGCGGCCGCAGCGCGACCGGGTTGACCGCGCCGTAGCCCGGGCGCCCGTCGGACATTGCCTGCAGAGCCAGCGCATCGTCGTTGCGCATGCCGTCCGCCGTGATTTCGCAACCGGCGGCGACCGGCTTGAAACCGTGTACCGGTAAACCGGCGTCCCTGAGCAGGCTCATCAAAGCAATGCTGACAAAAGTTTTGCCAACCCCGGTGTCTGTACCTGTGACAAACAAACCCGCCAGCGGTTCCGCAACACTCACGGCATCTCCCCGCGCCGACGAATACTGTCCAGCGGAATCACCACGGCGCCGTCGTCGGTGGTTTGCTGGCGCTTGAGGCCGGTTGCCCAGGCATGTCCGTAAACCACCTCCCAGGTGGCCGGCAGCAATCCGTCCGGCTGCCGGAACTCCTCGTAGGCTGCCTGAAGACGCTGCCAACCCCGGCGACCGAGCAGACCGGCACGCCGGGAGCCGCGGATGGTCGTCGCCCCGATACCGCGCAGATCGCGCACCAGACCGCGCAGCTCCGGATAGGTGAGTGTGAACGGCTCCATGTCCATGACCGGGTCACCGAAACGTGCCTGCACCAGGGCATCGCCCAGATCGTGCATGTCCGGAAAACTGTTGATGTGGGGAGCCTCATCCACCGCCATCCAGCTCTGACGCAGTTCCCGGAGCGTGTCGGGCCCCACGGTGGAAAACATCAACAGGCCACCGGGACGCAATACGCGATGGCACTCGCGGAACAGCGCCAGCGGATCATCGCACCACTGGATGCTCATGCTCGAGAACAGCAGATCGACGCTCTGATCGGCGATGGGCAGTTGCTCGGCGCTGGCCTGCAGCACGGGCACCGGACGCAGCCAACTACCCCGCCGACGTGCCTGCCGCAGCATGTTCGCGGACAGGTCCAGCGCGACGACACGTGCCTTGCGGTAACGCGTTCGCAGCCCGTCAAGCTGGAGACCGGTGCCGGCGCCCAGATCCACCACCATGCTCGGCTGCAGACGGATCAGGTCCAGCCGCTGCAACAGGCGCTCGCCGACCTCCCGCTGCAGAACGGCGGCCTGCTCGTAGTCGGCGGCGGCGGCATCGAAGGCGCGCCGGATCCGGTCGCGGTCGGAGATGTCGCGACTCATGACGCGCCCCCCGCAGATGCTGCCTCGTCCGCGCGGCGCAGGGCGGGAATATCACCCAGCGCATCCAGCAGCTGATCCACATGCCGGTCCTCATGCAGGGCCGAGAGCGTCACCCGCAGCCGGGCAGAAGCAACCGGCACGGTCGGTGGACGGATCGCGCTGACCAGAATGCCGCGCCGCTCCAGCTCCGCGCTGGCGGCAACCGCTTCGGCGGCATCACCGACCAGCACGGGCTGAATCGCGGTCCGCGAGGTCAGCAACCGCAGACCAAGTTGTCCGGCACCGAGACGGAACCGCTTGATGAGATCCTGCAAATGCTGCCGACGCCCGTCATCCTGTTCGATGATGTCGATGGCAGCGAGCGTCGCGGCCGCCAGCGCAGGCGGGCTGGCAGTGGTATAGATCTGCGTGCGCGCCTGCTGCTGCAGCATGGCAATCCAGTCCGCCGGGCCGGCGACAAAGGCACCGAACGTGCCGGCGGCCTTGCCCAGCGTGCCCACCAGCAACGGCACGGCATCCTGCCCGAGATCCGCTTCCTGCAGGACACCACCACCGGTTCGTCCGAGCACGCCTATGCCGTGCGCATCGTCCACCATCAGTGCGGCTCCGTATCGAGCGGCCAATTGCGCCATTGCTGCCACCGGTGCAACGTCGCCATCCATGCTGAACACCCCGTCGCTGGCGATCAGTTGACGGGCACCGGGATTGCGTTGCAGCCGCGCGTCGAGCTGCGTCATGTCGAGATGCGGGTACCGGGACAGGCGCGCGCCACTGAGACGGGCACCATCGAGAAGCGAAGCGTGATTGAGTCGATCCTGATGCACGCGATCACCGCGGCCGACAAGGGCATCGATAACGCCCAGATTGGCCATGTAGCCAGTGGCGAAGAGCAGGACGCGATCGCGATGCAACCAGGCCGCAAGGCGTTCGGCCAGCGCGTCATGCACCGGCCGGTGGCCGGAAACGAAATGCGAGGCGCCACTGCCGACGCCGGAAAGGTCGGCTTCGGCGGCAAAGGCCTTTTGCAGGCGTGGATCGGCGGCAAGGCCGAGATAATCATTGCTGCAGAACACCAGCAGTTCACGGCCGTCGACCCGGGCATGAATGCCATCCACGGGCTCCAGCGTGCGCTGCCGTCGTTCGAGACCGGCCGCCCGGCGCTCCGCCAGGCTCTGGGCTGGGTTCCACATACGCTCAGGCGGGATCTGTGGCGGGTGCGGTCTGCCCGGTCTCGGGGACCAACCCCAGACGGCGGAACAGCTCACGATCGGCATCCGCTTCGGGGTTACCGGTAGTCAGCAGTTTCTCGCCGTAGAAAATGCTGTTGGCGCCCGCCAGAAAGCAGAGCGCCTGGGTTTCGTCGGACATGCTCTCGCGGCCGGCGGAAAGGCGCACATGCGAGGCCGGCATGAGGATGCGGGCCACCGCCAGCGTGCGCACGAATTCGATGGGATCCACGGCTTCGGCACCGGCCAGCGGGGTTCCCTCCACCTGCACCAGTTGATTGATCGGAACGCTCTCGGGATGTGTCGGCAGATTCGCCAGGGTGCGCAACATCTCGGCTCTATCAGAGCGCCCTTCGCCCAGCCCCACGATGCCGCCACAGCAGACGCTCATGCCGGCTTCGCGCACATTGGCCAGCGTGTCCAGCCGCTCCTGATAACTGCGCGTGGTGATGACCTCGCCGTAGAAGGCTTCCGAGGTATCGATGTTGTGATTGTAATAATCGAGCCCGGCGTCGCGCAGAGTCCTGGCCTGGTCGGCGTCCAGCATGCCGAGCGTGGCGCAGGTCTCGAGGCCCATGGCCCGCACCTCGCCGATCATGCGTGCAACCCGTTCCAGCTGTTTGCCGCGCGGGCTGCGCCAGGCCGCACCCATGCAGAAACGGGTTGCACCCGCGTCGGCTGCCGCCTGCGCCGCGGCGCGCACCGCGTCCAGCTCCATCAGCGGTTCAGCGTCGACCGGCGTCTCGTAGTGCACGCTTTGCGGGCAATACTTGCAGTCCTCGGGACAGCCACCGGTCTTGATCGACAACAGGGTGCTCACCTGCACTTCATTCGGCTGATGATGCCGCCGATGCACGGTCTGCGCGCGGAACAACAGATCATTGAATGGCAGGGCGAACAGCGCTGCAACTTCCTCAGCACCCCAGTCGTGTCGAACATCCGGCTCCTTCTGCATGACGATCGCCTGCCTCCAGCTAGACTTCCATGGACGCGGTCCGCAATCAGACCGATTGCATCCACGTGAGCATTTGCCGCGATGGTAAACGGCCACCATCGACTGTCAACCGAACAGGGACGTTATGGTTAACAGCCTGCTTTGCCGGGTCGCCGACGCGCTGTTGCCCGGGCGCTGCCGACAATGCCTGGCCAACGGCATCGGCGGTATCGATCTCTGCCCGGCCTGTTACCGGGAACTTCCACGACTGCAAGACAGCTGTGTGCGTTGTGCGGAACCCCTGCACCAGACCGAGGCGGCACTCTGCGGACGCTGCCTGCATGAAGCGCCGGCCTTCAGCCGAGCCCGCATCCCGTTTCTCTACGCGCCCCCGGTGTCCGCCTGGATCATGGCGCTGAAATACCGGAACGATCTCAGCGCCGGTCGACTGCTCGGCCGCCTGCTAGCCCAGCATCTGAAGCGGCAGGCGATCGCGGCCGACTTGCTTGTCCCGGTGCCATTACACGATAGCCGCTTCGTCGAACGCGGCTTCAACCAGGCGCGGGAGATCAGTCTCGCCGTGTGCCGCCACCTGGGCAAACCGCATGACCCGACATGCCTCAACCGAACCCGCGCGACGTCGCAGCAGAGCGCTCTGCCGCGACGGGAACGTCGCTCGAACGTGCGTAAAGCGTTCATCGCGGACAGGTGTGTGGCGGGCTTGCGGGTTGCCTTGCTTGACGACGTCCTGACAACCGGTAGCACCGCAGACGCGGCGGCAGACGCCCTGCTCAGGGCGGGTGCGAGGGATGTGGAGATCTGGGCGGTAGCGCGGACGCTGAAACGCTGAACAGGCGAGCCGAGCTGCCTCTTGCGCCAGGCGCAACCAGCAATCAACAGCAGAGAGGGCGGGCGCCGGCACTCTGTCTTCAATTCACGCAATCGCCGGGAGGGTTCGCCTCCTGCATGTCCTGGCCGCCGGCGACAAAAACGCCGATCCGGTACCGGATCGGCGTCACGCCTTACCGGTAGCCGATACACCGGCCCCGGAATGAATCAGTGTTTACCAAGGGAGACGCTGATTCATTCGCACGTTCGCGTTGGCATCGCATTTTTCCCGAGGCAAGGCGCGCTGCGCAGCGCCGCAGTCACTCTGCGGTCAAGCAACGCAACACCGCAGTCAGGGAAAATGCGACGCCAACCCCTTGGGGGCTCGGCCGATTTTTGCCCCTGGCGGTGTTGCGTCGCCGGCCCGGTAGCTTCGGCTACCGGGCCTGCACCGCGCCTTGCCAGGCTGCCAGAATCGACTCGAGCGCGAACGCGGGAGTAAATCTGCGTCTCCCTAGTGGAACCAGATACCGCCGATGTCGCCATTCGGGTCGACGGCCAGGCGGGCTATCAGGTCACCATCTTCGTCGTCGAAGTGGATGCTCCAGACATGGACTTCCATGCCGTACTGGTGAATCGTCGAGAGATAAGTGGTCTCGAATCCCTGCGCGAAACGATTACCCAGATGTTCCTGAACCGACGCAAACATGCGTTCGCTGAGATTCGATTTGAAGGCGTCGTTGCCATTACGGATGAAATCGTCGTGTTCACCGCTAGCAAGCGTCTCGGTCAAGTGCGCCAGATGCTCCTGGGCCGCTTCCGGCGCCGAATCCGCATGCACCAGCGGAGCGCTGACAAGCGCCGCCGCCATGATCATTCCCAGGGTCGTTCTCTGCCAGACCGGCATGTTTTCTCCTCCTGTCGTTGTCCGATGTGCAGGCCGAACCCTATAGCAGACACCGATCGATGCCAACGCAGGGATCCCGACGGATCGCCCGTGCAGGGGTCGGCTGCCACCTCTGCCGGGCCCGCAGAAAAAGCGCGACCCGGTACCGCAGTACGGACAACAGGGGAAACCGGCGGTTCGCCGGGGCACAGCGGGGGTTCAGATTGCCGGCTGGCGCGCGCCTGCCTCCTGTTTCCAGGTCTTGACCCGATCAACGGAGATGACCACCCGCTGCTGCTTCAGCGAAGCGGTCAGTGCTTCCGGGTCCGCGGCGGCGAGATCGGAGAACGTTCTGATCCCCATACTCTTGAGCTTGTCTGCCATGGCCGGGCCGACACCCTTGATCGCTGTCAGGTCGTCACCCTCACCCGCCACTTCCTCGGCCACCTCTTCGGTGGTGATCGGCGGCTCGGGCGTACGCGGCCGGTCCTGCGGTTGCGTCGACTGACCGGCAGCCGTTGCCTGCGAACGACTGGCCTGCCTGGGGCCGTCACGCCCGTCCGACGGCAACCACCAGAACACGATATCCATCCAGCGCTTCATGAAATCGGACCACATCGGCGGACTCCTTCTTCCGGTCATGATGACGTGAGTATAGGAAACTCTTTGCGGAGACAATGGTTTGTTCCCGCGTCTGCGCCCGAGACCGACTTCGGCCCCTGCGGCATTGCGCTACCTGACCGCAGCATGACGGCGGCGCTACGCTGCGCACCCTGGCCGGGGACACACTAACGCCAGCACGATCATCCGGATGCACAAGTGTTTCACTGAATCACGAGCTTAGCAGTGATTGACCGCGCTGGCTGTTCCGGTCGGGCGTTTGACCGTTGCCGTGTGCACGGCCATGCTTTGCAGCCATTTTTCCTTCGGAGGACTTGTCATTATGAGCGAACGTATCGTGTTTCGATCCGGCGAAGCCCTGGTTGGCGGCGGACCGCCCGGCACCGCAGCCGAACCCGAAGTCGTGATCGGCGAACTGGACGGCCCGGTCGGAACCGCGCTGGCGACCCTGACGGGCGATCAGGTCAAGGGCCACAGCCGCGTCTTCGCGATTCTCAACACCGACATCATGGTGCGACCGGTGACTCTTTGCGTGAGCAAGGTGACGGTCAAGAACAGCCGGTACACCAACATCCTGATGGGTACGGTGCAGGCCGCCATCGCCAACGGCGTCCTCGACGCGGTGCGTGCCGGCGACATTCCCAAGGAAAAAGCCAATGATCTGGGCATCATCTGCTCGGTCTGGCTGAATCCGATGGTCGCGGACCTGGACGACCTGGATCACAAGGTGCTGTTCGATATCCATCGCAAGGCGATGGCCCAGGCGATTCACAAGGCGATGCATCACGAACCGAGCATCGACTGGCTGCTGGAGAACCAGGACAGCATCACTCACAAGTACTACCAGATGGGCCTCGACGGAAAGATCTGAGGCCAACGGCACCGGCGCGACGCATCCAGATAGGCGACGTGTCGGTGCCGCCCGCCGGGCGTCGCAAGGAAGAGGCGCACCCATGCGTACCGCCAATGAACGGCGACGTCGTCGCCTGGTCTACGGACTCCTCGGCCGGATAAGGCTTCGCCGAATAAGCCGCCGTTATAATCCCACTGCCGTGCTGGCCGTGTTCGCCTTCATCAGCGCCGGCATCAGCATCACGCTGATCGCGTCGCTGGCATTACTGACCCAGGCAGCCTTCATCTTCCCGTCCCTCGGTGCAACGGCGTTCATCCTGTTTTACGAACCCACCAGTTCCTCGGCCTGTCCTCGCAACACCCTTCTCGGACATGGCATCGGTGCCATCGCCGGCTGGTGCGCGCTGGCGCTTTTCGGTCTGCTGGACGCCCCATCCGCGCTGCAGACAAGCGTCGATCTGTCACGGGTTGGTGCCGTTGGTTTGTCGCTGGCTGCGAGTTGCGCGCTGATGGTCTGGTTCAGGGCCAATCATCCTCCGGCCGCCGCCACCGCGCTGATCGTCTCCCTGGGGCTGATGCCGCAGCTGAGCCAGATCCCGGTTCTGCTGGGCGGCGTGGTCCTGCTGCTGTTACAGGCATGGGTCATGAACCACCTTGCCGGCATTGACTTCCCGCTCTGGTCGCACCGCCCGGATACCTCAACGGCCGACGACAAATAGCTGTCAGAAGCCGATCTGTGTCCGCAGCACGACGATTTGCGCGCTTTCCCGGCCCACGGGCATGCCGTCGATCTCCACGTCACCGCCACGCGCGCGCACGTCCACCAGATTGGCGTAGAAGCGAAGCCGCTCGGTGGCGTACCAGTTGAGCGCCAGCGTCACCGCATCCTGACGACCACCACGGACACCGCCGTCATTGAGATCCAGGCGGCTGTAGCGCGCGGCCACCTCCCAGGCGCCATAGGTGCCGCGCGGCACCACGTCGCGGAACGAGGATCCATCATAGGTCATCGGCTCACCGGTCAGACGGTAACTGCTCTCGACATACCAGCCATCGAAGACAAGGTTGCTCGCACGTCGGCGATCCAACCGGATGCGGAGATACTCGGCCTTGGTGGTCAGCGCACCGACCTGGAACGCCGCTTCTAGGCCACCGGAGAAGGTGTTGGCCACGTCCTCGATGGAGCCGGTATTCAGCAGGCGGAAACGGCCCCGATCCGGCCGCGCCTCGGGGCGAGCGCTGTACGACGGATCGGCCCGCCGGTCGACATTCTCGTAAGCGGCCGCGCTGGCAAGATGCACGATGCGATCACCGTCGCGCACCGGATTCAGTACCAGCCGCGCCGCCAGGCCCAGCGGACGGGCGTTGCCGCTGTCATTGATGCTGCGACTGTAGAGCATGGTCTGCAGCAGGCCCTGCTCCAGCTCCCGCGCATACCAGAGACCGAAGCGTGTGCTGTCGGTCAGGCTCTCGACGGGTGCCGGGCGTTCGGCCAGGGTCAGGCGGCCGGCGCTGGTCAGACGCGCCATACCGAGCGGCACCTTGCGTTCGCCAAGGCTCCACTCGTTATCCCGGTTCATGTAACTGAGATAGAGATTCTCGGCATCGGCATGTCCATAGGCGACGTCGTACTCCACCTTGTAGCCCCAGCCGGGGTTGGTCTGGCCGGTGACACTGAGCCGGATGGCGCGCCAGAAGAACCCGTCGGGCGGATTCTGCCGATCGCCGTTGTAGTCGATATGCTCCAGCTGCACGCGAGCGCCGAACTCCGGTGGCGGCAGGGCCACGGCCGGCAGCGTGAAGGACAGCAGAATCAGCAGTAGCAGCCAGCGCGGCATCCGAGGTCCGTCCCAGAACGGAAGTAACCGCGACGGTACCAGACGGCGGTGAACTCGGGCTGAGTTCCGCATTCACGGTTCGTTCATCCGCCGAGCCGGACTAGGGAAACGCTGAAGTATTCCCTAAAACGGCCAGACCAGTAACAGCATCGGCAGACCTAGGCAGAACACAAGTATCTGCAGCGGCAGGCCAAGGCGGGCATAGTCACTGAAGCGGTAGCCGCCCGGCCCCATGACCAGCGTATTCGACTGATGGCCGATCGGGGTCAGGAAGGCACAGGAAGCGCCGATGGCAACCGCCATCAGAAACGGGTCCGGAGAGACATTGAGAGAATGCGCCAGAGCTACCGCAATCGGCGCCAGAAGCACTGCGGCACTGGCGTTGTTGATGAGATCCGACAGCAGCATCGCGGTCAGCAGCAGGGCACCGAGGATCACGACAGGGGGCAGTTCGGTGCCCACTTCGAGCAGGACCGCCGTCAGGCTGGCCGCTGCGCCCGAGGCCTCGAAGGCCTGACCCACCGGAATCATGGCGCCGAGGAGAATGATCACCGGCCAGTCGATGGCCGAATAGGCCTGACGCAGGTTGATCACCCCACCCAGAACCACACCCGCCGCAGCAGCGGTCAGGGCGATCTGAACCGGCGCCAGACCCGCCACCACGGCGGCAATGGCAAACAGGAACAGACCCAGGCCGATGAACAGCTTGCGCGGTGCGCCCAGCGACAGTTCGCGGTCGGCCAGCGGCAGACAGCCCAGCTGGGACGTGGCCTCGGAGAGGGCCTCGCGATCGCCCTGAAGCAGCAGCACGTCGCCACCGCGAAACCGGATCCGGCTCAGACGCTGACTCACACGCTGCCCCTGACGCGCCACCGCCAGCACCACCACACCGAAACGCCGGGGCAGAGCGAGGGAGCGCAGATCGTGACCGGCGATGCGTCCGTCCGGCAGCACCACCGCTTCCATCGTGACCAGTTCGTCGTCGGCCGCTTCAAGGCTGACAGCGAGTTCCTCGTCAACGTCCAGCTTCAGCCCCAGCCCCTCGGCCGCAGCCTGTACCTTTTCCGGGTCGGCCTGAACGACCAGCACATCGCCTTCGCGGATCTGCTGATTGCCGTGTTGCGGCAGGCTCCGCTGACCGTTGCGCCGCAAGCCGACCAGCATGCCGTCGAGCTTCTCTGCCAGGACCGGCTCCAGAGCACGCTGGGTTTCGCCGATCAGATCAGAGTCCTCGTCGACACGCAGCTCCAGCAGGTAACCACCAATGTCGAACAAGTCGTCGGGCGCTGCCTCACCGCGCCGGTCCGGCAGCACGAAACGTGGCAGGACCATCAGCAGGACCAGACCTGCCGCCATGACGGCAACCCCGACCGGAGCAAAGTCGAACATCCCGAAGGCCTGATCGAGGCTGGTCTCCCGGTAGCTGGCGATGATGATATTCGGCGGTGTACCGATCAGTGTGGTCATGCCGCCGAGCAAGGACCCGAAGGCGAGGGGCATGAGCAGGCGGGACGCAGGAAAACCGCCGTCTCGGGCAATGCGGATCGCCACGGGCAACAACAGAGCCAGGGCACCGACATTGTTCATGAACGCGGAAAACACGGCGACAAGCAGCGTCAAAAGCGCCGCCTGCACCAGCGGACGTTCACCGATCCGGCCGAGCCAGCCACCCATGATGTCGACCACACCGGCGGTGCCCAGCGCGCGACTGAGAACCAGAACCGCGGCCACGGTCACCACGGCGGGATGCGAAAACCCGGCAAAGGCGCCATCGGCCGGCACCAGCCCAAGGGCGACGCAGGCGATCAATGTCATCAACGCGACCAGGTCGTAGCGCCAGTACCCCCAGACGAACAGTCCCAGAGCGACGGCAAGAACCAGACCGATGAGTAATTGCGGATCCATGGCAGCGAAAATAGCACGACTGCCGGCCCCGGCCGGATCCGGTGCCGCGGTACTCATCGACGGCGCATCGCAACAGATTCTTCGGCAAAAAAAACCGCCGGTGGGCAACCGGCGGTCAAAAGGGCTCTCATGCGATTCACAGAGGGGGAGAACGTAATCCCGACGGGATTCTTGCTCTCACTGACCCGGCATCCGCCGGGTCTGTCGCATACGGCCCGGATGACCTTGCGCGGCATCCGAGTCGCACTTGGGTTATTGCAGCGACCGTGCCAGAACGCGGAAACGGCGTCAGGACGAGACGAGACGGGAAACGAGACGCAGATTAGCGGCAAAATCCGCGTATCGTTATGGCACATGTGCCCTCAGCGGACGGATTCATAGCCATGCAGACAGGACCCCGGAAAGACCTGATTCGCATCATTACGACAATTGCGCTTTGCCTCTTGCTGAGCGCGTGCGCGTCCGAGCCGGCGACAGGTCAGGACAGCGACGTGATCATGGAACGCAGCAACAAGCCGCTGGACGACGCCCTGTTCGATCTGGAGTTTGCCGCCAGCGCCCGCAACTTCGTGATCACCGGGCGAACCCAGTTCGGCGAGGCTCTCGAGTCCAGAGGCGTGGACAGCCTGCCCGGCGCAACCGTGATTCAGATGTGCGACCTGGATCTGGTCACCGACCTGCTCAAGGCCAAGCCGGATCTGATCCGGTACATGCCCTGCCGGGTCGCGGTGTATCGCGAGGGTGACCAGGTCGTAGCAAGCAGTCTGCGCGTGCCCGAAGACAGCGGCATCGAGCAGGCCGACGAGGCCGCTCGGCGCCTGAACGAGACCATGCACGCGATCATCCGGGAGGGGTTGGCGGAATAAGCCCGGTTCAAAGTTCGAAGAAAAGTGAACCTCGCCCACGCCGCTCTGCAAAGGCCTATACGGGTGGAGTCTCACGGGGTTGCCCCCGGCTGGTTTGAACCGGAAACGCGTCGACTGAGCTGAGGCCGTGGACGCTGATCCGGTCGTAAGAACGGATCAGCGCCCCGTGGGCCTTACTGTGCGGCGGAGAAGTCGAAGTCGGAGATGCGGGGGCTGACGCTGACTTCCTCGCGGAAGGTATTGCCTTCGCTGTCGTTGACCACGACGGTCACGTCCTGATCGCCCGCCACACTGGAGGCCAGCCGCAGGCTGGGGTCACGGCTCATGGCAATGGTCAGGTCGGCACGCAGGACGCGCTCGCCACCGGACAGCACTTCCACATCTTTCACGTAATGGGCACGGCGGTACAGACGGGTAACCTGGTCCATCTGCATGCCGGAGAAATTGGGGTGGCGGATGCTGATCTGGAGATCGGCTCCCCCCTTGTCCTGACGGTCCCAGGCCCGCACGCGAATCTCGCCCATGCCCTTTAGCGCCTCTTCGTCATCGGCACTGACCGGCGCACTGCAACCACCGCTGGCGCGCACATGCTCGCGCACCATATAGAGGGAGCCGTCCTCGGTCTCTGCCACCGCCCGCACATGCGAGTAGGCATTGACCCGTACCCGGGTGGACATGTCGATGCTGCTGGCCGCCGGACCGTATTCGAAGGAACCGGCAAGCGGCACGGGGTTGTCGTCGACAATCAGCCAGAGCCTGCGGATGGCGGGGTCGGCCTCTCCGCGCTGATCTTCGACGCCGATCGGAACCAGCGCGGCGTCAGAGGCCCGAAACGGGGCCTTCAGGGCCATCAGGTGATCGCCTTTTTCGATGGCGCGATCACCGAACAGGTCATCGCGAATCAGTTTCCAACGCTCGCCATCCTCGTCCGCCGCCCACAGCGGCAGGCAGACACACAGCGCCAGCACGAGACAGACCAGCCGTGACATGATGCTCCTCCCGGGATCACTCCCATTCCAGTTCAGCAAATGCGGACTGGACATTTC
This sequence comes from Ectothiorhodospiraceae bacterium, assembly GCA_003565775.1. Taxonomy (GTDB): domain Bacteria; phylum Pseudomonadota; class Gammaproteobacteria; order Nitrococcales; family Aquisalimonadaceae; genus Methylonatrum. The sequence continues at coordinate 9,699 of PXAT01000189.1, read as the reverse complement.
CTTCATGATACTCCTCGAACAGCAACCATGCATCGCGTTCGTCACGACCGACGTATTGCAAGGCCTGCTCGATCGTTGCGCCGGCCTCGATCACCTGACGCGTCTGGTCTCGCAGCATCTCGAGATAATGCTGCTGATCGTCGGCTGCATCCGGCCAGTCGAGGCTGACCGGCCCGTGGCCCGCCACCACCCGGGCCGCCGGCATGTCACGCAGCCGGTCCATGACCGCCAGCCAGCCGAGCAGGCTGCCATCCATCGACGGAATCCGGTCGACGAACAGCAGATCACCGAGCCAGAGCGTTTCCGTGGCCTGATCCATGATGATGAGATCGGTGTCGGTATGCGCCTCGGGCATCGCCTCCAGCCGCAGCAGACGATCACCCAGATCCAGCGTCAGCGAGTCCTCGACGGCAATGTCCGGCCCGACGATCACGTCCTCGGACAGCGGTTCGTCGAGCATCCGCGTCATCGCGTCCAGGTAATACTCGCCGCGCGCCGCCAGTTGCGCTCCCAGACGGTGATGTCCGACAAACTGCACGTCCTCGCCGACAAAGGCGACGTTGCCGAAGACATGATCCGGATGCACATGCGTGTTGATGACGTAGCAGATCGGCGTGTCGGTCAGGGCATGGACTTCTGCGCGCAGCGCCTTGCCAACGGCCGGTGAACCGCCACTGTCGATAATCGCGACACAATCCCGGCCAATGATGAAACCGATATTGGCGATGTCTCCGTGGTTGTCGGCATTGACGTCTTCGTGCACGCCCTGATGCACATGGACACCGTCAGCGATCTGCTCGAGATCGAGCTCGATCGCAAACAGGTTTCCCGACGCGAGGCAAACCGCCGGCAGCAGCGCGCCGAGCCAAGGTCTATCGATTGTTGCCATACACCTCTCCACGATTGCCCCGTGCCGCTCCGACGCAGTCATGAGGCACGTTGCCGAGCGGTTCAGTGTAGAACAGCAACGGCAGACACACCGTCGCAACCACGACCCCGGCTTGACGGGAACAACACGCCGACCTTAAGTGATAGTCGTACCACAGCAAGTGCGTTCCGTCTGCTGAAGTTCAGGACTGGCAGCTGGGTGGCCGGCACAGTTTTTGCTCCGCCAGGGAAGAACTGCTCTATTCCGAAAGGAGGTATTCGATGCTGACCTGGGCCCTGATTTTTCTGGTGGTCGCACTGGTGGCCGGCGTGCTCGGTTTTACCGGCATCGCCGGCATGGCCGCTTCGTTCGCCAAGATCCTGTTTTTCGTTTTCCTCGTCCTGTTTATCGCCGCACTCATCTTCGGTGGCGTCTCCGCGCCACCGGCATGACGCAGCCAAGTCGTATCAGCGGCCATGAGTGATCACGGGCCCGCCGGACTGTTCAGTCCGGCGGAACGCGGTCTGCTGCGCGTTACCGTGCTGGTCGGCGCCGGGGTGGTGCTGGCCAGCCTCGTGGTGTTCATCGTCTGGGTCCTGGCGAAACTGGTCGCGACCTTCTACGGCATCCTGCTGCCGCTGTCGGTCGCCGGAGTCATCGCGCTGGTTCTGTCGCCGGTGGTTGACAGCATGGAACAGCGTTTCGGCTTCGGCCGCCTGCCTGCGGTGATCCTTTTGTTCGCGGTGTTTTTCTTCGCCGCCGCACTGACACTGATGGTGGTCCTGCCGGCGACCGTGGCCCAGCTCGCCCAGTTCTTCGACGATGCACCGGACACGTTCTCCCGCTGGCACAATCAGTTCGTCGCCCGTTTCCCCGACATTGCGGCCATGATTACCGCCCGCATGGAAGAGGATCACCTGCGCGACCTCCTCCCGGAAATGGAGGATGCCACCGACCGCGTCATGCGCTACCTGGAAACGCTGGTCGGTCTGGCCTTCGTGCCGTTGTTCCTGTTCTTCGCCCTGCTTTCGGGCCGACGGATGCAACGCCCATTTCTCGAGGCCCTGCAGGTACTGCGCGAGGACAGACGCAAGGAAATCGTTTATCTCGGTTCGGTTTTCATCGACTACGTCACCGGGTTTTTCCGCGGTCAGTTGATCATTGCCATGATCATGGGAATCCTGCTCGCGCTGGGCTTCACGCTGGCGGGGCTGCAAGCCGCAATCCCGTTCGGGCTGTTTCTCGGCCTGCTCAATATCGTGCCGTTTCTGGGAATTATCGTCGGCCTCATTCTGGTGCTGCCTGTGGCCTACCTGCAGCCCGGTGGCGGCGCGGAACTGGTGGCATGGGTGCTGCTGGTGTTCGCACTCGTGCAGTTGATCGAGAGCTGGCTGTTGACGCCGAAGATCATGGCCGACCGTTCGGGCCTGCATCCGGCGCTGGGGGTGATCTCGATCTTTTTCTGGGGGACAGCCCTCGGTGGCATCATCGGCATGATCCTGGCCGTGCCTTTGACCGCGTTCATCATCACGCTCTGGCGCCATCTGACGCATCGCTACATGTCGCATGTCATGATCGACGACCAGACCGCCGACACCGTTTACCGTCCGCCGCGTCCGGACACATGAAAGCCGACCTGCTAGATTGAGAGGGAGCCGTAATCGCCGCTGTTGCCCCGTGCCGGTGGCATTCGAACGGCGTCACCTGATCCGCCAGCACTTCACGGAGATCGCACCATGGCCACAGAAAAAGAGACTTCAAGAACCACGCAGCGAGCCGCAGAGAAGGCCCACGAAACGGTGGATCGCGTTGCCGAGAAGGCGGCCGCCGCCGAGGAGACCATTCGCGACCGTGCCGCCGGCGCCGACGAGCAGCTGCGCGATCGGGCGCACCAGGCTCGCGAGCGTTCTGACGAACTGATCGGCAGTGTGGTTGGATTCGTGCGTGAAAACCCGCTAACGGCGCTCGGTCTCGCCTTCGCTGCCGGCTCGCTGTTCTCCTCGCTCAATCGGCGCCGCTGATAGCGCGCCCGCATGAACGATCAGACAGAAGAGGATGCGACCCGTCAGGTTCCACCCGAGCCGGAACCGGAGGACCCGTCGCCTGACAACGCGCTGGCGGAGCTCGGGGCGGTCATCTCCGGTCTGTTGCGGAATAGCGCAGCGCTGTTCGCGACCGATGCCCGACTGGCCCTGCAGACCGTCGTCATCCTGCTGATATCCGCACTGATTCTCGGCATCCTGGCCCTCAGCATCTGGCTGTACCTCGGTGCAGCGCTCGGGCTGGTCCTGGCCGATGTGGCGGGTTGGCCCGGCTGGGCGGCCGCACTGGCCGCCGCCCTGTTCAACCTGCTGACAGGTGCTGCACTCGCGCTGTGGCTGAGAACCCTGATCAAGGATCTGGGTTTCCACCAGAGCCGGGCAGCACTCGCCGAAGCACTGGGCAGACCGCAAGGCCAGGATCATGCTTAACCGCCCCCTGCGCCGGCGAGCCGCCAACTTGCGGAACGAGATCTCGGCGGATCTGCAGTTCCTGCAGCACCAGCGATCTCGCTGGCATCAGGCCGCAATACAACAGGCCCTGTCTCCAGTCGGACTCGCCCGGGTTTTCCTGGCCGGCTTCTTTTTCCGGCAATTGCGACCGCTGATCGGCCGCGCCGGACTTGCCGCGATTGCGGCCTTGCCGTCCGTGAAGAAGGTTGTCGGCAGTTGGCATGTCCTGAGGAACACGGTCAACACGACGCCCTGAGCCCGAGACGGACTATGATTATCTGGCAAGACGCGGTGCCGGAGCGATAGCAGGGCTGCCGGGACGGAGGCGCGAGCATGTCGGCAATGTGTCAAATCGATACATGGCACATAAAACAACCGCAGTCTCCCAGAGAAACCCTGCTTGTTTACACGTCTGCATTGGACGTCAGCTATATGGCGACGGGCCGACGCATGGCCTGTTTCATGCATTTCGTTAATCCGCATTTCTGCAAGGAGATACGCAATGAAAACGATATATCGGCTACTGGGGCTTATCCTGCTTGCCCTGTTCACGATGGTGCCTTTGACCGGTTGTGGCGATGATCAGGGGCCCGCGGAAGAAGCCGGCGAGGAAATTGACGATACCGTCGACGACATTGAAGACGAGTTCGAGGACGATAACGACTTCGAGGACTTCGATGAGGAGTTCGAGAACTGATGAGCCGGAATGTGCCGCTGGGCCGACACACCCAGCGGCATCTGCAGTGATGTGACTGAGCTGCTGCCGGTCGCTTTTGCCGTGGGCAGGACTGCCCGGGGAAACACTGACTGGTAATGAGCAGCTGTTGCCCGGTAGCTCCAGCCCTGGTCGAGGACACGAGCAACCATAGTGGCTCGACCTCGGGGAGTCAGCGAGGCATTGTGATGGGTGTCCACGGGGTGGCTCCTGTTTGGTCTGCCAAGTCCGCAAACTCAGCATCCATCGGAGACGCTCCGTGGACAACCTGTTGAGAGATCACACCTAGGGAAACGCTGAAGTATTCGCACGCCTGCGTTGGAGTCCGCGTTTTCTCCGAGGCAAGGCGCGCTGCGCAGTGCCGCAGTCATTCTGCGATCAAGCAGCGCAACGCCGCCAGGGGCCAAAACCGGTCTCGGGCGCAGACGCGGGAATAATTCAGCGTTTCCCTACGATTTCCAGAGCACGGGCAGCAAGTCGCGCCACGCCCAGCGCGGGCTCTGCAGCCGCCAGATTGACCACTTCGACCCCCAGCTCCCGTTGCCGGATCTGCCGCCAGGCCTCATTTTTCGCGCCACCTCCAACAGTGATGATCCGGTGCGGGGGCGGACACCCCATTTCGCTGAGACGTGCGTATGCCCGAGCTTCGATCCGCGCGATGCCTTCCAGCATGCCCTGCAGAAAGACGACATCGTCGGCCGGCCGCGGCTGCAGCCTGGGAAGCAAACCGGGATCATGGGTCGGAAACCGTTCGCCGGGACGGGACAAGGGGTAGTAATCCAGGTCGGTCGGCCGATCCGGCTGCAAACGACAGGACAAGCCCTCCAGTTCCGGACCGGTAAAGAAATCCGCCAGCACACCGGCGCCGGAGTTCGATGCGCCGCCCGCGAGAAAGAGATCCCCCAGCCGGTGACTGTAAACACCGTGCGCAGCCGAGAAAGCCGGTTCCCCTGTCAGTAGCTTGACCGCCAGCGTGGTACCGAGCGAGGTAACCGCATCTCCGATCTGATGGGCGCCGGTGGCGAGGAAACCGGCAATGCTGTCGGTCGTGCCGGCCACCACCCGGCAGCGCGCCGGAAGACCGATGTCCAGCGCAACACCCGGCGCCAGGGTTCCCAGCACATCGCCGGGGGCACGCACAGTCAGTAAGGCTTCCGGCGGCAACCCGCAGGCCAGCACCCAATCCGGCCAGCAGCGCGACACCGGATCGTAACCGAGTTTCAGCGCGTTGTTCTCGTCGGTATACCGCAACGCGCCCAGCAACTGTGCCGCAAGCCAGTCGGCCTGGTTTGCGACCCGCAGCGCACCCGACGGCGGCATTCGCTCGAACAGGGAAACGGCTCGGGCCAGCCCCGAGCCACTGCCGCGGGCGGCGCTTTGTGCCGGCGCCAGGGCATCCAGACGCTGTTGCGCCGCGGCATCTGCCGGCTGGTTGTAGGCCATGGCCGGGCCGAGGGCGCGCCCCTCCGGCGTTGCCAGCAGGACAGTGCCGGACGTTCCACCCACGGCAATGGCAGCCAGATCGGTTCGCACGGACGGGGGCAGTTCCTCAAGCAGGCCTCTGCCCGCGTCCCACCAACTGTCTGCCCGGTCGGGCATGACGCCGCCCGGCCAGGTCCGACGCGTGCTGATGCAACTCTCGCCGCGGCAATCGCAGACCACCAGCCGGAGACCGGAGGTACCGACATCAAGCCCGGCGTACAAGGCGTTTCGCGTCATTCAAGTTCCCGTCCCTGCGGCCGACAAACAGCCCGTATCCATCATAAACATCCTGCGGTGTGCACAGCGCCGCAGCTCAGGCTGGCGTAGACCGGCACTTCGGAGAACGACCATGATCGACAATCTGTCATTGCGGCACCGCATGTTCCTGCTGGCGGGTATGGGAACCATCGCCATGATCATCGTCGTGCTGGCCGACATCGTTTTCGGGACCTCCGACTTCGAAGTCTTCCTGCATGTTCCGCTGATGGCGGCGGCGGCCGCGGCGATGTTCGGCGTCGCCCACTATCTGGGCCGGCACGCGGGACGGCGGGCCGAGAGAATGGTTGGTGCCCTCAACCGCATGGCCGACGGCCGGCTCGACGAAAAACTGGATATCCCGGGCAAAGATGAATTCAGCTGGATGGCTTACGAGTTCAGCCGCGCCCAGGGGTCGGTTTCATCTCTGGTCGCCGCGATCCAGACCGCATCGGAGCAAATGAGCTCGGCAGTGGGCCACGTCGACACCGTGGTTCGGGACACCAAGAACGGCGTCGACGCTCAGCGCAGTGATATCGACCAGGTGGCGGCGGCCATGAACGAGATGGCGACCACGGTGCAGGAAGTGGCGCAGCATATCAGCAACGCTGCCAACGTCGCCGGAGAAGCCGACGAGGCATCACGCGACGGGGGTCGGGTACTGGAACGGACCGTTACCGGCATCGAGAGCCTGGCTTCGGAGGTCCGCCGCACCGGTGAGGCGGTGCAGCACCTGGAGAGCGAGGCGTCCGAGATCGGCATGGTGCTGAACGTGATTCGCGGCATCGCCGAACAGACCAATCTGCTGGCGCTGAACGCAGCCATCGAGGCGGCGCGCGCCGGCGAGAAGGGCCGCGGCTTCTCCGTGGTGGCGGAGGAAGTCCGGACGCTCGCGACTCGAACCCAGGAATCCACCAGCCAGGTTCAGGACATCATCGAACGCTTGCAGAAAGGCACACACGATCTGGTGGAAGCCATGGCCGAAGGTCAGAACCAGGCAAGTCAGAGCGTGGAGCAGGCGAAAGAGGCAGGCGCGGCATTCGACAGCATCGCCGGGCTGATCCGGTCGATCAACGACATGAATGCCCAGATCGCCAGTGCTGCCGAGGAACAGACCTCGGTGGCCGAGGAGATCAACCAGAACCTGTCGAGCATCGCCAGCGTGTCGGAACAGAGCTACCAGCGGGCTGCCGGCGCGGAACAGGCGACTGATGACCTGAACGGCGTATCGGAGCAACTGCGCAGCACGGTCTCGCGCTTCCGGGTCTGAACCGGCCGTCACGAACACGGTAGGATGATGCTGGCCGGATCGCCGGCCAGCGCCTTCGGGCGCGGACACGCAGGCCGCCGGCCTGCCTGATACCGCCGGGTTCGCATGGCCAATCAGCAGGAACTGTCGACCTTCCGCATCCGCGATTCGCTACGTTTCCAGTCGCGGCAGTCGGCGCGCACCATCACCAAGTTGCTGGGCGTCGCCGCACTGCTGCTGGCGAGCCTTCTGGCCCTCGGTCTGGTCGCCGGCATCCCGTTGGCGGATCTGACCCGGGATCCGCAGAACATCCTCGCCGCACCCTGGCATACCGGTGCCTTGTCCAATCTGGGCATCGTATTGTGGGCAGCAGCAGCGGGGATCTGCCTGTTCACCGCGGCGGTCCGCGACGCGCCGCGCAACGATGACGGTCGCCGGGTGACGCGCTTCCTGCTGCTCGCCGGCCTGATCACGGTCGCCCTGCTGCTCGATGACCTGTTTCAGTTGCACCGCCAGTTGCTGCCGGAACAGCCGCTGCTGAGCCGACTCCTGACCCTGGGACTGGCTATCGGCCTGATCGGATTCTGGCTGTTGCATAACCGCCGCATCATCGCCCGCACCGAGAATCTGTTGCTGTTCGTTGCGCTTGCTGCGTTTTCGGTGTCCATTCTGATTGACACCGCCGCCCGCATCCTGGCCCCGGACCTGGTCGCAGCCGCCGGCCTCAACCGGGGCGAAACCCTTTATTTCCTGGTGGAGGACGGGGCGAAATTCGTCGGCATTCTCTTCTGGCTGGCGTATCTCTGCCGGGCCTGCCGCCAGTGCCTGTATCAGCTTCGCTAGGTGTGGAGTCTCATGGGATTGTCCTCACTTAGCCCGAGGACGTTGATGGGCGGTTTGTTGTTGAGACTACCGTGCTGGCGATGCCAGTTGCAGGCGGGCTGCGCGGCGCCACAGTCATTCTGCGGTCAAGCAGCGTAACGCAGCATTCGGGGTACATGCTTCCCTGGAGACCCCGGCCGGTCTTGGCTCCTGGCGGCGTTGCGTCAACGGCCCGGTAGAATGACTACCGAACCGGTACCGCGCCTTGCCAGATGACCAAAACCGGTCTCGGGCGCAGACGCGGGAATACTTCAGCGTTTCCCTAAGTGAGGACGCCATGCGCACCGGCCACAACCCGACCCGCATCGTCGCCCTGCTGTTGTTGCTGCTCGGTCCGGCATTGCTTGAGGCGCAGGCCTCGCTCCGCTGTGGCAACGCCATCGTGCAGCGCGGCGAAAGCACCTTCGACCTGCTCGCCGTCTGCGGTGACCCGGATCTGCGTGAAACGATCCGGGTCGGACTGTTGCCCGACGGACGCACGATGCCGGGGGTGGAGCGCTGGACCTACAACCGCGGGCCGCAACAACTGGTCCGCATCGTCGAGATCAGTGAAGGCCGCATCCAGCGCATCGACAGTGGTGGTTACGGCTACCGCCAGTTCCCTGGCAGCCGTTGTCCTGCCCAGCGTCTGCAGCGCGGCATGAGCCGGCTGGAACTCCTCGGGGAATGCGGCCAACCCGATGCGAAACAGATTCTGGAACCAATCGCCCCGGGTGTCGGCAAGCATTCCCGCCTGGTGGCCGTGCGCGAAGAGTGGTTCTACGACTACGGTCGCGGCCAGATTCCACGCATCGTCCACCTGCAGGCAGGCAAGGTGGTGCGTGTGGAGCAGGGGCGGCGCCGCTAGGCATGGACTGGCTACCCCAGGACATCAGCGCCGGCGTGTTTCTGATCCTGCTGTTCGCAAGCCTGTCGACGTCCCTGATCTCGGCGGCGTTCGGCCTCGGTGGCGGCGTGACACTGCTGGCGATCATGACACTGTTCCTGCCGCTGACCACCGTCATTCCTCTGCATGGTGTTATCCAGGCCGGCTCCAACCTGAGCCGCCTGGCACTGATGCTGCGTCATGTGGATTGGCGCGTGGTCGCCGCCTTCAGCCTCGGCACCGGCGTTGGCGTTGCTGCGGGCAGCCAACTTCTGATTCAGTTACCAGACGGGCTCGCCGAACTCGTCCTCGGGCTGTTCATTCTATGGTCCCTACTCGGTCATCTGCCGCGACCGCCGGGCCAGCACCAGACGGGGCTGCTGCTATCCGGGGGACTCGGGACCGGGCTCGCAACCCTGTTCGTCGGCGCCACCGGCCCGCTGGTCGCGGCCGTGCTGCGGCCGCTCGGACTCCAGCGACATCGGCATGTCAGCACCTTCTCCGCCTGCATGGTGCTGCAGCACGGCGCCAAGATCCTCGCCTTCGGCCTGCTCGGTTTCGGCCTGGCGTCGTGGGTGCCGTTTCTGGTCGGAATGCTGCTTGCCGGCCTGGTCGGCACCTGGCTCGGCCGCTCCATTCTCAATCGGCTGAATGAAACCCTGTTCCGCCGCGTGCTGACCGCGATCCTCGCCGTGCTGGCCTTGCGACTGCTTTATCAGGGGGGCCAGGGGATTTTCGGCTAGGAAGGCACCCGGCGCCCCGCGCCCGGGTTTGCGAGATGCGCTGGGCGCTGGGCGCTGGGCGCTGGGCGCTGGGCGCTGGGCGCTGGGCGCTGGGCGCTGGGCGCTGGGCGCTGGGCGCTGGGCGCTGGGCGCTGGGCGCTGGGCGCTG
>PXAT01000155.1 GCA_003565775.1 Ectothiorhodospiraceae bacterium | reverse complement strand
GCGCTGTCGCCCAGAAAGCAATGGCGCGCAAGACCGGTGCGCGCGGCCTGCGTACAATCATCGAGAACGTCCTGCTCGACACCATGTACGAGATTCCGTCCATGGAGAATGTCAGCAAGGCGGTGGTCGACGATGCCGTGATCCGCGGTGAAGCCAGTCCCTACCTGATTTACGACGGCACCGATCAGAGCAAGGCGGCGTCCGACTGAATCCGCTGCGGGGCCGGCGCGCAGCTTGCGCTCCGGCCCCCTTCGCCTCTTCGCTTCGACCAGCTCCTGCCGCGCACGGATTGAAAGGTCGCTGCAGCGTCCGCATATCCCCGACAGACGCGGGAATTCCCGCCTGTGCAGTTACATGAGGAACCCACTCCATGTCCCGGAATGATGATCCGTCCGACGTGCTCCAGGAAGCCATGCATCATGCGCCGGTGCTGCCGCTGCGCGATGTTGTCGTTTACCCGCACATGGTGATTCCGCTGTTTGTCGGCCGTGACAAGTCGATCAAGGCACTGGAAGCAGCCATGGAGGCGGACAAGAAGATCCTGCTGGTGGCACAGAAAAGTGCCGAGGTGGACGATCCCGGCCCCGACGATCTCTACGAGCAGGGGACCGTGGCCACCATCCTGCAGATGCTGAAGCTCCCGGACGGCACGGTGAAGGTGCTGGTCGAGGGTCTGCATCGGGCCCGTTTGTTGAGCATGCGCCAGCAGGACGAGTATTTCACCGCCAGCGTGGTGGTGCCGGACGAGCACGATTACAGCGCCGACCGCGAGGTCGAGGTGCTGGCGCGTTCGGTGGTGAACCAGTTCGATCAGTACGTCAAGCTGAACAAGAAGGTGCCGCCGGAAATCCTGTCCTCGCTCGCCGGGATCGATGATCCGGGTCGTCTCGCGGACACGATTGCCGCGCACATGGCGCTCAAGATCGACGGCAAGCAGAAAATCCTTGAGATCGAGGATGTGCGCGAACGGCTGGAACACCTGCTCGGCCTGATTGAGGGCGAAATCGACATCCTGCAGATCGAAAAACGCATCCGCGGACGCGTCAAGCAGCAGATGGAGAAGAGCCAGCGCGAGTACTACCTCAACGAGCAGGCCAAGGCGATCCAGAAGGAACTGGGTGACCTGGAAGACGTGCCCAACGAGACCGAGGAGCTCGAGCAGAAGATCGAGGACGCGGGCATGCCCAAGGAAGTCCACACCAAGGCCCGCAACGAGTTGAACAAGCTGCGCATGATGCAGCCCATGTCGGCCGAGGCGACCGTGGTGCGGAACTACATCGAGTGGCTGACCTCGGTGCCGTGGAAGAAGCGTACGCGCGTACGCCATGATCTGGACCGGGCGCAGGGCGTGCTCGATGCGGATCACTACGGCCTGGAAAAGGTGAAGGAGCGGATCGTCGAATATCTGGCCGTGCAGCAGCGCGTGCGCAAGCTGAAGGGACCGATCCTGTGCCTGGTCGGGCCGCCCGGGGTCGGCAAGACCTCCCTGGGCCAGTCCATCGCCAAGGCCACGAACCGCAAGTTCGTGCGCATGTCCCTGGGCGGTGTCCGCGACGAGGCCGAGATCCGTGGCCACCGGCGCACGTATATCGGCTCACTGCCGGGCAAGATCGTGCAGAACATGGCCAAGGCCGGTGCGCGCAATCCGCTGTTCCTGCTCGATGAAGTCGACAAGATGGCGATGGATTTCCGGGGTGATCCGGCATCCGCGCTGCTGGAAGTGCTCGACCCGGAACAGAACGACAGCTTCAACGACCACTATCTGGAAGTGGATATCGATCTGTCGGACGTGATGTTCGTCTGCACCGCGAACACGCTCAACATTCCGGCACCGTTGCTCGATCGCATGGAGGTCATTCGTCTGCCGGGTTACACCGAAGACGAAAAGGTCAACATTGCGCAGCGTTACCTGCTGCCCAAGCAGCTCAAGGCCAACGGCATCAAGGACGCCGAGCTGGATGTCAGTGAAGCGGCGGTGCGCGATATCGTGCGCTATTACACCCGGGAAGCCGGGGTCCGGAATCTGGAACGCGAACTGGCCAAGATCTCGCGCAAGGTGGTCAAGGAACTGGTGACCAGCAAGCGCAAGCGCAAGCTCAAGGTGACTGCCCAGAACCTCGACAAGTACCTGGGCGTGCGCCGGTTCCGTTACGGTCTTGCCGAGGAGAAGGATCAGGTCGGCCATGTGACCGGTCTGGCCTGGACCGAGGTAGGCGGCGAGTTGCTCAGCATCGAATCCGCGGTAATGGCCGGCAAGGGCCGGTCAACGCAGACCGGTCAGCTCGGTGACGTCATGAAGGAGTCGATCCAGGCGGCGATGACCGTGGTCCGCAGCCGGGCGCGGGTGCTGGGCATCGATCGGGCCTTCTACCACCAGAATGACGTGCATATCCATGTGCCCGAGGGCGCGATTCCCAAGGATGGTCCGAGCGCGGGTATCGGCATGTGCACGGCCCTGGTGTCGGCCCTCACCGGGATCCCGGTGAAGTCGACGGTGGCGATGACCGGCGAGATCACCCTGCGCGGCGAAGTCCTGCCCATCGGCGGTCTCAAGGAGAAGCTGCTGGCGGCGCATCGCGGTGGTATCCGCACGGTCATCATCCCGGAGGAAAACCGCAAGGATCTGACCGAGATTCCGAAGAACATCACCGACAAGCTGGACATCCATCCGGTACGCTGGATTGATCAGGTGCTGGAACTGGCGCTGCTGCGGGTGCCGACACCCTTGCCGGAAAAGCTTGATGACGGAACCGAGCCGGAGGTGGAAAAGAAGCGCGAGGGCCGTCGCGGCAAGAAGCAGGGCGGTGTCCGGGCGCATTGACACCGTTTCGAGGCAGTTGGTATAAACCATCGACCGGCGAGTGTGCCCAGCGCACCGCCGGTCGTTTGCATAAGCGGGACAGTTCCGGACGGGCGGGCGTAACCGCGCTCCCAGAGGGCCGGTCTCCAGCATAGAAATGCGGCGGATCCCGCAAAACGGGCAGTTCGTCCTTTCCGCGCGCAGCCAAAGTTTGTACATTGGGCGCGATGTCGACCACGAAACCGCAGTCGTTGTCCTTTCAGAACAACACCAAGGGGAATACAGAATGAACAAATCGGAACTGATCGAAGCCGTAGCGCAGTCCGCTGACCTGTCGAAAGCCGCTGCGACTCGCGCGGTTGATGCCGTCTTTGAATCCATCACCGGTGCGCTCAAGGAAAATGATACCGTGAGCCTGGTCGGGTTCGGCTCGTTCACCGTTCGCGAGCGCGCCGCGCGCTCCGGTCGTAATCCGCGCACCGGCGACACCATCCAGATTCCGGCCAGCAAGGTGCCGGGTTTCAAGGCTGGTAAGGCCCTCAAGGACGCGGTAAACTAGCGCCCGCTCGGTAGGAAGGGTGGTTAGCTCAGCTGGTAGAGCGTCGCCCTTACAAGGCGAATGTCGGGGGTTCGATCCCCTCACCACCCACCAGCACAGTATTCTGGAGCGGTAGTTCAGTTGGTTAGAATGCCGGCCTGTCACGCCGGAGGTCGCGGGTTCGAGTCCCGTCCGCTCCGCCAGACCCAGAGAAAGGCGCCCATCGGGCGCCTTTCTTTTTTTCTGCAACCGGAATTCCCTGGTGAAGCTCTGGTCTATTTACACGCCTGCGTTGGAGTCCGCATTTTCTTCGAGGCAAGGCGCGCTGCGCCGCGCCGCAGGCATTCTGCGGGTCAAGCAGCGCAACGCCGCAGTCGGGGAGAATGCGGCCCAGCCGGAGGGAAGCATGCAACGGCGCATGTTTCCCTGGCGGCGTTGCGCCACCGGCCCGGTAGAATGACTACCTAACCGGCACCGCGCCTTGCCACATGACCAAAACCGGTCTCGGGCGCAGACGCGGGAATAGATCAGCGCTTCACCTTGTCCATAGATAAAATGCTGCGGTCGCTCTAGACTGTCGGCCGTCCTGAAACAACAGCCAGTGCCCGGTGTGCGCCGTCGCCCGCCCGGCAGATATTTTTGAATCCGTTCGCACGGCGCTCGCCAGAGGTCGACGTGCGGGCCGCAGGAGACTCGAGAAACCATGCTGCTTGCCATCAGAGAACGCGCCAAGGGGATCGTTGCCTGGGTCGTCATCATTCTGATCGCGGCGGCCTTCGCCGCCTTCGGTCTGGCCAACTACATGGAGCCGGCCGGCACGCCGCAGTCGGTCGCCACCGTGAATGGCAGTGATGTCAGTCCGGACGAGGTCAATCGGGTTTACCGGCAGCAGCGTGCCGAACTCGAGGAGATGCTCGGCGACCGGTTCGATCCCTCGTTGTTCAGTGAGGAGGAGTTGCGACGCGAGGCTCTTGATCGGGTGATCGAGGAGCGGTTGCTGCGCGACTTCATCGAGAAGCACCGGCTTCGGCTGAGCGATAGCGATCTGGCCGCGGTGATTCGCAGCCAGGAAGTCTTCCATGAGGACGGCCGCTTCTCCTCCCAGCGCTATCAGCAGTTGCTGCAGGCCAACCGCCTGAGCAGCAGCCAGTACGAGCGACAGGTGCGGAGCGGCGTGCTGATGGATCAGTTGCGCGGCGCCGTCAGCGATACGGCTCTGGTGCCGGACGAGGAGCTGGACAAGCTGCTGGCCCTGCAGAGTCAGCAGCGTGATGTTGCCTATCTGCGAATTTCCGGCGAGCAGTTGCTGGAAACCGTCGAAGTGGACGATGACGCAGTGCGCCAGTATTACGACGACAACGCCGATCGGTTCATGTCCGAAGAGCGCGTCCGCGTGTCGTATCTGGAATTGCGGGAAGAGGACCTGCTCGGCGAGATGGACATCGACGAGGATGCCGTGCGGTCGCGTTACGAAGATGTCCGTGACAGCCGTTTCACGGAGACCGAAAGCCGTGAGGTCCGGCATATCCTGCTGGCCGTGGACTCCGATGCGGACAGCGATACCGTTGATCAGACCCGTGAGCGCCTTGCGGAGCTGCGGGCGCGTATCGAGGATGGTGAATCGTTCTCCGAGCTGGCCGAAGAGTATTCGGATGACTCGGCGACTGCCGCGCAAGGCGGTGATCTGGGTGAACTCGAGGCCGGCGATCTGCATGAAGACTTCGATGCGGCCGCATTCTCGCTGGAAGAAGGCGAGCTCAGCGAGGTGGTGCGCACGCCGTTCGGCTTTCACCTGATCGAGGTCCGGGCCATCCGCGGCGGTGAGGCGCGCCCGTTCGAGGACGTGCGCGAGACGCTGGCGCGGGAGCTGGCCGAAGAACAGGTCGGCAGCGTGCTGTTCGAACGGTCCTCGACGCTCGACGAGCTGATCTTCGACTGGCCGGATTCGCTGGACCCGGCCGCCGAGGAACTGGGTCTGGAGATCCGGGAGAGTGACTGGTTCACCCGCGACGGTGCCGATGACGGCATTGCCCGGTATTCCGAGGTGGTCGAAGCGGCCTATTCCGAGGATGTGCTGGACGCACGTCAGAACAGCGAGCTGCTCGAAGTCGGCGAGGGGCACTATCTGGCAATTCGGGTCAGCGAGCACGAGCCGTCGGAGCAGCAGGCGTTCGAGGACGTCGAGGACGAGGTACGCCTGCAACTGCGTCGCCAGGCGGCCATGGAGCGGGCCAGAGAGCTGGCGGAGACGCTGCGTGACCGCTTGCGGGACGGTGAGGATGCCGAGACCCTGGCCGACGAGTTCGATGAGGTTCGGCTGAGTGCCCCGGGTTTCATCGATCGTGACGGTGGTGCGCCATGGAGCGTACTGGAGACCGCATTCACGATGGAGCGGCCGACCGATGATGCCGTTCGTACCGGGCTGGCGGAGATGGGCGGTGGCGATCTGGCCGTGGTGCTGGTCCGTGCGGTGCGGGACGGCGACGTGGCCGACATGGATCCGGAAGACCGTGCCCGGCTGAAGGATCAGCTGCAGATGGCCTACGGGGAAGATGCCCTGCTGAGTCTGGTGCGCAGCCTGCGGGCCGAAGCCGACATCGAGGTGTTCGAGGACCGGCTGTAACGCCGAACCTTTTCGTCGAACGAAAAAAGCCCGGCACGTGAGTGCCGGGCTTTTTCATGGGCGTCATCCGCGACTCGCCGGCGACGAATTGCCTGAGCGCGGGCGCCGGATCAGTCGTCGGCTTCGCCGCTGTCGAGTCCGGGCAGACCGACGATGTGGAAACCGCCATCCACATGCACCACTTCCCCGGTAATACCCCGAGCAAGATCCGAACACAGGAACGCGGCCACGTTGCCGACCTCGTCGATGGTGACGTTGCGTTTCAGCGGTGCAGACCGCGCGTTGTAATCGAGCATCTTGCGGAAGCTGCCGATGCCGGCGGCGGCCAGGGTCTTGATCGGTCCGGCCGACAGGCCGTTGACGCGAATCCCTTCGGCGCCCAGGTCATAGGCCATGTAGCGCACACCGGCCTCGAGACTGGCTTTGGCCAGGCCCATGACGTTATAAGACGGCAATGCCCGTTCGGCACCCAGATAGGTCATGGTGAGCAGCGAACTGTCTTCGCGCATCAACGGCCGCAGTGCCTTGGCCAGCGCGACGAAGCTGTAGGCGCTGATGTCATGGGCGGTGCGGAAGCCGTCGCGGGTGGTGTTGTCGACGAAGGATCCCTTCAGCTCGTTCTGGGCGGCGAAGGCGATGGAGTGAATCACGATATCCACCTGGCCCCAGTGCTGCTCCAGCGTGCTGGCCAGGGCATCGAAATCCCCGTCCTGCGTCACGTCCAGCGGCAGCACCAGATCCGAACCCAGCTCCCCGGCCAGCTTCTCCACCCGCGGTTTCAGCTTGTCGCCCACGTAGGTGAAGGCCAGTTCAGCCCCCTCGCGGTGCAGCGCCTGGGCAGTGCCCCAGGCAATGGATCGATTGCCGGCGACGCCGGTGACCAGCGCCTTCTTGTTGTCGAGAAATCCCATTCCTTGTCCTCCGTGCTCGCTGAAATTCCGCCGGGTGGCCATGTCGTTCAAGTGACCATAACGGTCTGACTAACGGCCGAAAACCCGATTGACTGCTGTCCCGGTGAAACCTGAAGGGCCTTTGTCCGTCTAAGCTGCAGTCGCCCGGCGGCGGCCGAACGCTCGACAAGCCCCGAATCGCGCGGACTATAGCGTATTCTCCCGGGCCATGCCGTGCCGCCGGATCAGGCCTGCGGACAGGGACGACCAGCGCCCGCTGGCGGATACCCGCCACCGCGTCATGATACGGAGAACCGAGACTGATGCCCTGGACTCGTGAATGCTACTGCCTGCTGCTTGCCGGCGTTTTCTGTCTGCCGCTGACCTTGAGTGCCGCTCAGCATGGCATTTCGCTGCATGGCGACCTGAAATATGCCGAGGACTTCACCCACTTCGATTACGTCAATCCGGACGCACCCAAGGGCGGTTCGGTTCGTCTGTCGGCGCTCGGCACCTTCGACAATCTGAATCCGTTCATCCTGCGTGGCACCTCGCCGGCGGGCATGAGCGACGTGTTCGACAGTCTCACGGTGCAATCCGCCGATGAACCGTTTTCCGAGTACGGTCTGATTGCCGAGACCATCACGGTGGCCGACGATGCCAGTTGGGTGCGTTTCGACCTGCGTCCCGAGGCGCGCTTTCATGATGGTGAGCCGATTACCGTTGAGGATGTCATCTGGACCTTCGACACGCTGAAGAGCGACGGTCATCCCCAGTTCCGCATTTACTACAGCGAGGTCGAGCGCGCCGAAAAGGTCGGAGAGCGCGCCGTGAAATTCCATTTCGCCGGTACCGAGAACATGGAATTGCCGCTGATCATCGGCCAGATGCCGGTGCTGCCGAAGCATGACTGGGAAGAGCGGGATTTCAGTCGCACCACGACCGAACCGCCGCTCGGTAGCGGCCCGTATCGGGTCAGCCGCGTCGACAGCGGCCGCGCGATCGTTTACGAACGCGTGGACGACTACTGGGGCCGCGATCTGCCGGTGAACCGGGGTCGCTTCAACTTCGATCAGCTGCGGTTCGACTACTACCGCGACGCGACCGTGGCCGTGGAGGCCTTCAAGGCCGGTGAATACGATCTGCGCCAGGAGAACATCGCACGCAACTGGGCCACCCAGTACGACATCGCGGCGGTGCGTGACGGCAGAATCATCATGGAGGAGATCGACCACGAGATCCCCACCGGCATGCAGGCCTTCTTCTTCAATACCCGCAAGAGCAAGTTCGCCGACCCACGGGTGCGCAAGGCACTCGGGTACGCCTTCGACTTCGAATGGACCAACCGTACGCTGTTCAACGAGTCCTACGCCCGCACCAGCAGCTACTTCTCGAACTCGGAGTTGGCCGCCGAGGGCCTGCCGGAAGGGCGCGAGCTGGAAATCCTCGAGGACTATCGCGATCAGCTCGACGAGGCGATATTCACCACCGTTTTTCAGCCGCCGACCACGGAAGGGCGAGGTGGCATGCGAACCAATTTGCGGCGCGCGCTGGAACTGCTGCGCGAGGCGGGTTGGGAAATCGGTGACAACGGGCTGACCCATACCGAGAGCGGCGAGGTGATGGAGATCACCGTGCTGCTGGACAACCCCTCGTTCGAACGCGTGACCCTGCCGTTCACCAACAATCTGGAGCGGCTCGGGGTCCAGGCACGGGTGCGGACCGTGGACAGCTCGCAGTACCAGAACCGGATGGACGAGTTCGATTTCGACATGACCGTGCAGCAGATCGGACAGTCCATGTCGCCCGGCAACGAACAGCGCAACTACTGGAGCTGCGCCGCCGCCGAAACCAGCGGCAGTCGCAACTACGCCGGGATCTGTGACGATACCGTGGACAGCCTGATCGACCGGGTCGTTTACGCACCCGACCGCGACGAACTGGTCGCGGCGACCCGCGCGCTGGACAGGGTTCTGCTGCACGGCCATTACGTGATTCCGCACTGGTACCTGCGCAGCTTCCGGCTGGTCTACTGGGACAAGTTCGAACGGCCCGAGATCTCGCCGGACTTCTCTCTCGGCTTCGACACCTGGTGGAAAAAGGACTGAACGCGCTGTCTGCCAGCCGCTGAAGTCGCGTCATGTACAACTACATCCTCCGTCGCCTGTTGCTGATGATCCCGACGCTGCTCGGGATCATGCTGATCAACTTCGCCATCGTGCAGGTGGCGCCGGGCGGCCCCGTGGATCGCGAGATTGCCCAGTTACAGGGACAGGCGGTGGACAGCACCGCGCGCTTTACCGGCACCGCGGCCGGCGACACCGGTGAAGCGGCCCGCTACCTGGACGCACGCGGTGACAGCGCCAGTCGTGGTGCACGCGGCCTGCCGCCGGATCTGATCGAGGAACTGGAACGGATGTACGGCTTCGACCGGCCGGCACCGGAACGCTTCGTGATGATGCTGTGGAATTACATGCGGCTGGATTTCGGCGAGAGCTTCTATCAGAGCCGCACGGTCATGCAGCTGATCGGCGACAAGCTGCCGGTCTCCATCTCGCTGGGTCTGTGGACCACGCTGCTGGTGTATCTGATATCGATCCCGCTGGGTATCCGCAAGGCCGTGCAGGACGGCAGTCGCTTCGATTTCTGGACCTCGGCCGTGGTCTTTGTCGGCTACGCCGTGCCCAGCTTCCTGTTCGCCATTCTGCTGATCGTGCTGTTTGCCGGCGGCAGTTTCTTCGACCTCTTTCCGTTACGCGGTCTGGTGTCCGAGAACTGGGAAGAGCTGTCCTGGCCGATGCGGATAGTGGACTACTTCTGGCATATCGCGCTGCCGGTGTTCTCGCTGGTGATCGGGGGCTTCGCCGGGCTGACGATGCTGACCAAGAACTCGTTCCTGGAAGAGATCAACAAACAGTACGTCACGACCGCCCGCGCCAAGGGCGTGGCGGAAAATGCCGTGCTCTACGGTCATGTGTTCCGCAACGCGATGCTGGTGGTGATCGCCGGCTTTCCCGCGGCGTTCCTCGGCATCCTGTTCACCGGTGCGCTGCTGATCGAAGTGATTTTCTCGCTGGACGGACTCGGTCTGCTGGGCTTCGAAGCCGTGATCAACCGGGACTACCCGGTGGTGTTCGGCACGCTGTTCGTGTTCACCGTGCTGGGTCTGGTGCTGAACCTCATCGGTGACCTGATGTACGTGCTGATCGACCCCCGTATCGACTTCGAAAAGCGGGAGGGCTGAGTCGATGACGCTGAGCCCGATGAACCGCCGCCGTCTGCAGCAGTTCCGCGCCAATCGGCGCGGCTGGTGGTCGCTGTGGATCTTCCTGGTGCTGTTCAGCGTCACCCTGTTCGCCGACATCCTGGCCAATGACCGGCCGATCGTCGTGCACTACGACGGAGGCTGGTATTTCCCCATCGTCACCGATTATCCGGA
This sequence comes from Ectothiorhodospiraceae bacterium, assembly GCA_003565775.1. Lineage (GTDB taxonomy): Bacteria > Pseudomonadota > Gammaproteobacteria > Nitrococcales > Aquisalimonadaceae > Methylonatrum. The sequence goes on along the minus strand of PXAT01000155.1, from coordinate 2,703 downwards.
AACCACCTTCGGCGGCGAGTTTCCCACGACCGCGGACTATCTGGACCCCTTCGTTCAGGAACTCATCGAAGAGGACGGCTGGATGCTCTGGCCGCTGATTCGCTACAACTACCGCACCGTGAACTACGATCTGGAGGTGGCAGCGCCGGCGCCGCCCTCGGCTGAGCACTGGCTCGGGACCGACGACCAGGCGCGCGATGTGCTGGCCCGGCTGATCTACGGCTTCCGCATCTCGGTGCTGTTCGGTCTGGCCCTGACCATCGCCAGCTCCATCATCGGCGTGCTGGCCGGTGCCGTGCAGGGCTACTTCGGTGGCTGGCTGGATCTGATCTTCCAGCGTTTCATCGAGATCTGGAACGGTCTGCCGGTCCTCTATCTGCTGATCATCATGGCCAGTTTCGTCGAGCCCAGCTTCGCCTGGCTGTTGCTGATCATGCTGCTGTTCGCCTGGACCCAGCTGGTGGCGGTGGTCCGCGCGGAGTTTCTCAAGGTGCGCAACTTCGACTACGTCCGCGCCGCGCGGGCGCTCGGCGTGCCGGACCGCACCATCATGTTCCGCCATGTACTGCCGAATGCCATGGTCGCGACCCTGACCTTCGTGCCGTTCATCCTCAGCGGTTCCATCACCACGCTGACCGCCCTCGACTTCCTCGGCTTCGGCATGCCGCCGGGCTCGGCCTCGCTGGGCGAGTTGCTGGCCCAGGCCAAGGCCAATCTGCATGCCCCCTGGCTCGGCATCACGGTGTTTCTGGTGCTGGCGGTGATGCTGACCCTGCTGATCTTCATCGGCGAGGCGATCCGCGATGCCTTCGATCCACGCAAGACCTTCGGGAGTCAGGCGCGATGAGCGAACGGCTGCTGGAGGTGCGTGATCTGCAGGTGCGTTTCCGCACCGAGGTCGGCGAGGTGGATGCGGTGCGCGGCGTCTCCTGGCAGGTCGATGCGGGACGCACGCTGGCGCTGGTCGGCGAGAGCGGTTCCGGCAAGTCGGTCTCGGCGATGTCGGTGCTGCAACTGCTGCCGTATCCGCGCGCTTCGCATCCCGGCGGCAGCATCCGTTTTCGCGGCGAGGAACTGATGCACGCGCCGGGGCCGCTGATCCGGGCCTATCGGGGCGGGCGTATCGGGACCGTGTTCCAGGAACCGATGACCTCGCTGAATCCGCTGCACACGGTGGAGAAGCAGATTGCCGAGACCCTGCGCATCCACAGTCGACTGACCGGTGCGAAGGCTCGGGAACGGATCCTGGAACTGCTGGAACTGGTCCGGCTGCCCGAGCCCGTGCGGCGCCTGGGCAGTTATCCCCACGAGTTGTCGGGGGGCCAGCGACAGCGCGTGATGATCGCGGTGGCGCTGGCGAACAACCCGGAGCTGCTGATCGCCGACGAGCCGACCACCGCGCTGGACGTCACCGTGCAGGCGCAGATCCTCGATCTGATGGCTGATCTGCGGGATCGGCTGCACATGGGCGTGCTGCTGATCAGTCATGATCTGAACGTGGTCCGGCGGCTGGCCGACGACATCGCGGTGATGCGGGACGGAGTGATCGTCGAGCAGGGCCCGGCCGAACAGGTGCTGGCGCGGCCGGCCCACGAGTACACCCGGACCCTGATCGATGCCGAGCCGTCCGGGCGACCGCGGCCGGCCTCGGCCGCCGGCGAGCCGGTGATGGCCGTCGAGGATATCCGTGTGTATTTCCCGATTCGCGGCGGTTTCTTCCGCACCGTGAAGGATCATGTGCGTGCGGTGGACGGTGTCTCGCTGCAGGTCACTCCGGGGCGTACCGTCGGCATTGTCGGCGAAAGCGGTTCCGGCAAGACCACGCTGGCGCTGGCGCTGCTGCGCCTGCAGCGAAGCCGGGGTCGCATCGTGTTTCTCGGTCAGGATATCAGTGCGCTGTCGTCCTCCCGGCTGCGTCCGCTGCGCAAGCAGATGCAGGTGGTGTTCCAGGATCCCTTCGGCAGTCTCAGCCCGCGGATGTCGGTGGAGCAGGTGGTGGCCGAGGGTCTGCAGGTCCATCAGCCGACGCTGAAGGGCGAGGCCCTGCGCGCGGTCATTGCCGAGGCGCTGCGCGAGGTGGGCCTGCCGGAATCCGTGATGACCCGCTTCCCGCACGAGCTATCCGGCGGCCAGCGCCAGCGCGTGGCGGTGGCCAGGGCGCTGGTGCTGAAACCGAAGCTGATGGTGCTCGACGAACCCACCTCGGCTCTGGATCGCTCGGTGCAGGCACAACTGGTGGATCTGCTGCGCGACCTGCAGGCGCGGCATCAGCTCGCCTACCTGTTCATCAGCCACGACCTGGCCGTGGTCCGCGCCCTGGCTCACGAGATCATCGTCATGCGCGACGGCGTGGTGGTGGAGCAGGGCGAAGCCGACGCGGTATTCGACCGTCCGCGGCAGCCCTATACCCGCGAGTTGCTGCAGGCCGCCCTCGGCGAGGACGCGCCGGTAACCTGAGATAGCTGCAGTGCGGCCCGCGTAGGGTGTGTTCGCCGGCGGCGAACGCACGCGGTGTCAGCTGTCAGAATCGATCCCGCGTGCTTCTATTCGCAGCCGGGTCGCGTTGGGGCTTCGATGCCAACCGGCCGGATGCCGGCTCCGGAACCGCCGTGAACCCATCCATGGGGGCTTGACGGCCGCATCCCTGCGGCCGACATTCCTACGCCGGCATCCGCCCGCTCGGCCTGAGGCGTGTGGCTCATC
>PXAT01000184.1 GCA_003565775.1 Ectothiorhodospiraceae bacterium | reverse complement strand
TGGCGGTGTTGCGTCGCCAGCCCGGTAGCGACGGCTACCGAACCGGCACCGCGCCTTGCCAGGCTGCCAAAATCGACTCGAGCGCGAACGCGGGAATAAATCAGTGTCTCCTTAAGGCTGTCGTGTTGACGGTCAGAACCAACCCCGGGGCTTGACGGCCGCATCCCGCGATTGACATCCCTCCGCCGGCATCCGCCCGCTCGGCTTGATGTGGGTGGCGCATCCGACTGCCACGGCTTTGAGGCGAGCCCGAATCCGGCACTGCAGTTGGTGCCGGGGTGAGGCATTTCCTCGGAGGGACGTCGGCCGCAGGGATGCGGCCGATGAGCCCCCAGGGATGGGTTCACGGCGGTCCCGGAGAGGGAATGCCTCACCCCGGCTGGGCACCACACGGTTACGTTGGCACGCAACCGGATAACCAGGATCGGCCTCGGGCCCAGGTTCGGGAATAGATCGGCGCTTCCTGCCGGAGTGGCTTTTCCGCAGAACCTGACAATTCCCCGCCCTTGACGAGTAATGTTATTCTGTAACGATTCACGCGTATTCAACTGAAAGCCCGCACTCGGAAAAACAACTCATGACCCTGCTTCGGCCTGTCCGGCTGCTCGTCCTGTTGCTGCTGTTGCTGGCCCCCGCGGCCTTGCCGGCCACCACCATTCCGGTGACGGTCAGCGTGGCGCCGCAGGCGTATCTGGTGGAAGCCATCGGCGGTGATCGCGTGCAGGTCTCGGTGATGGTGGATCCGGGCCAGTCCAGTCATACCTTCGCACCGTCGCCGCGGCGCATGAGTGCGCTCGCCGACACCCGGCTCTACGTCAAGGTCGGCCACCCGGAATACACCTTCGAGCAGCGTTTCCTGAACCGCCTGCGGAGCGATTCCGGAGATAGCGTCCAGGTGGTGAGCATGGCGGACCATGCCGAACTGCGTGAACTGGAGGATCATCACCACCACGGTCATGGGCACGACCATGCCGATGGCAGCGGGACCGATCCCCATGTCTGGGTGTCGCCCCGGGTCATGCGGCACAGCGCCGATTCCATCGCCGAAGCGCTGATCATGCTCGATCCCGAGGGCCGCGCCGATTACGAACGCAATCTGGCGCAGCTGTTGCTGGATATCGACGGCCTGCAGGCGGAACTGCAGGAGCAGCTCGAACCGCTGCGGCAACGGACCTTTCTGGTCAATCATCCGGCCTGGGGCTACTTCGCCGACGAATTCTCCCTGACCCAGCGTGCCATCGAGCATGAGGGCAAGGAGCCGTCGCCGGCGCGCCTCGCGAGAATGATCGAGGAGGCGCGTGAAGCCGGCATTCGGACCGTCTTCGTGCAGCCCGGCTTCTCCAGCCGTGGCGCCGATCTGGTCGCCCGCGAGCTGAATACCCGCACCGTCGAGGTGGACCCGATGGCGCGTGACTGGCCGCAGTCACTGCGCCAGCTGGCCACGGCTCTGGCCGCCGATCAGGGCGACTGAGCGTGGCTGCTCTGCTGCAACTGGAGGATGTCAGCTTCGGCTACGAGCGCGAGCCAGTGCTGCGGCACGTCAACCTGAGTGTCGGCGAGCAGGATTTTCTCGCGATCATCGGTCCCAATGGCGGTGGCAAGACCACGCTGCTGCGTCTGATTCTCGGACTCGAGACTCCCTGGTCCGGGCAGATCCGCTGGCGCGCGGGATCACCGCCGCGGATCGGCTACGTGCCGCAGTTTTCAACGTTTGATCGCAATTTTCCGCTGCGTCTGCGCGATACCGTGCTGATGGGGCGGATCGGGCATGGCGGCTGGTTGCGCCGGCGGAACGCCGAGGACACGGCGGCGGTGGACCGGGTGCTGGCGCAACTGCGCCTGACGACCCTGAGCGACCGGCCGATCGCGGATCTCTCCGGCGGCCAGTTGCAGCGCGCGCTGATCGCCCGCGCCCTGGTCTCGAATCCGGAGATTCTGTTTCTGGACGAGCCCACGGCTTCGGTGGACGCCGAAACCCGCAGTGCGCTGTCCGACCTGCTGGCCGAGCTCAACCGGGATATCCCGGTGGTGGTCGTGACCCACGACGTGACCGCGATGGCGGTGCATGTGAAGCAGATCGCCTGCGTCAACCGGCGACTGTTCTACCACGGCAGCGGTCAGCTCAGTCATGCGCAACTCGAGGAGGCCTACGGCTGTCCGGTCGAGCTGATCGCGCACGGTGTGCCGCACCGTCTGCTGCACGCGCACGACGAGTGCGCGCATGACTGAACTGGCCCTGTTCTTCAGTTACGACTTCACCCGCCTGGCGCTGCTCGCCGGCCTGCTGGCCAGTGTTCTCGGTGGGGTGCTCGGCACCTTCGTCGTGGTCAAGCGGCTGGTGTTCATTACCGGCGGCATCAGTCATGCCGCCTTCGCCGGCCTCGGGTTCTGTTACTGGCTGGGCGTCGATCCGCTGATCGGTGCGGTGGTCGTGGCGGTGCTGGCGGCGTTGCTGCTGGGCTGGGTCAGTGACGCCGGCACCCGTTCCCAGGACGCGTTGATCGGGGTGCTGTGGGCCGGCGGCATGGCGATCGGGATCCTGTTCATCCACATGACGCCGGGCTACGCGCCGAACCTGATGACCTATCTGTTCGGCGACATCCTCACCGTGGTGCCGCGCGACGTCGTGCTGTTGGCTGTCCTGACGACGGTGACCCTGGGACTCCTGTTCGTGCTGCATCGCGGGCTCGTGGCGGTGGCCTTCGACGAGACCTTTGCCCGCGTACAGGGGGTGCCGGTGCGCGCCCTGACCCTGCTGTTGCTCGTGCTGGTGGCGCTGGCCGTGATTCTGCTGATCCAGGTGGTGGGCATCGTGCTGCTGCTGGCGCTGTTCACGCTACCGCCGATGATCGCCCTGCTGCTGGTCGCCCGCAGCTTCGGTCTGGTGCTGCTGGTCGCCGTCCTCACCGGCCTCCTCATGACCACCGGCGGTCTCGCCGCCTCCTGGACCATGGACCTGCCCACCGGGCCGGCGATCGTGTTGACGGGGATTGTCCTGGGGCTGGTGGTGTGGGGGACGAAGAAGGTTTTCGGACAAGGCAGGCTTTCGGACTAGAGACGGGGAGGTTTCCCCGTCCGGCAGTTCCATGTCGCTGAACGTCAGCGTCCAGCAAAGCCCCACCTCGAACCTCTAGCTCTCCGCCATCCTCGCCAGTTCCTCCGCCTGATGTTCCTGGGTCAGCGGCCCGATGATCTGGTCGAGTTCCCCGCCCATGATCTCCTCCAGGCGGTAGACGGTCAGGTTGATGCGGTGGTCGGTGAGTCGACCCTGCGGGAAATTGTAGGTGCGGATACGCTCGGAGCGGTCACCGCTGCCCACCTGCAGTTTGCGTTCGGCGCTCTGCTCGGCGGTCTGACGGTCGCGTTCCGCGCTCAGCAGCCGGGCCTGCAGCAGCGACATGGCCTTGGCCCGGTTCTTGTGCTGCGAGCGCTCGTCCTGGCACTCGATGACCACGCCGCTGGGCAGATGGGTGATGCGGATCGCGGAGTCGGTCTTGTTGACATGCTGACCGCCGGCGCCCGAGGCGCGGAAGGTGTCCACCTTCAGGTCATTGGGGTTGATGGTGATCTCGTCCACTTCGGACACCTCGGGCAGTACGGCGACGGTACAGGCCGAGGTGTGGATGCGGCCCTGGGATTCGGTCTCCGGTACGCGCTGCACCCGGTGGGTGCCGGACTCGAACTTGAGCCGCGAGTAGGCGCCCTGACCCACGACCCGGGTAACGATTTCCTTGTAGCCGCCATGCTCGCCCTCGCTGGCGCTGACCGGCTCCAGGCGCCAGCCCTGCTGCTCGGCGTAGCGGGCATACATGCGGAACAGGTCGCCGGCAAACAGCGCCGCCTCGTCACCACCGGTGCCGGCACGGATTTCCAGATAGATGTTGGCGTCGTCGAACGGGTCTTCCGGTAGCAGCAGCAGTTCCAGTTCCCGTTCGAGAGCGGTCAGCGACGCCGACGCGGCGTCGGCCTCTTCGTCGGCCAGCTCGCGTATCCCGGCGTCGCTGTCGTCGGCCATGGCGCGGGCCGCCGCCAGATCCTGCTCGGCCTGACGGAAGCGGTCGAAGGTCTGCACCACGGCGTCCAGCCGCGCGTACTCGCGCGACAGATCGCGAAAGCGGTTCTGATCGCCGATGGTGTCCGGATCCGAGAGCATGGCGCTCACTTCCTCGAAGCGGTCGATCAGGCGTTCCAGCTTGCCGCGGATGGATGGATTCATGGTGCCTCAGTCGTCCTCGCGTTCGTCGGGGATGTCCAGCAGGCGGCGTGCCGCCTTGAGCAGTGCGGCTTCGCCCGAAGCTGCCGCTTCCCGCAGCCGGGTGGTGGGCAGGTGCAGCAGCCGGTTGGTCAGCGTATGCGCCAGGTAATCCAGCGCTTCCTCCGGCGATTCACCATTGGCAAGGCGGCGGCGTGCGCGCTCCAGGACATCGTCACGCTGACCGATCGCCCGCTCGCGGAAGCCGCGGATTGCTGGCACCGAGTCCAGACTGCGCAGCCAGGTCATGAACCGCTCGACCTGCAGGTTGATGATTTCCTCGGCTTCCGCCGCCGCATGACTGCGTGACCGCAGGTTGGCCTCGATGACCCCGCGCAGATCGTCCACGGTGTACAGATAGACGTCATCCAGCTGCCCGACCTCGGGTTCGATATCGCGCGGGACCGCGATATCCACCATGAACATCGGTCGATGCCGTCGCCGTCGCAGGGCCCGTTCCACCGAGCCCTTGCCGAGGATCGGCAGCGGCGCGGCGGTGGAGGAAACCACGATGTCCGCCTCGGCCAGAGTGTCCGGCAGATCGCCGAGAGCAATGGCGCGGCCCCCGTAGGTGTCGGCCAGTTCCTGAGCCCGGCCGCGCGTCCGATTGGCAACGATGAAATGGCGCACGCCCTGCCGGTGCAGATGACGCGCAGTCAGTTCGATGGTCTCGCCGGCACCGACCAGCAGGGCGGTGGATTCCTCCAGTGCACCGAAGATCTGGCGTGCCAGCGACACCGCGGCGAACGCGACCGAGACCGGGTGCGCGCCGATCTCGGTCTCCGTGCGCACCTGCTTGGAGACGGTGAAGGCGTGCTGGAACAGGCGATCGAGCACCGGGCCGATGGTGCCGGCCGTGACCGCTTCGAGATAGGCGGTCTTGGTCTGCCCGGCAATCTGGGGCTCACCCAGGACCAGCGAATCCAGGCCCGGGGTCACGCGCAGCAGGTGCCGAACCACGTCGCGACCGTTGTGCGTGTAGAGAAACGGTTCCAGCCAATCCGGGTCGACACCGTGCGAGCCGGCCAGCCAGCGCAGGATCTGGGTCGGATCGCCGCCGGGCGCCAGCACCGCGTAGATTTCGGTACGATTGCAGGTCGAGATCACCGCCGCTTCCTGCACCGATGCGGTGCCGGTGAGCGCACGCAGGGAATCCTGCAGGGTCTCCAGCGGGAAGACCACGCGCTCCCGCACCTCGACAGGGGCGGTCATGTGATTGAGACCGACGGCACACAGGGGCATTGGTTTGTTGGCTGGCACGCTGCAATGGCGGAGAATCTCAGACCCGTCAGCACCGCCCCGCGTTCACGGTGGCTGTCGGGCGGATCATTCCGGACCGCGGACGCGAGCCGATGCGCCTGAAACCCGGAATGACAAGGCCGTGAATTGTCGGGAATCAGCGCCTTGAATACAAGGACATGGCCGTTTCGGACCGAATCGTCAGGAAAACGTGGATCGATCCCCGTTTCCGCCCCCGAAATGCGCCTTGCCCCGGCGGCGCAATTTGGATGTAGTGTGCGGGTTGCGGGAACGCGGTAGACGACCGCGCGGTCCCAGATGACACGCCTGCCCCGAGAGAAATGCGCATGTTGCAAAGGATGGTTCCGGTCGCTCTGATCAGTCTGCTGCTGGCCGGCTGTGCCACGGTGTCGGATCAGCCCGGGGAGGCGCCCCACAGTGCCGAGGAACGGCCGCGGATTCTCGCTGCGCAGCCGCCGATTCCGGAGGACGAAGACGTCATCTACCAGTTGCTGCTGGCGGAGTTCGCCGGTTCCCGCGGTCAGGTCGGGACCGCGCTGGACGCCTATCTGAAGGCGATGTATCTCACCGATGACCCGCAGATTGCCTCCCGTGCCGCGCGCATCACGCTGTATGCCAATCGGGATGTGTCCGGTCTCAAGGCGGCCCGGCGCTGGGCCGATCTGGATCCGGAAAGCGCGGCCGCCTGGCAGGCACTGGGGCTTTTCCTGCAGCGTAACGGGGAAGCCAAGGAATCCGCCGATGCCTTCCGGCGGATGCTGGTGCTGATTGACGACCCGGCGGCAGGTTTCGCCCAGCTGGGCGCGGTCCTGGCCAGTGAGGAAGACCGGCGTCAGTCGCTGGAGACCATGTCGTTACTGGTGGACGATCACGCCGACGTGGCCGAGGCGCATCTGGTGCATGCCCAGCTGGCGCTGCGCTCCGGCGAGGCCCTGCGAGCGGTCAGTGCTGCCGAGGCAGGTCTCGAACGACTACCCGACTCCCGCGAGCTGGCCATGCTCAGGGCCCAGGCACTGGTGGAGGCAGGACGGGTCGAGGCCGGTGTTTCGGCCCTGCGCGAGCTCAGCGCCGCCGATCCGGAAGACCAGGATCTGCGCCTGTATCTGGCGCGCACCCTGGTGCGTGCCGGGCGCAGCGTCGAGGCGCTGAGCGAGTTCCGGCGCGCGTTGCGCGATCGGCCGGAGGATCCCGGCCTGCTCTACGCGGCCGGCATTCTGACGCTTGAAACCGGCGATGCGGCCGAGGCCAGGCAGTATTTTCTGCGTCTCAACGAACAGGGTGACCGGGTGGACGATGCCCGCTTCCTGCTCGGTCAGATTGCCGAAGATCTGGACCGCACCGACGAGGCCCTCGGATGGTACGAACAGGTGGAAGGCGACAATTTCGTCGCCGCCAGCGTGCGCCGCGCAATCCTGCTGGGCGATCAGGGCCGGGTCGAGGCGGCGCGCGACGAGGTGCGGCAGCTGCGTGAGGAGTTTCCCGACGAGGCGATCCGCAGTTACCTGATCGAAGGTGAGGTGCTGCGTCGCAACCGCGAATACGACGCCGCGCGGGATCTGTATAACGAAGCGATCGGCCGGCACGCCGGCAACCCCGATCTGCTCTACGGCCGTGCCCTGATTGCGGTCTATCGCGGTGACGTGGAGACCGCCGAGCGCGATCTGCGGCGGGTGCTCGAGGACGAGCCGGACAATGCCAATGCCCTGAATGCCCTGGGCTATACGCTGGTCGATCTCACCGACCGTTACCAGGAAGGCTTCGACCTGATTCGCCGCGCGCACGCGCTTGAACCGCAGAACCCGGCCATCCTCGACAGCATGGGCTGGGCCCATTTCCGCCTCGGCAATCACGAGGAGGCCCTCGATTATCTGCAGCAGGCGTTCGAGCGCATGCCCGATGCCGAGGTGGCGGCCCATCTCGGCGAGGTGCTCTGGACCATGGATCGGCGCGACGAGGCGCGGGCGATCTGGCGGGAGGGCAAGGAACTGGATCCCGACAACCGGACGCTGCGTGACACGCTGGACAGGTTCGATCCCTGATGCGTCTGCTGTCTGTCCTGCTGCTGACGGCCCTGCTCGCCGGCTGCGCCACGCAGCCTCCGCCGCCCGATCGTCCCGCCGACGAATTGCACGCCGAACGCGTCGAGGCCCTGGCGGGCATGACCCGATGGGAGACCAGCGGCCGTATGGCCATCAATACCCCGTCGGACAATGTCACGGTTTCACTGGACTGGCAGGAGGCGGGGTCGGACTGGCGGCTCGACATGCGCGGCCCCTTCGGCAGCGGTGCCGTGCGTCTGCAGGGTGACACCGCCGGCGTCAGCCTGCGCACCGCGGACGGCCGCGAGGATTACGCGACCGATGCCGGCGAACTGCTGGCTCACTACACCGGGTACGAGCTGCCCATGTCGGTGCTGCGCGACTGGGTCCGCGGCCTGCCCGGCGAGGGGCCGGAATACACCCTGGAACTCGATGATTTCGGTCGCCCCGAGGTGCTGGAGCAGATGGGCTGGACGATCCGTTATACCGGCTGGACCGAGAGTGATGGCGTGGCGGTGCCGTCGCGTCTCACCCTGGACGGGCCGGACATCAATCTGCGTGCCTCCCTGCGTCGCTGGGAACTCGGCCGTGACTGAGTCCGACGCACTGTGCTGGTCCCGCGACTGGCCGGCCCCGGCAAAGCTCAACCTGTTCCTGCATGTCACCGGTCGGCGGGCCGATGGCTATCACGAGTTGCAGACCGTGTTCCGTCTGCTGGACGTGGCTGATCGGCTGGATTTCGCGGTGACCGATGACGGTGAGGTATGCCGGGTCTCGGATCTGACCGGCGTCGACCAGGCGGCGGATCTGACGGTGCGGGCGGCCCGTGCCCTGCAGCAGGCCGGTGGCACCGTTCGCGGTGCGCGCATCCGGCTGCACAAGCGCCTGCCGATGGGCGGCGGCCTGGGGGGCGGCAGTTCCGATGCGGCAACGACACTGCTGGCCCTGAATCACCTTTGGGGTACCGGCCTGTCGCCGGCGGCGCTGGCCGACATCGGTCTCTCGCTGGGCGCCGATGTGCCGGTCTTCCTGCATGGTCACAGCAGCTGGGGGGAGGGTGTCGGCGAGCGGCTCCAGCCGGTCACGCTGCCGCCGAGCTGGTATGTCATCCTGTGCCCGCAATGTGCTGTCAGCACGGCGGGAATCTTCGCTGATCCTGAATTGACAAGAAATAGTGCGGCAATCAGAATACCCGCCTTCCTGGCCGGCGAAGGCCGTAATGACTGCGAGCCGGTGGTCCGTCGTCTGTACCCTGATGTGGCGCAAGCCCTTGATTGGCTTGGCAACGAGGGCGAACCGCGTTTGACCGGCACCGGCGCCTGCGTGTTTCTGGCCTGTGCGGATCAGCGGCGGGCGCGGGCGGTTGGTGATCGCGCCGCCGAAGCGGGCTGGCAGGTCATCGTCGCTCGCGGACAGGATCGATCGGCACTGCTGGATCGGCTCGACGCCGGGCCCTGCCCGCCGGGACGCGGGTTAACGAGTCAGTCTACTGGGGTGTAGCCAAGTGGTAAGGCAACGGGTTTTGATCCCGTCATTCCCAGGTTCGAATCCTGGCACCCCAGCCACATTCTCTGCCGGCTCCGACGCTCCTGCGGGGCGGGTCGGTCGCAGCAAAGCGGGATCAGCGTGAGCGAAAACGGACGCATGATGGTGTTTGCGGGCAATGCCAACACGCAGTTGGCAACCGCGATCACAGACCATCTCCGAAGCCGGCCGGGTTACGCCGTCGTCAGCAAGTTCAGTGACGGCGAAGTCATGGTGGAAATCGACGAACATGTCCGGGGCAAGGACGTGTTCATCGTGCAGAGCACCTGCGTGCCCACCAACGACAATCTGATGGAGTTGCTGATCATCGCCGATGCCCTGCGGCGTTCGTCGGCAGCCCGGATCACGGCGGTGATTCCCTATTACGGTTACGCCCGGCAGGATCGGCGCCCGCGCTCGCAGCGCGTCCCGATCACCGCCAAGCTGGTGGCCGACATGATTCAGGCGGCCGGCATCAATCGCGTGCTCACCGTCGACCTGCATGCCGACCAGATCCAGGGCTTTTTCAATATCCCGGTGGACAACGTCTACGCCTCGCCGATTCTGCTGGGCGATATCTGGCGGCAGGTCTACCCGAACAAGATCGTGGTGTCGCCGGACGTTGGCGGCGTGGTGCGGGCGCGGGCCATCGCCAAGCGGCTCGGCGATGCCGAGCTGGCGATCATCGACAAGCGCCGGCCCAAGGCCAACGAAGCGCGGGTGATGAACATCATCGGCGATGTGCACGGCAAGACCTGTATCATCGTCGACGACATCGTCGATACCGCCGGCACGTTGTGTCAGGCGGCCACCGCGCTGAAGGAAGCGGGTGCCGAACGCGTGGTGGCGTACATCACCCACGCCGTGCTCTCCGGCAGCGCCATCGAGCGCATCAGCGGGTCGGCGCTGGATGAACTGGTGGTCACCGACACCATCCCGCTGTCCGAAGCGGCGGCCGCCTGCCCGCAGATCCGGGTGGTGAGCATGTCGGAGATCCTTGGCGAGAGCATGCGCCGGATCAGTCATGATGAATCGGTCAGCGAACTGTTCGTCGAATAGTTCGCTGGTTACAGGTTTCGCGTTTCAGTCGTCGGGCGGCCTGCCGATCGACTGCCTGAAACGCAGGATCTGAAACGAGGTTTTCAAGTCACACCGCCCACCGGGCGGTGTTTTCACTCCGGTATCGCTCTGGTCGCGGGGGATGCCGGTTAACAATCGGAGTAAACCGACAATGGCTGTTGAACTGAAACTGACCGCGCAGAAGCGCACGGACACGGGGAAAGGTGCGAGCCGCCGCCTGCGTCGTGCGAAAGCGGTTCCTGGCATCATTTATGGTGCCGGCAAGGAACCGGAAATGATCGAAGTCAGCGCCTTCGAGCTGGCGCGACTGATGGAGCTGGAAACGTTCTACTCACAGATCATCGACGTTACCGTCGGCAAGAAGAAGACGCAGACCGTGCTCAAGGACATGCAGCGTCATCCGTTCAAGGATCGCGTGCTGCATGTCGACTTCCAGCGCGTGAAGGCCGGCGAGAAGCTGCATGTGGGTCTGCCGATTCACTTCGTCAACGAAGATACCTGCAAGGGCGTCAAGGCCGGTGGCGTGATCCATCGCGACATGATCGAAGTGGCGATCATCGCGCTGCCCAAGAACCTGCCGGAATATCTGGAGATCGATCTGGCGGATCTCGAAATCGGCGATACCGTGCACCTGTCCGAACTGTCGATTCCGGAAGGCGTGGAACTGGAAGCCTTCAGCCACGGTGGCGACGTGCACGACCACGACCATCCGGTGGTCAGCATCGTCATGCCGCGCATTGCCCGCGAGGAAGACGAGGAAGACGCCGACGAGGATGCGTCGGAAGAGACCTCTGCCGAGGACAAGAGCGACGACGAGGAGAAGAAGGGCGAGGAGTGATTCGCCCTTCGGAGCGCCGATGGCCGATCCGGTCCAGTTGATTGTCGGACTCGGTAATCCCGGTGAGAAGTACACGGGTACCCGCCATAACGCAGGATTCTGGTTCCTTGATGAACTGATCCGGCGTCATGGCGGGTCGTTTCGTTCCGAGGGCAAGTTCTTCGGCGAGACGGCCCGTATCACCGTCGATGGCCGCGAGGTGCACCTGCTCAAGCCGATGACCTTCATGAACCGCAGCGGACAGTCGGTGGCCGCGCTGGCGAATTTCTTCAAGCTGCCGGTCGCCTCGGTGCTGCTGGCCCATGACGAACTGGACCTGTCTCCCGGCACGGTGCGGCTCAAGCGGGGCGGCGGTCATGGCGGCCACAACGGCCTGCGTGACACCGAACGCGTCCTCGGCAGTCGCGAGTATCTGCGGCTGCGCATCGGCATCGGCCATCCCGGTGACGCCGCTCTGGTCACCCCCTGGGTGCTGGGCCGACCGGCGCCCGACGACCGTATCGCCATCGAGCAGGCCATCGACCGCGCCGTCGACATCATGCCGCAGCTGATCGCGGGGGAGATGGGAAGGGTGATGAACGAGCTTCATAGCCGCTAGGGAGACGCTGCTTTATTCCCGCGAACGTGCGAATAGATCAGCGTCTCCCTGGGCAGTTCCCTGCGGGTATTACAGGTTCAACGTTCAGGGTTCAAGGTGGGAGCAGCAGTCTCGCTACCTGACACCTCCGAGCAAAGCGAGGACTTATGGGCTTCAAATGCGGGATTGTCGGATTGCCGAACGTGGGCAAGTCGACGCTGTTCAATGCCCTGACCCGGAACGAGATTCCGGCCGAGAACTATCCGTTCTGCACCATCGATCCGAATGTCGGCATTGTCGCCATGCCGGATCCGCGGCTGGAGCAGCTGGCAGCCATCGCCAGGCCCCAGAAGGTGGTGCCGACGACCATGGAGTTCGTCGACATCGCCGGACTGGTGGCCGGTGCGTCCAAGGGCGAGGGGCTCGGCAATCAGTTCCTGGCCAACATCCGTGAGACGGATGCCATCGCCCATGTGGTGCGGTGCTTCGAGGATGACGACGTGCATCATGTGTCAGGGAAGATCGATCCCCTGTCGGACATGGAGGTGATCAACACGGAGCTGATGCTGGCCGATCTGGAAACCGCCGAGAAGGCGCATCAGCGGGTCGAACGGCAGGCCAAGTCCGGTGACAAGGACGCGGTGGCGCGGCGGGACCTGTACGCCCGGGTGCGGGATCACCTGGCCGACGGCAATCCGGCGCGCACCCTGGAACTGGACGAGGAAAAGCGCAAGCTGCTGCGGGAATTGCATCTGCTCACGGTCAAGCCGGTGCTGTACGTGGCCAACGTCACCGAAGACGGCTTCAGCGACAATCCGCTACTGGACAGAGTGCGCGAGCAGGCTGCCAAGGAAGGCGCCGACGTGGTCGCCCTCTGTGCCGCCATCGAGGCGGAGATCTCGGTGCTGGAGGACGACGAGAAGCGCGAGTTCCTGGCCGAGTACGGGCTCGAGGAACCGGGCCTGAACCGCCTGATCCGGGCCGGCTACGAGCTGCTCGGGTTGCAGACCTATTTCACGGCCGGCGAGACCGAAGTCCGGGCCTGGACCATCCTCAAGGGCGATACCGCACCGCGTGCCGCCGGCCGGATCCACACCGATTTCGAGCGCGGCTTCATCCGCGCCGCGGTGATCGGTTTCGACGACTTCATCGCATACAACGGCGAGGCCGGTGCCAAGGATGCCGGCCGCCTGCGACTGGAAGGGAAGGAGTACATTGTCCAGGAAGGGGATGTGATTCACTTCCGGTTTAATGTTTGAAGCCGCGCAGCGGCGCCTTGACTTGCCCGCCGCGAACTCCGACAATCTCGCGCTCTGCACGTATTGATCATGGCTACGTAGCTCAGTTGGTCAGAGCATCGCACTCATAATGCGAGGGTCGGTAGTTCGAATCTACCCGTAGCCACCACCTCCCGGCTTATCCCTGAAAGCTGCACCAGTTGTCTGTCCCGGCAGATGCGGGGCGGGGTGTCCGCTGCTG
>PXAT01000197.1 GCA_003565775.1 Ectothiorhodospiraceae bacterium | reverse complement strand
TTTTTTCTTCCATTTTGATATATAACCATTTAATTTTCTCCCATTACGTTCAAAACAATTATTTTTTATATCTTTTTTCAAGCTGTCTGTATAAGTGCTCGGACAATTCCCCGTTTTTAAATGCATTTTCCGCTCTTTCCAATAGTGACTCTACACTATTTATATGCCCTTCAACTTCACCACGGTTAAAAAACTTCGGGAACGGCAATGAAACTAAAACCGGCTCGTTGCCATCGATGCGAAACATATGACCACGACATTCCAATGCGTCAGGACGCAAGAAATCTGTATACGAACCCAAACGATATGAAAAAACGTGATAGGTTGCACCGTCATAAGGTCCAACATGCTCTATCAAATAAAACGGCGAGTCTTCGTCGTTTATCAAGTTCATCAAGTTGTTGTACAATTCTATTGAGCGATTCATAATTTTCTCCAGTTGAAGTGCCATTCTATCTCATTATTTTTCAGTTGTCAACTCTTTTCTCCTTGACATTTGTGTCTAGGTCATGTATCATAGGAAAAAATGGAAAAAATATATGGAAAAAAATAGCAAAATCTTGGTTTTAGAAGAAGATGACGCCCACCAGTTATGGGACGCTATTAAGGCTGATAAAGAAGAACAATTTTTCAAATTGGATTGTAATCCTATTATACTACCATATACCAATTTTAACAAAGTAGCCCATAATATATGGGTTGGCATGGACATGGCCGAGGCAGAATTAGATAAGACTTTTGTTTTCAAATTCTACTGTCATGATGGCGTTTATACTCTAGAATTAGAATCATATAAAAGAGGAAATTGATTATGTTTGATTTTTTTAAGAAAAAGAAAGAAGAAAAGAAAGAAACGAGCCTGTTTGAGCGGCAGTGCTATCTTTTCAACGAATTTTACGCTTCTATGTATCAGGACTTTTGTTTTGCTAGTGAAATCCCTTCATATGAAGAGAAAGCCGAGCAAAAAAGTCATGAGCAAAGACATAAAGATGAGGGTGCTATTGAACGTGCAATACTAAACTACACATGCAGGGAGACTAAAAATGATTAACCAGAATAATATCCGGTGGGAAGACTTTAGCCGAGAAGATCAGCAAGATATGCTTAAATTGCGAGACGCAATTGTAGAATTTGAAAGAGAAATTCGCGTGTATGAGGTTAATATATTTTCTGCCATTGTCCTCAAAACAACATATACCGCAGACATAATGGATTTCTTCCAATTCGGCACTTATCCAAAAGTAATCGATTTCAAATATGAAACATTCGGCAAAGAACCAACCGCTGAAGTGTATAAGTGGTTAGATGATTTCGCTATCTTGGCAAGCGGGAACGACTTCTCTAAGTTATTGGAACAAAATCTAAACACGGGCCACTTGGTTGAACTTAAAGCAGAAGTGTGTGATAGGATAGCCAAGAGAAACAATATCCCCGTAGGAATTTTTTCTAGGAATTTTTTCCTCGATTATGAAATTACTGAACTTATACCATGTGATATAATAGATTGAAAAATTGGAGAAAACGGGAATGATGATTAAAAGCCATGATGGTTATATACAGCTAATCGGAGAGCTTAATACTAACCCCAACAAAAGAAACATTGAACGATCTATTGTTGTTATTACAGAACTGTTTGAATTTTATCAGACAAACAAAGAACTACGTTCCAGATATCGACATCTATTGGTAGAGGCAATGCAGATAGCAACGGAGAACAAAAAACTAGAAAAAGAACTACAGGAGTTTAAAGATGAGCACTGCCACAAATAAATCAACCCTTTCAGGGTTTTCCTTACGAGAACGGCGCAGAGAAAGCCAATTTAATTTGGATAACTCGGATGAAGGTGTGTAATTGTCATGATTAATTTCTTAAAAAATTTTTTTAATTTGTCTGGAAGAAGTTATGTTCCCAACTTGTCCCCGGAATATTTAACACACGATGGGTCAGATTATTTGTTTAACGAAGAAAAGCTAGAGGAATTTAGGACGCAAGATAGGACACATGAAGATAATATTGCTATTCTTCATAAACTAAACCACTTCATAAACGATGTTAATATTTTGGAATTCGTTATTGGTAGAGCGGACGAGAGGGTTTCTAATACCATATGCTATTTTACTTTTAGGGATGAGGAAACTATGGATGTCTTTTTTGGAAATATGAAAATCACGCATTATAACGATAATGGCGATATCGAATTCATTTCCAAAAACCTTGAACAGTTGTTTATGCCATATTTACTTTGTATCCATGGTGCTCTCGCGGAATTATACATTGAACTGGCATCTGAGAGAGAAAAAAGAATCGAAGAACAAAGACGGCGCATATTTGAATACTTTGAAGATCATCTTCAAGATTTGACACATAAACAAAAAAAGGACTAATATTTATGACATATTATCTTAGTGGCACTAATCTCTTGGAGCGAGAATTAAAACAGGTCAGATGTGATGAAAATATACACTGAAAAATTTTACAGATACGAAGATGAACTGGTCCACACGTGGGATTATGAATTTGAAACTATAACAAGCTCTAAAGTTATAGTAACTCTCAAAGAGTTTAGCGTAGTGAAACATACTCCTTGTGGCGTTTGGTTATCTGTCTACGGTTCTAGAAAGTTTGTGAAAACAAAGGCTAGAAAGCGGTGGGCATGTCCTACTAAAGAAGAAGCAATGGAGTCTTTCTTGGCTAGAAAAAGTAAGCAAAAAAGAATACTAAGTAGTCAGTTAGATAGAGTAGAAAGAGCAATCAGTTTAATTAAATTAATGGAGAAACAATATGACAAAAGTTAAATTTATAAATGCAGAAGATATAATCATACGAGTTGACAATTTTACGGTAGAAAAAAGACGAGATTGGTTTCTGCGATACACAATCTATGCTAAAGACAAAAATGGATACTGCTTAGATTGTATTTTTCGACAGACAATGTGGGGCGTAAATAGATATATTAACAAGATGACGAGAAAAAAAGAGCAACTAATAAGGAAACAAGGAAAA
>PXAT01000036.1 GCA_003565775.1 Ectothiorhodospiraceae bacterium | reverse complement strand
CTGCTGGCGGATAATGTCGCCACCTTATTCGACGACCTGTTTCCAGGGAGGAAGAACCCGTGATCCGTATCCTGCTGCTCGTCCTGAGTGTCGCCCTTGTTGCCGCCTGTGCCCCCACCGGGCAGGTCATTTCCCTGTCACCCAGCGGTGCCGTTGACCAATCCGAAGTCGGGGTCGGCCGCGAGGTGGCGGTGCGGACGGTCAACGAGCGCGATCGCATCAGGCTGGGGATGGCTGACAGCCGGCTCAGCGAATCCGAGCCGCTGGTCTCAGACCGGGATCTGGCCGATGTGGTCAACGATGCCGCCAAACAGGCGCTGCGCCGTAAGGGCTTCCGCCCGGTGGCCTGGAGTGAATCCGCCGATCGGCGCCTGACCGTGCGCATCCGCGAACTCGAGCACAATGTCAGCAGCGCGGTGCCGCGACAGGTCCGCACCCGGGTCGAACTCAGTTTCGATGCCGCCAACGACGGTCGGACCCTGTCCGGCAGCAGCCGCTCCTCGCAGACCGACTCGGTTACCGTGCGGCCGTCACCGCGGGACAACGCCAGGTACATCGAGGAGGCCGTGGACGGCGCGCTCCGCAATCTTTACAACGACCGTCTGATGGATTTCCTCAGCAACCCGTGAACGACCGCCGGTACCGGCCTGTCCACTGTTCAGGCGGCGTTATCCGGCGCTGTCATAACGCCCGCGGAGTGTGCGCATGATGACGTTTCGCCTGCCGCTTCTGGTTCCGGTCGTTGTCGGGCTGCTGCTGTTCGTCATGGCACCGGTGACCGCCGACGAATCCGGCAACGGGGCGGTCGATGGCCTGCCGATGTTTGCCGCTACCTATGAGTTGCGGCGCAACAATCTGCGAGCGGCTGAGCTCTCGCGCAGCCTGTCCTGCGAGGATAACGTCTGCGAATTCCGTTCCCGGGGTCAGACCGTCGGCCTGGCTGATCTGGTGCTGCGCGGCCGAATCAACGAGTGGACCCGCTTCCGCCTGGACGATAACGGGGGGCTGGTGCCGCAGGAATACCACTACCGGCAGGAGGCCCGTGGCGACAACAACGAGTTCCGCCGGCTGTTCTTCTATCCCGAGGAAGAGCGGGTGACCAGCCGTGGTGATGATACCTGGGAGAAGAGCATCGCCGGTGAGACCATGGACGAGCTGTTGTCGCAGTTGCGCCTGCTGCTGGCCGTCCGGGCCGGCGAAACGGAAATGACTTTCAGCGTGGTCGATGACGATGGCGAGGTGGACGAGTACCACTTCGAAGTGACGGGCCGCGAGACCATCGACACCGGTGAAGGCAGTCTCGAGACCATTCGGGTCGAACGGGTCGGCGGTTCCAGTAAGCGCCGCACCCGCATGTGGTTCGCCCCCGATCTCGAATACGTCCCGGTCAAGGTCCAGCACGAACGCATCGATCGGGAAACCTACACTGCGACTCTAACCAGCCTCGAACGGTAGCCCTCGGGAGTCCGGGCCTACCGGAAATGGGTGGGCTAGGAACGAGGAGCGAGGTTCGAGGGAATAATCCCGGCATTCCGGGTGTCAGGAGTTCAGCCCTCTGAGCGAAAAGCCTTCTGCGCGCCCAGCGAACCCGACGAACATCTACCTCGCACCTCGCACCTCGCACCTCGCACCTCGCACCTCGGGCGCGCAGCGCCCGCCTACTCCATCCGCCGGAACCGATCGAGAAGCCGTTCCGCCTGTCGGCGCAGTCCTGGCGGTCGCCGTTCCTCTTCGCCGATGTAATGGACGCGCCAGATCCTGCCCTGCTGTGAATCGCTGATGTAGAGGCTGCCGTCCGGCCCCTGAGCCAGACCCATCGGCCGGAAGCGCGCCTCGTCCGGCGTGCGTGGCGGCTTGTTGCCGGCAAAGCCGTCGGCGAAGACGTGCCAGTCCTCTTCCGTCTTCAGGCGCCCGTCCTCGTCGGCGGGCAGAAAAGCGACCTTGTAGCCGCGCTGCTCCAGCGGAGCGCGGTCCCGGGACCCGTGAAAGGCGATGAACGCTCCGCCACGAAAATATTCGGGAAACCCCGAGCCGCGGTAGAACAGCAGATCATTGGGTGCCATGTGTGCCGGGAAGGCCATTTCCGGCGGCGGGTAGCGGTCACAGTTGTGCACCTTGCTGCCATCGCCGCCATATTCCGGCGCCAGGACGCGTTGCCCGCGTATCGGGTCGTGGTAGCAGTAGGGCCAGCCGAAATGACTGCCCTCGGTCACCCGGATGAGTTCCTCCGACGGTTGCTCGGCGTTGGCCTGGTCATCGAACAGGTGCGGCCAGTTGCGGCCGAGCAGATTACGGCCATGCGGCATGGCATAGAGATGGCCTTCACGCAGGTTCCAGGCCATCGCTACGGCATTGCGGATACCGCTGGCGTAACGTTGACCATCCTTCTGGGTCTGGCCGCGGGTGGTCGCATCGAAGCGCCAGATGCCGCCACCGTGGGTCAGTTCCGGGCACGGTACCAGCCCGGGAGAGCCCAGTTGGCGGTCTTCGCGCTGGCAATTATTGGATGGTGCGCCGGCATTCACGAACAGACTGCCGTTGTTGTCGAAAGCCAGGCTGCGAGCGCTGTGCTGATCCTGTTGCGGAAAATCGTAGGCGATCACCTCGGGATCGTCTTCCGGCCCGAGGTGTTCATTCTGCAGTCGATAACGAATCACGCGGCGGTCTTCGCCGAAGTAGAGATGGCCGTCGGACAGGCCGATACCGGTGCCGCCGCGTTCGCCGAATCGAATCTGTTCGTTCAGCCGGCCGTCACCGGTACTGTCACGCAAGCCGGCGATGCCGCCGGTAACCCCGTCACGGTCGGCAATGGCGACATAGACGTCATCGTTGCGGGTTACGACCAGATGGCGCGCATGGCCGAGATCCTCGGCAACCACCTGGGCGCAGAAACCCGGTGGTAGCGAGAGACCGCCATTGTCGGCGTCGCAGGCCACGCTTGCCGACATCGTGGATGATGCCGGAAGCCAGGCGGCGAACAGAATTGCAAGGCTGATGCTCAGCCTCCGGGTCATACGGGCCTCCAGACTGGTCTTCCAGGGTAGTTGCCGCCCGATTCCGGCGCGGCACTGCCCTCACGCCACGCGTTTGCGGTATGGTTCTGGCGCGCAGTTCCAGCGGGCCACGAGCAGATAGCGGCAGCCCCGCTGCCGGTTTTCACTGATTTCCTGACGCATTGTGAACGCGATCCCCACTGACGCAAGCCGGATTCGCCATCCATGATGCATTCGCCGAACGATCAGCGGTCATTGCCGGTGTGTACTCCGCGCTGATCGATCCACCTGCATTGCGGGACAGCCATGATCGTTGCATTGTTCAATGTGATCGCGCCCGTGCTGCTGTGTATCGCGGCCGGCTGGCTGTGGGCGCGGCAGCGTCGGCCCTTCGATACCCGCGGCATGGCCGACCTGATTACCCTGGTCGGGACGCCCTGTCTGATCTTCTCGACCCTGACCGGCGTGGCGCTGGCGGCCGAGCAGTTGTGGCAGATGGCGCTGGCGACGTTGCTCAGCATTGCCGCCTTCGGAATCATCGGTCTGGCGTTTCTTCTGCCGCTGAAACTGCCCTATCGCACCTATCTGCCGCCGCTGATGTTCGCCAATATCGGCAATATGGGGCTGCCGCTATGCCTGTTTGCCTTCGGCGATGAAGGCCTGGCCCTCGCCATCGTCGTGCTGGCGGTGTTCTCGGTGGTGAACTTCACTCTCGGTATCTGGCTGTATGCCGGCGCCGGCAGCGCCGGTCACCTGCTGCGTTCGCCGATGATCTACGCTACCGCGCTGGCCGTGCTGTTCCTGCTGGCCGATGCGCAGCCGCCGGTCTGGCTGGATAGCACCACCAGCCTGCTGGGCGCCTTCACGATTCCTCTGATGCTGCTGATGCTGGGTGTGTCGCTGGCGCAGCTGCAGGTCACGCGCCTGCCGCGCGCGGTCTGGCTGTCCGCGCTCAGGATCGGTGGCGGTGTGCTGGTCGGTTGGCTGATTGCCGAGGCCTTCCAGATGGAGGGCGTCGCCCGCGGCGTGCTGATTCTGCAGTCGGCGATGCCGGTGGCGGTGTTCAATTACCTGTTCGCGGTGCGCTACAACCGCGATCCCGAGACCACGGCAGGGCTGGTGGTGGTGTCGACGGTGATGTCGGTGATCACGCTGCCGCCACTTTTGCTCTGGTTGATGGTCTGAGTGATCGAGCAATGCTCGGTTGACGCATTGCAGTCACTGACTGACATCTGACAAAAGGATTGGAGACGACCCATGCGCGCACGCTTTCTCTTGCTGTTATTGCTTGGTTGCAGCCTCGGTTTGAGCCCGGCGCTGGCCGATCAGGCCACGCGCGACGGAGTGGCCCTGGATCGGCAGTTCTCGGTCAACGGCGAGGAGCTGACCCTGTTCGGCTACGGCACCGCTCGTTACGCCCGGGTGTTCAAGGTTTACGTTGCCGGGCTGTACGCGCCCGGGGATGTGGCGCCGAACGAGATGCTGGACAAGGACGTAACGCGGCGCCTGGAGATCGAATATCTGCGTGATATCGCCGCCGATGACATCAACGAGGCCACCGACCAGTTGCTCCGGCGGCAGCTGGACGAGGAGAGCTATGCCGCGGTCAAGGATCGCTTCGATTACTTCGCCGGCCTGTATCAGGACATCGAAGCGGGTGATCGCTATGCCTTCGAGTATGTACCGGGCGAGGGCGGCACCCTGTACTTCAACGGTGAAAAGCTCGGCTCCGTCGAAGGCGAGGACTTCGCGCGCGCCTATTTCGGCATGTGGATCGGTGACGATCCGATGTCGGCGGGCCTGAAACGGGATCTGCTCGGCACGCGTTAGTCATTAAAAGGAGACACTGATTTATTTCCGCGTCTGCGCCCGAGACCGGTTTTGGCCCCTGGCGGCGTTGCGCTGCTTGACCGCAGAACGACTGCGGCACTGCGCAACGCGCCTGCCTCTGGAAAAATGCGGACTCCAACGCAGGCGCGCGAATAAATCAGTGTCTCCTTAACGGATGTTCGGGGCACCCGCGAGGGGTGCCCCGAACATCGTGCTGGTGACTGTCATCTGCCGGCGCTATTCTCGAACCGAGGCTCCACTGACGGTCTTTCACCCACTCCGGGAGGTGCCATGGTCCGAATCGAGAAGAAGGCGCGCCGCGCATATGTCCTCGACACCAACGTCCTGATTCACGACCCGTCCTCCATCTGCCGTTTCGAAGAACACAGCGTCATCATCCCCATGACCGTGCTGGAAGAGCTGGACCGGCTCAAGCGCGGCACCACGGACCTTTCTCGCAGTGCACGTCAGGCGACCCGCAGCCTCGGGCTGCTGCTCGACCAGGTGGATCAGGAGCAGGTGCGCGAGGGAGTTCCGGTAGGCCTGCATCCGGACGCAGCCGGTGCTTCCGGGCGGCTCTATTTTCCGCTGACCGCCGATGTTTCGCGCAACCCGGCGCTGGATCCGAAGTCGGCGGATAACCGGATCATTGCCGAAGTGCAGGCGCTGCAGAATGCGCGGCCGGACGAGACCGTGATCCTGGTCAGCAAGGATATCAATCTGCGGGTGAAATGCGCTGCACTGCAGATCCCGGTGGAGGATTACCGTAACGATCGGGTGATCGACGATATCGAGGCCATGACCAGCGGCGTCACGGTGGCCGGCGAAGCTTTCTGGGACGGGCTCTCCGAGGGCGTCGAGTCATGGACGCGCAACGGCCGCAGTTGGTACCGGGTGCATGGCAGCCAGGTGCTGGACTGGCGCCCGGGGCAGCTGGTCTGCGAAAGCGAGGCATCGGGCTTCGAGGCCATCGTCCGCCAGTGCGAGGGCGAGACCGCCGAACTGGAGGTGTGTCGCGACTTCCGCAACGAGCGCCACGCGGTCTGGGGTGTCACCGCGCATAATGCACGACAGAATTTCGCGCTCAACATTCTGCTCGACCCCGAGATCGATCTGGTGACCATGGCCGGCGTTGCCGGCACCGGCAAGACCTATATGGCGCTCGCCGCCGGCCTGCACCAGGTCTACGAGGAGCGCCGTTTCGAGCGCATTATCGTCACCCGCGAGACCGTCTCGATGGGCGAGGACATCGGTTTTCTGCCGGGCACCGAAGAGGAAAAGATGGCGCCCTGGATGGGCGGTATCCAGGACAACCTCGAGGCGCTGCTGCGGACCGACGACGGCTGGGCGGCGGCCGCCACTCGCGAGATGCTGTCGGGGCGCATCCTGTTCCGCGCGCCTGGCTTCATGCGTGGGCGCACCTTCAACGACACCTACCTCATCATCGACGAGGCGCAGAACCTGTCGCCGAAGCAGATCAAGAGCCTGATCACCCGTGCCGGTCGCAACACCAAGATCATCTGCATCGGCAACGTGAAGCAGATCGACAGCCCCTATCTGACCGCCACGACTTGCGGTCTCACCTATCTGGTGCAGCGCTTCCGGCGCTGGCCGCATGCGGCACATATCACCCTGCAGGATGTGGAGCGCTCACGCCTGGCGCTGGAGGCGGAGGCGGTGTTGTAGGGAGACGCTGATTTATTCCCGCGTTCGCGCTCGAGTCGATTCTGGCCCCTGGCGGTGTTGCGCTGCTTGACCGCAGAGTGACTGCGGCGCTGCGCAGCGCGCCTTGCCTCGGAAAAATGCGATGCCAACGCGAACGTGCGAATAAATCAGCGTCTTCCTAGAGGCCGCTCGAGGTGGCCGGGAAGGGGCTGACCCGTTTCGATCCATGCGGCATCAACGCAGTTGCTGTCGCATCCAGTCCACGAGGTACTCGCGTTCACCGCGGATGGTCAATGCCTGAGTATGGCCGGCCGGCGACGCGCGGCGCAGTTCCACGGGATCTCCGGCCGCCTCGAACAGCCGTTGGGCATGATGCGGCGGCACGATCCGGTCCTCGTCGCCGGCCAGCAGCAACAGCGGAATCGGCGCGATCCGGTGCACCCGGTCGATCGGGTCGAAGCGGTCGCTGATGGTGCGGGAGAGCGGTGCCTGGAAAGGCCAGGTCAGCCAGAATCCGGCGAATTTCTCCCGCGCGATACCGCGATAGCTGCTGAAGGGGCTGTCCGCGACCAGACCCCGCACCGCGGCCGCATGACCGCGTTCCGCGACCAGAGTGATGGCGACCGAGGCGCCCAGGCTCTGGCCGAACACGATCAGGCGATCCGGATCCACGTCGTCGCGCTCCAGCACGGTCTGCAGGGCTGCTTCCGCATCCCGATGCACGCCGGCGAAGTCGGGGCGTCCCTCCGACTTGCCGAA
Source organism: Ectothiorhodospiraceae bacterium (assembly GCA_003565775.1). Taxonomy (GTDB): domain Bacteria; phylum Pseudomonadota; class Gammaproteobacteria; order Nitrococcales; family Aquisalimonadaceae; genus Methylonatrum. The sequence continues at coordinate 34,000 of PXAT01000036.1, read as the reverse complement.
ACCGCGATAATCCGGCAGGAACACGTTCAAGCCCTGGTCCGGCAGCCAGTGGACGGCCGCGATATGGGTGCTGACGTTCTGGGCGTTGCCGTGCAGAAACAGCACCGTGCCGTCGGCCTCGCCGGCGGCCGGCAGCCACCAGCCGTGCAGGCGGACATCATCCTCGGTGGTGAACCAGACGTCTTCGTAGACGATGTCGTGATCGGCCGGATCCAGACGGTGCTCGCGTTCCGGAAAGAAGAACAGACCGGCGCAGCCCTGAAGCAGCGCGACCATCAGCAGCAGTGGCAGCAGGTGCAGTCGGTTCATGGGTCGAGGTACCAGTGCAGGATCAGGTCCACGCGATTGGCGTGCCGGTCGAAGTCCGCCTCGCGACTGGCCCGCAGGCGCAGCCCGAATTGCCGGCTCAGGCTGACATCCTGTTCTGCACTCAGCCGCCACTGGAACTGATGATCGGTGAAGGCGCCGCCCTCTGCCCGCAGCCGACCGCGCCAGCGGTCGCCGCTGTGCAGCAGTTCCAGGCGCGGGCCGGCACCGGCGCGCAGCGTGTCATCGAGGTGATTTGCACCACGAACCGCGGCCTGCAGCCCGGCATAGAATAGCCACTGCCGGTCCTGATCGAGCCGCCAGCTCAGACCGCCGCCGCCATCCAGGCCGGCCTGCAGGCCGTAACCGCCTCCCGGGCGCAGGTGCTGTTCCAGGCCGCCGCCGATATGCCAGGACCGTTCCCGGAAAAACGGGTCGCGCGGCGCCAGCGATGTGACATCCACCAGTCGCAGGCGATCCAGCTGCAGACGGCTGCGATCCAGATCGTACAACAGCCGCGTGTCACCGAAACTGATCTGCGCGCCCGGCCGGTAGCCGGGCGCCGGATCCAGCAGATCATGATAGGCCGGCCGCCAGTGCAGTCCCACGTGATTGGTGTCGTCCCGGCGGCCGCCGGACAGCCCCAGCCGGTGTGTGCCGTGGCCCTGATCCGGCCGGGTGTCGGGTATCGGCGGTTCGTATTGCTGCCTCGCCCGGCCGAGTTCGCTGCGCGCCACCAGCAGATTACGCATGCGGCTCCGCTGTTCCTCGTCACCGGCCTCCATGCGGTAGTGCAGCAGGTCGTAGGCGCTTTCCAGTACCAGCTGCTGGCGGTCGGGTGAGGCATTGTTCTCCATGACGTCCGGACCGTGTTCGGCCAGGGCCAGGGTTTCGGTCCGTTCAGCGTCGCTCAGCTGCGTGAGCTGGTGGTCCAGCCGGGTCCGGCTGGCCGGGCGATAGCGGGTGCCGGCATGCAGACCCTCGGTCTCCAAGACGACGCGAATGGTGTCGGTGGGCGTCGCCCACCAGCTGAAGCGATCGCTGAGCCGGGTGCCGGGCCGCGCCACTTCCAGCAGTCGGAGCAGACGGTAGGAACAGTTCTGATGCAGGAAAAAGTAGGGAAAGCCGATGCCGCGCAGTTCCCAGACATGGCGCATCATCTGATCGACTTCGTCCTGTTCCAGGTCGAGCGTGTATTCCCACAGGTCACGATTTTCCAGGTGGTTGTATTCCTGAACCTTTTCGTAATACGGCATGATCGAGAAGCGACCCGGGTAGCCACCGGTCAGGCCACGCATGGCGAACAGGAAGCCGCTGGTTTCATCGGTATCCGCGGCGTGGTTGATGACGTAGGACAGCAGCCGGCTGCTCTCCTGGTCCCCGGGCGGGTCCACCCGCAGCAGGGTATGGCCGTACATCGACGCCGGGTTGTTCATGTAGCCGTCGGCGAACACCAGCGTCACCACGCCGGGATCTATCGCGTCCACCCACTCGCGGAAGCGCTGGCAGTCCGCGGCCGGCAGTCGGTCCGTATCAATGGCCAGCTGCTCCTGCAGCCAGTGGTAACGGGAGATGAAGGCGCACTGTGGATGCTGCGCCGCGTCGTCGTTTTCGGGGAGTGGCTGAAATAACGCCGTCAGCGTTGCGTCCAGTTCTGCCGCCGGGTCGCGCCAGCCATCGGCATGCAGAAAAAATCCGGGTGACCGTTTGCTACCCCGACGGCCGGGAAGCCAGCGCCGATCTTCGTAGTGCAGCAGGTTCAGCCAGTCGCGGGAATCGGCAAGTTGCTGCTCCCGGGCGAGTTCCTGCAGCTGCTCGAGATAATCGCCTGCGGCCATAGTCGCGAGTGGCAGACACAGTCCCGAAAGGACCAGCAGGGCGGTGATGCATCCACGCATCGGGTCATCCATGAGAAAACGGCCGCCCGGAAGCCGGACGGCCGCGATCGGGCAGGGGCGGGGATCAGGCCGCGTAACGGGCCAGCTGGCTGTCCTCGCGCAGGGTGGCGTCGATGGCGGTGATCAACTCGTCGGCGGTGATGTCCGCGGTCGAGAAGATCTCGCCATAGTTCTGCTGCAGGGCGGTCTTGAAGGCGGCCCGGTCATCGGCTTCCACGCCCATCAGTTCCGCCAGCACGTCCAGTGATTCCCCGTCACCGACCGACATGTCGCGTGCTATCAGGTCCATGTTGCTGCCGGTGTACATGCTGAGGGCGGCACTGGAGCGGACCACGCCGTCCCGGCTGCAGCCCAGTGTGCCGGACGTGATGCCGAAGGTCTGATTGCCGGAGGTGCCGTTGGTGGTCACGGCCAGGACCTGCGGTGCAATACCCGACTGACCTTCCCAGGCCATAGAACCCAGGCCGCAGCCGGTGTTTTCCGCCTGCGCCGAAACCGACCACAGGGCCCCCAGTGCAACTGCTGCGAGTAGCTTGGTCTTCATGGAAACTCCTTGTTCTTGATGATCGCATGATTCGCAATTAAACGTTCGATTGCGGGATGCGGGCGGGCGGTCCTGCCCCGTGTCTGCGACTGTCCCCGAACCCCCTTGTCCTGAATATCACAGGTGTTTGGGTGCGTCCATGACGGTCTGCGCAGGAAAATCATTGTAATTAAAAGGGTTTTACGAAAAAAGCGCCTGAAGGGGGATCAGCCGGGTGCCCGGAGAAGGCGGATTGATTCCCCGGGCTGAGCCGGCACTCGCATCAGTTTTACGCGGTAAGGCGCGCTGCGCAGCGCGCCGTTGGGGGAGTCAGTCGGCGCCCAGCCCGACGTTGTTCTTCTCCAGAACCTTGTCGGCCCGGTAGCTGGAACGCACCAGCGGTCCGGAAACCACCTCCAGGAAACCCATGGCCAGACCGATCTCGCGATAACGGGCAAATTCGTCCGGCGTGACGTAGCGCTCCACCGGCAGGTGGTTCACGGTCGGTCTCAGGTACTGACCGAAGGTAACAATGTCCACGCGGGCCGCGCGCAGATCCTCCAGTGCCTCGATGATTTCGGCATCTGTCTCGCCCAGGCCGAGCATCAGGCTGGTCTTGGTCAGCACCTCCGGCCGGTGCCGTTTGGCGTGGCGCAACACGTCCAGGGTCTGCTGGTAGGAAGCGCGCGGGTCGCGCACCGGATGGGTCAGCCGCCGCACGGTCTCGACGTTCTGGGCGAACACTTCCAGACCCGAGTCCACCACCGTCTCCACATCGGCCAGCCGGCCGCAGAAGTCGGGTGTCAGCGCTTCCACCGCGGTCTCCGGATTCTCGGCCTTCACCGCACGCACGCAGGCGGCGTAATGACCGGCGCCGCCGTCCTCCAGGTCATCGCGATCCACCGAGGTCAGCACCACGTAGTTGAGTCCCATGATGCGGACCGACTCGGCGGTATTGGCCGGTTCCTCGCTGTCCAGCCAGCCCTTGGGATTGCCGGTGTCCACGGCGCAGAAGCGACACGCGCGGGTGCAGACCGAGCCCATCAGCATGATGGTCGCGGTGCCGGCGTTCCAGCATTCGCCGATATTCGGACACATGGATTCCTCGCACACCGTACTCAGGCGGTGTGCGCGGACGTTACGCTTGACCGACTCGTAGCCGGCCCCGGACGGCAGCCGGGCGCGTAGCCAGGACGGTTTCTGACCGCGCGGCACCGGCGCTGAGTCGGCCTGCTGCTTGACGCCGTTCTTGATCGCGCGGAAACCCTGCGGGGTCTGGAACTTGCTGCCGCTGGTGACCACTACCGGGATGTCCTTGAGTCGTGTCATGCCGTCTCCGGCGCCGCAGTGGCGCTCAGGTTTTCCTTGCCCGTGACTTGCGGATCCTGTCGTAGGCCTGACGCAGATCATGGGTTCGTTGTGCCGCCTCGTCCAGCGCGACCTTGTCCGCCCCGGTGGCGGCGAGCTTGTCCGGATGGGTCCGGTTCAGGCGTCGTCGATAGGCTTTCTGGACCGCCTCCATGGAGGCATCGGCAGACACCCCGAGTTCCCGGTAGGCGTCGGCCAGTTTGCTGCCCGATGCCGGCGGTGTCGGCCGTTGCGGTGGCGGCGGAGGTGGCGAGCGCAGCACGTTGCGTCGCGACAGCCACCAGCCACCGGCCAGACCGATCAGACCGCCGATCGGGCCTGCCAGGCTGTAGCCGAACAGCATGCCCATGATCATCGCCAGCCAGCGTAGCGACTGCATCAGGCGGCCTCATCCCGAGATCGCGTCTCGAAATAGCCGCGAATCAGTGCCAGTTGCTCGTCAGCGCCGGTCGCCTGCATCAGCGCGCGACGGGTTGCGTCCGCATCATGGCGACCGGCCAGATACCAGCCGATATGCTTGCGCGCGATCCTCAGGCCCTGGCTCTCGCCGTAAAACGCATGCAGGGCCTCGATGTGTCCGGTGAAACAGGTCGCGATTTCATCCTGCCGTGGTGGCGGGAGGTACTCCCCGGTGCTCAGGAAATGCTGGACCTCGCGGAAGATCCAGGGCCGGCCCTGGGCCGCACGTCCGATCATGACGCCGTCGGCACCGGTCTGCCGCAGGATGGCGCGGGCCCGCTCCGGGCTGTCGATGTCACCGTTCGCGAGCAGGGTGCGGGAGAAGACCTGACGAACCTCGCGCAAGGTGTCGTGTTCGGCCTCGCCCCGGTAGGCGTCGGCTCGCGTGCGCCCATGAACCGCCAATGCCTGGATGCCACAGGCATCGGCCAGGCGGGCGATGCGTACCGCATTGCGGTGCTCCGGGTCGGGGCCGGTGCGGATTTTCAGGGTTACCGGCACGTCTACGGCGTCAACCACCGTCTGCAGGATCTCGCCGACCAGGTTTTCGTCAGCCAGCAACGCCGAACCGGCCATGCGGTGGCAGACCTTTTTCGCCGGACAGCCCATGTTGATGTCGATGATCTGGGCCCCCTGGGCCACATTATGCTGCGCCGCCGCGGCCAGCATTGCCGGATCGGCGCCGGCGATCTGGATACTGCGTGGCTCCGGTTCGCCGGCATGGTCCGCACGCAGTCGGGTCTTGCGGGTTGTCTGCAGGCGCGGGTTCGCGGTCAGCATTTCCGACACCGCCACAGCGGCACCGAACTGCCGGCAGAGGAGCCGGAAAGGCAGATCCGTGATGCCGGCCATGGGAGCGAGCACCACCTGACCACGGACGTGATAAGGACCGATTTGCATGCGCGACGTATCTGGGAGGCAACGGCCCCGATGATACCCTTGCGCTGCCGCGGTGCAAGCGAGGCTGTGGATAACTCTGTGGACAAAATATGCTGCCCTGCGGCAGCGCGGGCTTTTGCCAGGGTCGATGGCGCCTTTTGAGCGCGTTTTCCATGGTAAGCCGCGGAAAACATTCAGGTTTGGCGCACGGTTGCATGTCGTGCTCGCGATCACCGCGCTGACCGGCCTCATGTCGAAGTTGTGTACAACCCGGAGGGTAAACCATGGAAGCGGTATTTCTGGACAGCGAGACACTGGGCGACGATGTCGATTTCGATGGCATGCGCGCAGCAGTGGATTCCCTGGTCTGCCATCCGCGCACCGCGCCATCCGACCTGGCCGAGCGCCTGGCCGGCTTCGATGTGGTGATCAGCAACAAGGTGGTGATCGGGCGCGAGCATCTGCAGGCGCTGGACAGCGTGCCGGGTCTGATCTGCGTTGCCGCCACCGGGACCAATAACATCGACCTGCAGGCCTGTGCTGACCAGAAGGTGACCGTAAGCAACGCCCGCGCCTATGGCACGGACTCCGTGGCTCAGCACGCCCTGGGCCTGATGCTGGCGTTGAGCTCCCGGCTGCCGGATTACCAGACTGCGGTGCGTCGCGGCGACTGGCAGCAGGCTGCGCAGTTCTGTCTGCTGGACTACCCGGTGCGGGAACTGGCCGGACTGACCCTGGGCATCGTCGGTTACGGCACGCTGGGGCAGCGCGTTGCCCGGCTCGGCGAGGCTTTCGGCATGCGGGTGATGATTGCCGAGCGGCCGGGGCGGCAGGACACTCGCGAGGGTCGCGTGGCGCTGGACGAACTGCTGCCGCAGGCGGATGTGCTCAGTCTCCACTGTCCGCTGACCGAACAGACGCGCAACCTGCTGGGGGCGCAGCAGATCGCGCGGATGAAGCCGGACGCACTCCTGATCAATACCGCCCGGGGCGGTCTGGTGGACGAGACCGCGCTGGCCGACGCTCTGCGCGGCGGCCGGCTGGGCGGTGCCGGCTTCGACGTCCTGACCGAGGAACCGCCGCGGCAGGGTAACGTCCTGCTCGATCCGGACATCCCCAATCTGATCGTGACCCCGCACACCGCCTGGGCCAGCCGCGAGGCCCGTCAGCGTATCTGCGATCAGGTTGCGGAAAACATCCGTGCCTGGCGCGATGGTGTGCCGATGCGGGTGGTCTGACGGCCGGGGCGGCCGTTGCGCCAGGCGCCCGGCACCACGGGCCCAGCAACCCATCTCCGGATGGCCGCGGTTTTCCTAAAGCCGCGGTTCCTGGCGGCCGCGGTCCAGGTCGGGGAAGTCTGCCTCGCCGAGGCCCGGCTCGACACGGTTGATCGTCGGATCCCGCTCTGGGCGTGCGGCGGCGACCGGGCTGCGCAAGTTCTTGATCGCGCTTGCGATTTCCTGGTGTGTTGGCAGGGCCGTGCTGCGCCAGCCGAGAAGCGGGATGCGGGCCGCGGTCAGAGACTCCCGGGTGGCCTTGTCCGGCTCGCTGTCCAGACTGACACAGACGACCGGCCGCAGCTGTGCGTCACAGATCAGGAAATCGGTGGTCTGCTGATCCAGTTGCCGCAGCAGTTGCTCGCTACGTTTCGCTGACAGCCCCTGCGGCTCGATGAACTGGCTCAACGGCATACCTGCCAGCACGGTATGGTCCGGGTCCGGCAAGGCCTGCCGCAGTGTGTGGAAAAAGCTGGTCTGCACCGGATTCAGGACCGGCCGGCCGTTGAGCCGGAGTTTCTGCCGGCCGCGCAGGAACAGGATAGAGAAGCCGACGGCCAACAGCAGTATCAGCACGACGGCGACAGGAAGCAGAAAATCGGACATGGGGCGCCTCATTCAGTCGAATGTGGCAATGCTGCGGTTCATCCGGCTTGTTCGCAAGTACCAGGGAAGCGCTGATCGATTCCCCGGGCGTCATCCCGAACCCGGCGCCGTCAGTTCCCGCTCGACCAGCACCAGAGCGCTGTCATCCGGATCGACCCGGCGGCTGAAGCCCAGCCGTTCCATCAGTTGCAGCATGCCCCGGTTTGCCGCCATCACCTGCCCTTCAATACGCCGTAATCCACGCGCGGCGGCGCAGTCCATCAATGCCTGCATCAGGATCCGACCGAGGCCGCGACCCTGCCAGTCGTCGGACACCACCAGGCCGAAATCGCAGCTCTCCCCATCCGGGTTGGTGATGTAACGAGCCACGCCCACCTGCAGCGGTTCGCCGTCCGGGCCCGGCACCAGAGCCACCAGCGCCATCTCGCGGTCGTAGTCGATCTGGGTAAAACGGATCAGCATCGAAGTGCTGAGTTCGGTCATGTGCTCCATGAAACGCAGGTAGCGGGACTGAGGCGATAGCGCGCGTATGAAAGCCGCTTCCATGTCGGCGTCCTCCGGACGAATCGGCCGCAGCAGGACATGGCTGCCGTCACGCAGGGCGACCTCGTGCTCGAGATCGGAGGGAAACGGCATCACTGCCATATGCCGGTAATCGGAATCGGCCGGTGCCCGCCGGATATGAATGCGCGCGTCGACGGCCACCGCCGTGCCCTGATCCACGATCATCGGATTGATGTCGATCTCGGTGACCGTCGGCAGGCTGCAGACCAGATCCGAGAGCCGCAGCAGGGCCTGTTCCAGGGCCGCCAGGGGCAGCCCCTGGCCATCGTCGAGGTAACGGGACAGACGGGTACGGCGAATCAGGTCGCGAGCCAGGAAGTCGTTCAATGGCGGCAGCGAAACCGCGACATCGCGGATGGCTTCCACCATCGAACCGCCGGCACCGAAACTGATGACCGGCCCGAAGGTGGCGTCCCGTGCCACGCCGAGCATGACCTCGTGGCCGCCGCGGGGCGTGTGCATGGGCTCCACCGAGCATCCGTCGGTCGGAGCTTCCGGGAAACGTTGCGCCGTGGCCTGCATGATCTGATCCCAGGCGGCGGCAACAGCCGCCTCGTCCACCAGGTTCAACCAGACGCCGCCGGCTGCCAGCTTGCGGGTAATGGCGGCGCTGTTGATCTTGAGGGCGACCGGAAAACCCAGGTCGCGGGCGTGATCGCAGGCTTCGGCACGGCTGCGTGCAACACGGGTCGGCGTCACCGGAATGCGGAACGCCTGCAACACGGCCTTGGACTGTTCCGGTGTCAGTCGGTCGAGACCGGCATCGAGGGCCTGTTCCACGATGCCGGCGGCGGCGCGGGTATCGGCGCTCTCCAGGCAATCGGGCGCAGTCGCCAGTTGCATCAGCAACTGCTGGTTGTGCCGGTAGCGGGCCAGTGCCGCCAGTGCCTCCACGGCATTTTCGGGGGTGCCGTAGTGAGGAAAGCGAGCGTTGCTGAAGCGCTGGCGTGCCGCCTGGACGTCATGCCCCCCCATCCAGCAGGCCAGTACCGGTTTGCGCGAACGCTTGGCGGCGAGCATGACCTGTTCAGCGGTCTGTGAGGCCTCGACCCGGCTCTGCGGCGTGAAGATCGCGACCGCGCCGTCCACGCTTGAATCGCCAAGGCACTGATCCAGACAGTCGGCGTACTCTGCCGGCTCGACCTCGCACGGCATGTCCACCGGGTTGGCAACCGAATGCGCTCGTGGCAGCCGTTCGCGCAGCGCCGACTGCGTGTCCGAGGCCAATGGCGCCAGTTCCAGCTGCCGCAGGCCGATCAGATCGCTGGCAATCAGACCCGGCCCGCGACCATTGGCCAGTACCGCGATCCGGTCGCCAGACAGGCGCCGACCGCCGGCCAACAACAGCGCGCTGGACAACAGCTGCGTCAGATCCGGCACCCGAACCGCACCGGCCCGTGCGAGAGCGGCGTCGAACGCCTCGTCCGGGCCGATCAGGGCGGCAGCGTGGGATTGCACCGTCCGCTCGCTGCGCGGGTGGCGACCGGATTTCATCACGATCACCGGTTTCAGGCGCGCGGCGGCGCGCAGGCCACTGAGAAAGCCACGCGCATCATTGATCCGTTCCACATGCAGCAGAATGCTGCGGGTCTGCGGATCCAGCGCGAGATAATCGAGGATTTCGTGCACATCCACATCGGTGGTTTCCCCCAGCGAGACCACCGTGGAGAAGCCGATGCCGCGGGTCAGCGCCCAGTCGAGAATGGCACCGGACAGGGCGCCGGACTGCGACACCAGGGCCAGGTCCCCGGCGTTGGCACTGGCGGTGCCGAAGCTGGCCATCAGCCCGGCACTCGGACGCAGCAGGCCGGCCCAGTCCGGGCCGATCAGCCGGATGCGATGACTGCGGGCGACACGCAGGGCTTCCTGGTGATGCTTCGAGCCGGACTGATCGCCCTCGGCCAGGTCCGGCGCCAGCAGCACCGCGGCGCGGATGCCGGCACGGCCGCACTGATCAAGCACATCCGGGATCGCCGCTGCCGGGATACTGATGACGGCCAGGTCCGGCACCTCCGGCAGATCCAGCACCGTGGGCACACAATCCAGACCGCCAAGCCGGCGATGCCCCGGGTTCACTGCCATCAGGGTGCCCTGGAAGCCGGCGAACTGGAGGTTGTGCAGCACCTGCCGGCCAACCGAGCCGGGCCGGTCGCTGGCCCCGATCAGGGCCACGGATCGGGGTCGAAAGAAGCGGTCGAGATAATGACGGCTCATAAAGCTCGGCTTTTTCTGCCTTGGGCGCTACCGGTCGGCGAATGAATAGGCGGCGCCTCTGTCAGGTCTCAGCATAGCTTGATTCAGGAACCTCGGATCAAGTCCGCGGCCGGGCGCGGACACGGGAATAAATCAGCCTGTTCTCAAGGCGTCGGCAGGCCGCCGGATATCGCTCCGCGACATCCGGCGGCCTGCGACATGCATCAGAACGTCCGCATTCCGGCCTTTTCCAGAGCCCCCCGGATGTCGTCCAGGCTTGTCGGATCGTCAATGGTCGAAGGTACCGGGACATCCTTTTCCACGGAAAGCTGACGGATGCTCTTGCGCAGGATCTTGCCCGAGCGGGTCTTGGGGAGTTTCTGCACGATCGCCACCCGACGCAGGCAGGCGAAGGCACCGATATGATCGCGTACGATCTCGACCAGATCCTGCTCCAGCGTCGTGTGATCGATGTCGGCACCATTTTTCAGCACCACGAAGCCCATCGGCATCTCGCCCTTGAGTTCGTCGCGCAGCCCGACCACGGCACATTCGGCGACGGCATCATGGCTGCCGATCAGTTCCTCCATTTCGCCGGTGGAGAGGCGATGGCCGGCGACATTGATCACATCGTCCATGCGGCCCATGACGAAGAGGTATCCGTCCTCGTCCAGGCAGCCGCCGTCGGAAGTATCGTAATAGCCGGGGAAACGCTCGAGATAGGCACTGCGGAATCGCGCCTCGTCCTGCCAGAGGGTGGGCAGGCAGCCGGGTGGCAGCGGCAGGCGGATGGCCAGGTTGCCCTGCTCCCCGGCCGGTAGCGGCTGGCCGTCGGGGTCGAGAACGTCGATCTGATAACCGGGCACCGGAAACGTCGCCGAACCGCTCTTTTCCGGCTGTGGATCCACGCCCATCGGGTTGCTGGCAATGGGCCAGCCGGTTTCGGTCTGCCACCAGTGGTCGATCACCGGCAGTCCGGTGATCTGCTTGATCCAGTCATAGGTCGGCGGATCCAGGCGTTCGCCGGCCTGATAGATCGCCTTGAGGCAGCTGATGTCGTAGTCCGCCAGCAGCTTGCCTTCGGGGTCCTCCTTCTTCACGGCGCGGAACGCCGTCGGTGCAGTGAAGAAGACCTTCACCTGGTGTTCCGAGATCACCCGCCAGAAAGCGCCGGCGTCCGGTGTCCGGACCGGCTTGCCCTCATAGACCACCGAGGTGCAGCCATAGATCAGCGGGCCGTAGACGATGTACGAATGGCCTACCACCCAACCGACATCCGAGGCGGTCCAGAAGACATCGCCGGGATCCAGGTCGTAGACGTACTTCATGCTGAAGTTCAGGGCCACGGCATAACCGCCGGTATCGCGCACCACGCCTTTGGGTTTTCCGGTGGTACCGGAGGTGTAGAGGATGTACAGCGGGTGGGTCGCATCCACCGGCACCGGGTCCACCGGCTTCGCCGTCTGCATCAGATCCTGCCAGTCCAGATCCCGCTCCGGATCCATGTCGGCGGTGCACTGGGCGCGCTGGAACAGCACAGTGCGGGACGGCGGCGAGGCGCTGCGGCGGATCGCTTCGTCTACCAGCGGTTTGTAGGGAATGACCTTGCTGAATTCGATACCGCAACTGGCGGTCAGCAGCACCTTGGGCTTGGCGTCGTCGATGCGTACTGCAAGTTCGTGCGGCTGGAACCCGCCGAAGACCACGGAATGGATGGCACCGAGGCGGGCGCAGGCCAGCATGGCGATGACCGCTTCCGGCATCATCGGCATGTAGATCACTACCCGGTCACCCTTGCCGACGCCGAGTTCGCGCAGGCCGCCGGCGAATCTGGCCACCAGGTCACGCAGTTCGCGGAATGTGTAGCGGGTCTGAGTACCGGTCGCCGGCGAGTCGTGGATGATGGCAGTCTGATCGCCCCGTCCGTCGTCCACATGCCGATCCAGTGCCAGGGGCGAGATATTCAGCTGACCACCGGAAAACCAGCGATGATGCCCGCTATCGTCCTTGCCGAGAATCTGGCGTGGTGGCTGGAACCAGGGCAGTGCCTCGGCCTGTTCACGCCAGAATCCTTCCGGGTCGTTGACGGAACGCTGGTACAGCTCGTGATACGACATGGCTGATCTCCTCCTTCATCGGCGACGGTGGTCCGCCGCACTATTTTCTGTTGCCCTATGCGGAAGCAGGGCTTGTTATCCTTATCGCAACGCAGCACGGGCCTGGCAGGGCTTCCCCCTGGCGGCGTTGCGTCACCGGCCCGGCAGCCGGCTACCGAAGTGGCATCGCGCCTTGGCGGATGACCGAAACCGGTCTCTGGCGCAGACGCGGGAATAAATCATTGTTTCCGTACTCTGACCGTAGCACCAATGCCGGGCGGTTTTCCGCACGATTCTGTCAATAGTGTCCCGGAGGATGAATGAACAATCAGTTGGCGGTGGTGACCGGAGGTGGCAGCGGACTGGGGCGTGCCCTGTGTCAGAGGCTGGCGTCGCGCGGTCTGGACGTGCTGGCGATCGGGCGGCGACAGGCGCCGCTGGAGGAAACCCGCCAACTGGCGCCGGAGCGCATCTCTGCCGTGTCGGCCGATGTCGCCACTGATGCCGGACGGGAAGTCATCGCCACGGCCGTTGCCGAACGGCCGGTGGCTGCCCTGGTACACAATGCAGGGATTCTCGAGCCAGTGGCCCCGCTGGCCAGGGTCAGCCTGACCGACTGGCGTCGCAGTCAGGCGATAAACGTGGAAGGGCCGCTGTTTCTGACCCAGAGTCTGCTGCCGCGGCTGGTTGGCGGCCGCATCCTGCATGTGTCGTCAGGTGCCGCCCACAGTGGCTACAGTGGCTGGGGTGCCTACTGCACCAGCAAGGCCGCACTGCATATGCTGTATCAGGTCTGGTCCGTGGAACTGGCCGAGCAGGATATCGCCGTAGGCAGTGTGCGGCCGGGCGTGGTCGATACGCCGATGCAGACTCTGCTGCGGCAGCAGCGCGCCGAGGACTTCCCGGCCATCGACAAGTTTCTCACGCTGCATGCCGAGGGTCGGCTGGAAGACCCGGCCGAGGTTGCGGCCTTCATGGCCTGGCTGTTGCTGGATGTCTCGGCCGAGGATTTCGGGCGCAGTGAATGGACCTTCACCGATCCGGATCAGCAGTCGCTCTGGCGTGCCCAGGAGCGGGGCTGAGAATGTCACCGCGGGGTTGCGGGAAACCCGCCGCCGCGTGTGCTATACCTGAAAAACATTAACCTGTTCCCTTGGCCGCTGCGCAGTGCTGCCTGACCGCAGAATGACTGCGGCAATGGGCAGCACGCTCCAGCCCCGGAGAAAATGCCGACCGCAACGCAGACGCGGTCACGGATTCGTGTTTCACTAAGCCGATAAGCGGGTTCGGCCAGCCGGCCCGCCCACCGGACGCGTCCGCCCACCCTGGCGCGTAACCTTGACCTCCGGGCGAAGGCCCGGAGGGTCTTTTTTCTACGCCTCGAAGCAGTTTTCCTGTGCCACGCATGGCCCGTTGACCGAAGCCGGTCCCGAGGCGCAGACGCGGCATGGATTAATTCGACCAGGCTCGCTTGTTGCGGTCTTCCAGTCGCTCGATCAGACCATCCAGACCATGCCGGTCGGCTACCGAGCCGTACTCGTTCCGGTAATTGATGACGAAATTGAAGTTTTCCAGACTGATGTTGTAGATCCGCCAGGCATCATCGTCTTCGTCGAGGATCATTTCGTAGACGACCGGCACGGCCGGATCATCGATCAGAAAACGGGTTTGCACCTGCAGCCGATTACGCGAATCCGGATCGGTGACCCGTACGATTTCCATGACCTGGCCATTGCCGTCAACGGCGCGTACCACTTCGTCGACATGGTCGGACAGGGTGCGGGAATAGGTCCGGATGGCATTCTCGCGGAAGGCCTCGGCGAAGCGTTGAATGCTCTCTTCGGAGGCGCCACGGGCGTGCCGACCCAGAATCAGGCGTGCCATCAGTTCATACTCGACATGCGGCGACAGGATTTCGTCGATCAGATCGAACGCGACCCGCCGGTCATCGGCGATGGCATCCCGGTTGTCCATCAGGGCGTCCACGGCCTCGTCGAACAGCCGCTCGATAAGTTCGCGCGGTTCTTCCTTGGCCTGCACGCCGCTGCTGATGAAAAGCAGTGCAGCGCCCAGCCAGGCCATCGTTATTCCACGGATCGTCTTGTTCATCGTCCAGTCCCCTTACCCGCTTTGTCCCGGATGTTGCCAGATGGCACCTGTACCGGGTTCTGTTTGCTGCCCCTTCGACACCGCCGAGTCATGGCCGTTCGCGGTCGATCACCACGGCGCTGCCGATGCCACGCGGATCGCTGGCCGCCCGCAGGATACCGTCGGCGCGATGCCAGAGTATCGCCTGCATGTCGCCGTATTGACGAGTCATGGGTTCAAGAGCATGGCCCAGGCTCTCCAGCTCCGCTTTTGTCTCGCTGTCGAAGGTGCCCGGTTCGTACTGAATGCGGTCCGGCAGGTACTGGTGATGGAAGCGGGGTCGGGCGACCCATTCCGCCGGTGGCGTGTCCTCGGCGAAGGCCAGGATGCCGAGCAGCACCTGAGTGATGATGCGGCTGCCGCCCGGACTGCCGAGGATGCCCACCCGGTCCCCGCTTTCGACGAAGGCCGGCGTCATGCTCGACAGCGGTCGCTTGCCCGGTTCCACCAGATTGTTGCTGCCACCGATCAGGCCGTAGACGTTGGGCTCCCCGGGGCGGATCGCGAAGTCATCCATTTCGTTGTTCAGCAGCACGCCGGTGCCGGTCGCCAGAAAGCCGGAGCCGAACGGATAATTGATCGACAGGGTGGCCGAAACCCGATTGCCCTCGACATCGATGATCGAGAAATGGGTGGTGTCCTCGCCGCCATCGTCCGGCGCCGGCAGATCGCCGGAATCCGTTGCCCGATCCAGCGTCAGATCACTGCCCAGCAGGGCCAGATGCTCCACGCCCAGCAGCTTCTCCGTGGGGTCGCCGGCGAAATCCGGGTCGCCCAGGAAGAGGCTGCGGTCGCGGTAGGCCCGGCGCATGGTTTCGGCGATCAGATGCACCCGAGTGGCAGGCTCCAGTTGATCCAGCGAATAGTCCTGCAGCAGGCCGAGCATGGTGCCGAGCGCAATGCCACCTGCGGACGGCAGCCCGGCGGCGGCAATCCGCAGGTCACGGTAGTGGATCACCGTGGGTTCGCGCTCGACGATGGAATAGTCGGCCAGATCATCCAGCGACCAGATACCGCCGGCATCGCGTGTGGCCTTTACCAGCTGTTCTGCCAGTGGGCCCCGGTAGAAGCCGTCGTGGCCCTGCTCGGCGACACGTTCCAGTGTGCGCGCCAGATCGGGCTGCCGGATCAGATGCCCCTCGCGCGGCGCGTCGCCGTCCAGCAGAAACACCGCTGCCGCATCCGGCCACTCGTTCAGGACGCTCTTGCGGAAGCCGATCATGCGCAGATACTGCCGATCGACCGGGAACCCGTTGCGTGCCTGACGAATCGCCGGTGCCAGGTTCTCCGCCAGGCTAAGGCGGCCGTAGCGTTCGGTGATATGCACCAGCGCCGCCGGCGTGCCGGGAATGCCGGCAGCCAGCGGGCCGTTCAGCGAGGCGCCGGCAATCGGTTCGCCGTCGTCATCCAGATACATCTCGGAATGTGCCTCGCCGGGCGCGGTTTCGCGGCCGTCCACCATGACCTCGAAACCGTCTTCGGCACGATGCAGCAGCCAGAAGCCGCCGCCGCCGATGCCCGAGCTGTAGGGCTCCACCACCGCCAGGGACGCCGTGGCCGCGACCGCGGCGTCAAAGGCATTGCCGCCGCGGTCGAGGATTTCGCGCGCCGCCTCGGTCGCCATCGGATGGGCCGTGGCCACCGCCGCGCCCGGCGGGGTCTGGCCGGTCTGGCCGGACACCGGCAGCAGCAGAATAACGAGAAGCAGGATCAGTCGGGGTGTGGTCATGCGATCAGTCCTTGTGGCAGACACGCCGATTCAGTGCCTCGACCACCGCGGGCTGCACGAATCTGGAGACATCGCCGCCGAGTGCTGCCACTTCACGCACCAGACTGGAGGAGATGTAGGCGTACTGTTCCGCCGGTGTGAGGAAAATCGTCTCGACGTCGGAGATCAGCTGCCGGTTCATGCTCGCGAGCTGGAATTCGTACTCGAAATCCGAGACCGCGCGCAGGCCGCGCACGATGACATGCGCACCGCGCTCGCGGACGAAATGCGCCAGTAGGCTGTTGAACGAGGTGACTTCCACATTCGGCACATGGCTGAGCGCGGCCTGCGCCATCGCGACGCGCTCCGCAATACTGAAGGCCGGCTTCTTCGACGGGCTGGGGAAACCCGCCACGCCGACCACAAGCGTGTCGAACAGGCGCGCACCGCGCTCCACCAGATCGATATGGCCGTTGGTAATCGGATCGAACGTGCCCGGATAGACGGCGGTGATGCTCATCCCTGAATGCCCTTGCGCAAGCCCCTGAACCGCGAATCACACCAGCATCGGCGATGCTTTGCAAAACCAGGAAGCGCTGAAACATTTGTACGCCTGCTGTGGCGCCCGCATTTTCCCGAGGCAAGGCGCTTCGCTCAGCGCTGCAGTCGGAGAAATCCGGCCACAACCAACCAGCGGGCTTCGATGCCGAGCCGGCGAATGCCGGCCTAAATAAATAATCGACTAACCACGAAGGTCACGAAGAGCGCGAAGTAAAAGGCCTTTCCTGCAGCCTGTTTTGGCCCCTCTTCGTGTCCTTCGCGATCTTCGTGGTGGATTCTTTGCTTTGCACTCGCCCGTGCCGGCACGACGACGCACCCAGTCACGCTTCACTCAAGAAGAAGCCCCGGCCGCTCGCTGGTAAAGCGCATAACGGACCTGGCCGGCCTGTTTGTCGCGCGACAGGTCCCAGTTCTCCGGTAATACCGCTGCCGGTTCGCTGCGCGCCTGCTCCACGTAAATTCGGGCTCCCGGGGCCAGCCAGCCGCTCTGCTCAAGCCGCGCGGCCGCCGTCGCCAGCAGATCACCGGTAAATGGCGGGTCGAGGAACACGATATCGAACGGGGTGGCCGGACCGCCCAGAAAGCGCAGCGCATCGCCGGCGACCACCTGTACCTGATCCGCCTGCAGCAGTGCGACGGCATCCCGCAGATGACGCAGGGCAGGGGCGGCCTGTTCCAGCAGCACCACTTGTGACGCGCCGCGCGAGGCGGCCTCCAGCCCAAGGGCGCCGCTGCCGGCGAACAGGTCCAGACAACGGCTGCCTGGCAGCACCGGTTGCAGCCAGTTGAACAGCGTTTCCCGCGTGCGATCACCTGTCGGGCGCAGATCCGGCAGGGCCGGAAAGCCGAGCTTGCGCCCGCCCCAAGTGCCCCCGATCAGTCGCAGTTGCCGTTTGCCGCCCGCCATGTGCCTCTCCCGCTGTCGCAGCGACTCTACTGCGGCAGCGGCGGCGTGTCAGTCCTCGTCATCCGCCTCCGGCCCGACGATGACCGTGATCAGGCGATCCGGGTCCACGCGCTCGCGGAAGTGACGCACGATGCTGTCGCGGTCCACGGCTTTCACCTGGTCATTGAAGGTGTCGAGATAGTCCAGCGGCATGCCGTGGAAGCCGATGCTGGCCACGTAACC
Source organism: Ectothiorhodospiraceae bacterium (assembly GCA_003565775.1). Classification (GTDB taxonomy): domain Bacteria; phylum Pseudomonadota; class Gammaproteobacteria; order Nitrococcales; family Aquisalimonadaceae; genus Methylonatrum. Next base: position 16,285 of record PXAT01000036.1, on the reverse strand, counting down.
CGCGATCTTGGCATTGCTGTCCAGATTGAGCGGGAAACTGCCGGTGATGTTGCGCAGGGCATCGTCCAGTTCCTCGTCATCCGGGCCGTCCTCGCGCATCGCCGTCAATGCGTCACGCAGCACCTCCAGAGCCTCGTCGGTGCGGTCGGTGCGGACCCGGGTGGTCATGCGGAACGGCCCCTTGGTCTGCATCGGCAGAAAACGGCTGGACACGCCGTAGGACAGGCCGCGCTCCTCGCGCATTTCCAGCGCCAGACGGGAGACGAGTCCGCTGCCACCAAGGATGTGGTTACCCACGTACAGCGGGAAATGCGCCTCGTCGCCGCGGGCATAGCTCGGCTGACCGATAATGATATGGGTCTGCGAGGTCTGGAACGGGATGCGCACGGTCTTCGGCTCGTCCGGCAGCGATGGTTCCGGGATCGCCTCCGGCTTGTCGCCGGCCGGCAGGGAGGCGGAGATGCTGGCCGCCAGAGCCTCCGCCTTGTCTCGATCCAGATCACCGACCAGCGCCAGCGTGGCATTTTCCCGCACGTAATAGCGCGCATGGAAGTCGGCCACATGGGAACGCTCGATGGCGGTCAGGCTGTCCTCGGTGCCGGCTGGTTCGCTGGCGTAAGGATGGTCACCGTAGGCGGCCTCCCAGAACGCCCGGTTCGCGACCGCACCGGGGTTGCGTTCGGCATTTTCCAGCGACACCAGCATGCGCCGGCGCTGCCGGTCGAGGACGTCGGCGTCGAAATCGGGTTTCGATACCACCCGCACCAGGGCCTCGACCGAGGCTGCGAGGGTGTCGCCATCGCTCAGGCTGCGCAGTTCCACCGAGGCATAGTCGCGACCGCTGCTGCTGGAAAAGCGTGCACCTCGATCCTCGAACAGCCGGGCCACTTCGCCGGCGTCGAGGCCGTCGGCGCCTTCGCTCAGCAGATTGCTGGTCAGTGATGACAGGCCCGGTCGGTCGCCGTCGCGGGCGCTGCCGGCATCAAACATCAGGCTCATGTCCACCAGCGGCAGGGTGTCGGTCTGTACGTAGTACACGTTCAGGCCTTCGTCGGTGGTCCAGTGCTGGATCTCCGGACCGCCGGCGATCAGGCGACCGCTCAGCAGCAGGGTGGCGATCAGCAGCAAAGCCAGACCGAACCAGTGGGTTGCGCGGTTTGTATCAGGTGCCATGGTCATGTGCGCCTCAGTATCCGGATTGATCGGCAGGGGCGGGGCCGTCTCCGGCGCCCGGTGATGGCATCATCGGCATGCGTGCCTCGCCGTTGTCGTCGTCCGGCAGCACATGCATCACGGTCAGGCGTTCGTCCACCAGATACCTGGCGGCCACCTCCTGGATCTGCTCCGCGGTGATGTCCTCGATGGCGTCACGGAATTCGTCCATGACCTCCCAGCCCAGACCGGCGGTTTCGAGCAGGCCGATTTCCATCGCCTGATAGAACACGGAGTCCAGTCGGTAGACGTAGTCGGCACGGGCCTGGACTCGCGCCCGTTCGAGTTCGTCATCATCGACACCGTCTTCGATGATCTTCCGCACTTCCTCGCGCAGGGCCTGTTCCAGGTCGTCAAGGCTGCCGTCCCGGGCCGGACGGCCGTTCAACGAGAACTGCGTGTCCAGGCGGGCGAGGCCGCGGTAACCGGCGCTGACACCGCTGGCGACTTCCTGGTCGCGAACCAGCCGCTGCGGCAGGCGGGCACTGGCGCCGCCATCGAGGATGCTGGCCAGCAGGCTCAGCGCATAGGATTCCTCGCGCTCATCGGCGGTGGCCAGCGACGGCACGTGGTATCCCATCATCAGGTACGGGGTGGCGTTGGTGATCTTGAGGGTCGCGCGCTTTTCGCCCAGCCCGGGGACTTCCGGTTGCTCCTTGAGCGATGGCGTAGGACGCGGCTCGAGCGGACCGAAGTGGGTTTTCACCAGCTCGTGGACTTCGTCCGGGTCGACGTCACCGGCGATAACCAGGATCGCGTTATTGACGCCGTACCAGTCCTCGTACCACTGCCTGATGTCGTCCAGGGTCATCTGATCCAGATCATGTTGCCAGCCGATGATCGGCTGGCGGTAAGGGTTGGTGTTCCAGGCCATGGCATTGAAACGCTCGCGCGCGACACCCAGCGGGTTGTCATCCACCCGTTCGCGCCGCTCCTCGTTGACCACCTCCATCTCCCGCTCGAACTCGTCCTGATCGAACTGGATGTTGGCCAGCCGGTCGGCGCCCAGTTCCAGCGCGACCTCCAGCCGGTCGGCGCCGAGCTGCTCGTGGTAGCCGGTGAAGTCGTTGCCGGTGAAGGCGTTCAGGCGGCCGCCCTCGCGCGAAATGGTGCGGGAAAAAGTGCCGGTCTCGCGGGTCTTGGTGCCCTTGAACATCATGTGTTCCAGCGCATGCGAGATGCCGGTCAGACCGGGAGGTTCATGACTGGAACCCACCGGGAACCAGAGTTGCGTGACCACGACGGGGGCGCGGGGGTCGGGTTTGACCAGCAGCCGCAGTTCGTTGTCCAGCGTGTATTCGTGCACCGTACCGGCGGCGCCGGCGGTAAATGGCGCCAGGATCAGCAGCAGCCCCAGGGGCCGCCAGATCCGCTGCATCATGCCTTTCATACGTGTCGACTCCCGCGGGATTGATCTCGGCAAACGCTGACCTGCTGCAACGCAGGCAGGACATACTTCAGGCTATCTCTCGGTGGTAGGATACGCACACCAGCCACCGTAGTGACCGTGACAGCCATGCTAGGTTTCAGAAAACGCGGAAAACAGGACGCGCCGGACGAGGCAGCGCCCGAGCAGCCGGCGCGGCCGGGGTTCTTCGGCCGCCTGCGCGAGCGGCTGGGCAAGACCCGCGGCAGCCTGACCGAAGGCCTGGCGACGGTCTTTCTCGGGCGCAAGACCATCGACGAGGATCTGCTGGAAGAGCTCGAGACCCGGCTGCTGATGGCCGACGTCGGGGTCGAGGCCACCAGTCGCATCATCGATGGCATGACCGCACGCCTGAAACGCAAGGAACTGCAGGACATCAGCAGTCTGATGCGCGCCCTGCGCGAGGACATGCTGGATATTCTCCGGCCCTGCGAGGCGCCGCTGGTACCGGCGACCACCGAACACCGACCCTGGGTGGTGCTCACCGTGGGCGTCAACGGCGTCGGCAAGACCACCACCATCGGCAAGCTGGCCAGTCGCTGGAAGCAGGATGGTCACAAGGTGTTGCTGGCCGCCGGCGACACCTTTCGCGCCGCTGCGGTGGAGCAGTTGCAGCGCTGGGGCGAGCGCACCGGGATTCCGGTGATCGCACAGCACAGCGGCGCCGATTCCGCCTCGGTCATCTTCGATGCCCTGCAAGCCGGTCAGGCGCGCGGTGCGGATGTGCTGATTGCGGATACTGCCGGCCGTCTGCATACCCAGAGCAATCTGATGGACGAATTGCGCAAGGTCCGCCGCGTGCTGGGCAAGCTCGACGCAAGCGCACCGCACGAGACGCTGCTGGTGGTCGACGCCGGCACCGGTCAGAACGCCCTGTCCCAGGCCCGTCATTTCCATGAGGCGGTCGGCGTCAGCGGTCTGGTGCTGACCAAGCTCGACGGCACCGCCAAGGGCGGGGTGATCTTCGCCATGGCGGAACAGCTCGGCCTGCCGATCCGTTTCATCGGTGTCGGGGAAGGGGTCGACGATCTGCGGCCGTTCAACGCCGAGGATTTCGTCGACGCCCTGCTGGGCGACGTGCTCGGGGAGGAGGGCAAGGCGGCCCGGGCATGATCCGATTCGAACATGTTGGCAAGCGGTATGACGGTGGCTTCGAGGCGCTGCGGGATCTCGATTTCGAGCTGGCCCGCGGTGAGATGGCGTTCCTCACCGGACCTTCCGGTGCCGGCAAGAGCACCCTGCTGCGGCTGATCGCATTACTCGAGCGACCGAGCCGCGGCCACATCCGGGTCGCCGATATCGACCTCTCGCGCCTGCGTCGCCGCCACATTCCCTATCTGCGCCGTCGTGTCGGCATGATCTTCCAGGATCACCTGCTGCTGCACGACCGCACCGTGTTCGACAATGTGGCCCTGCCGCTGATCATCAACGGCGTGGTCGACCATCGCGACGTCTCGCGACGGGTACGTGCGGCGCTGGACAAGGTCGGTCTGCTGGGGCGCGAGAAGTATTTTCCGGTAACGCTGTCGGGCGGGGAACAGCAGCGTGTCGGCATTGCCCGCGCCGTTGTGACCCGCCCGCCGATCCTGCTGGCCGACGAACCCACCGGTAATCTCGATCCGGCGCTGTCGGCGGAGATCATGCAGCTGTTCGTCGAGTTCAACCGGGTCGGCGTGACCACGCTGATCGCGAGCCATGACCTGGCACTGGTCGGCAGCCTCGGTTTCCGCCGGATCGGTCTCGAGGACGGCCGCGTGGTCATCGACCACGCCGGAGTCGCCGCATGAATGGCGGACGGCGCAAGGGCGGCGGGGCGGCGAGCCGCTCGGGTGGCGCGCCGCTGCGACGTCTGCAGGTCGCCCTGGGTGCCTGGTTCGTGGCGCATGGGCGGGCTCTGGTGGGCTCGCTCGGGCGCCTGGCAAGGACGCCGCTGTCCGCCCTGATGACGGTCGGGGTGCTCGCGATCTCGCTGGCCTTGCCCGCGCTGTTTCTGCTGTTGCTGCAGAACGTCGAACGCCTCGGTGCCGACTGGGACCGCGGCGCCTCGCTGTCGGTGTTTCTCGAGCTGAATCTGGACGAGGCGCGTCTGCAGCCACTGGCCGACGAGCTTGGCGGCCGGGCCGACGTGCAGTCGACCGAGTTGATCACGCCGGATCAGGCGCTGGCCGAATTCCGCAACCTCGCCGGCATGGACGATGCGCTGGATCTGCTGGACGACAATCCGTTGCCGGCAGTGATCGTGCTGCAGCCGGAATCGGCGCTGGATGCCGATGCATTGCGCGCGATGGGTGATGAGCTGACTGCGCTGGACGAGGTCGATACCGTGCGTCTCGATCTGGCCTGGGTCGAGCGTCTGCAGCGCATCAGCGAGCTCCTGCGGCGGGCAGTCTGGCTGATTGCCGGATTGCTGGGGCTGACCGTGGTGCTGGTGGTCGGTAACACGATCCGGCTGGCGATCCAGAACCGGCGCGAGGAGATCGTCATCGCCAAGCTGATCGGTGCCACCGATGGCTTCATTCGCCGGCCCTTCCTGTACGAAGGACTCTGGTACGGGGCCCTCGGCGGCCTGACCGCGGCGGTGCTCGTGGCTGGCGTCAGGCTCGCGCTGGCGGCACCGGCGGCAGAGCTGGCGCGGCTGTACCAGACCGGCCCGATCCTCGTCGGCCCTGGCCTCCAGGGCTTTCTGCTGCTGGGGCTGGCCGGCATCGCCCTCGGCCTCGCCGGCTCCTGGCTCGCCGTCGGCCGCCATCTGGCCGCCATCGAGCCGAAGTGATTCCCGGAAGGCTTCGGTGTTCGGGTTTCAGCGTTCAGGGAACAGACGGCGCCGGGGATTGCCAGGCAACCCGGCCAGAGCCAGCCTGAAACCCCGCACCTCGCACCTCTTCCTGAACCCTTCCCCCTCTTAGCACTCCAAGGAAGAGACTGCTAAACTTGAGCCATACATTTTTATCGGGGGACAAATACCCATGTCGACGGCATTGGCGACAATCAATTACCAGCAGCTGCCCCTGCGTTCGGGCAGTGAAGAGGCCTATATCCAGGCCGTGAATCAGATTCCGGTACTGAGCGTCGAGGACGAGCAGGAGCTGGCTCTTGCCTATCGTCAGCAGGATGACCTGGATGCGGCGCGCCAACTGGTGCTGGCGCATCTGCGCTTCGTCGTGCATATCGCGCGGGGCTACAACGGCTATGGACTGCCGCTCGCCGACCTGATTCAGGAGGGCAACATCGGCCTGATGAAGGCGGTCAAGCGCTTCGATCCTGACGTCAAGGTGCGGCTGGTGTCTTTCGCCGTGCACTGGATCCGTGCCGAAATGCACGAGTACATCCTGCGCAACTGGCGCATCGTCAAGGTCGCCACCACCAAGGCCCAGCGCAAGTTGTTCTTCAATCTGCGCAGTTCGAAGAAGCGTCTCGGCTGGTTGTCTGCCGAGGAAGTTCGCCGCGTGGCCCACGATCTCGGCGTCAAGCCGGAAACCGTGGTGGAAATGGAGTCCCGCCTGAGTGGCCATGACGTGGCCTTCGATCCACAGCCGGAGACCGACGACGATGACGCCGTGGCGCGCTCGCCGGCGGCCTTCCTGCAGGACGGGTCGCCAGATCCGGCGGCTCTGGTCGAGGAGTCGGACTGGGACGCGCATCAGTCGACCTCGCTGCGTCAGGCTCTCAGCGGGCTGGACGAGCGCAGCCGGGATATCGTCCAGCGCCGCTGGCTGCTGGACGACAAGACCACGCTGCAGGATCTGGCAGACCAGTATCAGGTGTCGGCCGAGCGTATCCGGCAGCTGGAAAAGAACGCCATGGGCAAACTGCGCGCTGCCATGGCGTGATCGTAAACCGGGCAGGATGCCCGCGCCCGACCGGGCGACCACACTGACCGATGGCGCGCTGCTCCAGGGACGGAGGTGTCATGGGAATCAATCACTGGCCGGCGTCGGAGCGGCCGCGCGAGCGTCTGCTGGAGCAGGGGCCGACGGCACTGTCCGACGCCGAGTTGCTCGCGATCTTTCTGCGTACCGGGGTTGCCGGTTGCAGCGCGGTCGATCTTGCCAGGGCTCTGCTCGTGCATTTCGGCAGTTTGCGGGCCCTGCTCGAGGCCGACCGAGAGACCTTCTGCGCCCCGCCCGGCCTCGGTGATGCCAAATACGCGCAGCTTCAGGCCGTGCTCGAAATCGCCCGACGACACCTGCAGGGCGAACTGAAGCGGGGCGAGAGTCTGACCTCGCCGCGTCAGTCGGCAGACTTCCTCACCGCCCGCCTGCGCCACTACCCGCACGAGGTCTTCGCCGTCCTGTTCCTGGACAACCGGCACCGGGTACTGCGCTTCGAGGAAATGTTCCGCGGCACCATTGACGCGGCCAGCGTGCATCCCCGAGAGGTGGTGAAGCGCGCTTTGGCCCTGAATGCCGCTGCCGTGATCCTGGCCCACAACCATCCGTCCGGAGTCGCGGAGCCCAGCGGCGCCGACCAGCGCATCACCGAACGCCTGCGCGATGCGCTGGGTCTGGTGGAGATCCGCCTGCTGGATCATTTCGTGATCGGTGACGGCGAGCCGGTGTCGTTGGCGGAGCGCGGCATGCTCTGAACCGGCGCCGCCCGATTCGCGGGTCGGGACTGGCCGGCTTGTGCTGTGCGCGTATGCTGTCGGCATGCGTGACTTTATCGATCCGGATGGCTGCCGCTGGTCCGCCAGCGTCGGTCGTGAATCCTACGGCATGCTGGTCGTCCTGCTGGTGCCCGCGAACGGCGGCGGCGTGCGCAAGGCAATGCTGGCCGCCGAGACCCGGCTGGAGGCCCAGCAGGAGCTGCAGGCGCTGTCCGAGTGCGAGTTGCAGGAGCGGCTGGAGGCATCCGTACCCTGGGAAGAGCCATACCTTCAGCAGTAGGGTCGGTTGCATTTCCCTCGTCTCGACGTCCCTATGAGGGAATGTCTAACCCTGGGCCGAATCGCAGTGCCGGATTCAGGCCGGCGTCGGAGCCACGTCACTCGGATGCGCCACCCACATCCGGCCGACCGGCATCGAAGCCCCGGAATGCGGACTCCAACGCAGGCGTGCGAATGAATCAGAGCTTCCTTAAACTACCCGGTTTGGAATGAAGGTGACCATGAGCGACACAGGCCTGCAGGGACGCCGCATCATTCTCGGCGTGTCCGGCGGCATTGCCGCCTACAAGAGTGCCGACCTGGTGCGTCGCCTGCGCGAGGTCGGCGCCGACGTGCGTGTGGTCATGACCCGGGCGGCGACCGAGTTCGTTACACCGCTGACTTTCCAGGCGGTGTCCGGGCAGCCGGTGCATACCAGCCTGCTGGACTCCGATGCGGAGGCGGCCATGGGCCACATCGAGCTTGCTCGCTGGGCCGAGGCTGTACTGATTGCCCCGGCCAGCGCCGATCTGCTGGCTCGGCTGGCGGTCGGCCGGGCGGATGATCTGCTGACCACCCTGGTGTTGGCGACCGAGGCGCCGCTCGCCGTGGCGCCGGCCATGAATCGTGTGATGTGGTCGCATCCGGCGGTCGCAGCCAATGTGCATGTGCTGGAGCGGCGCGGTGTCGCGATCCTCGGGCCGGGCTCGGGCGACCAGGCCTGCGGCGAGCAGGGCGCCGGCCGCATGCTCGAGCCGCTGGATCTCGTGCGCCGCCTGGGCAGCCTGTTCGGGCCGCGGCCGCTGCAGGGGAAGACGGTGGTAATCACCGCCGGACCGACCCGTGAGCCACTGGATCCGGTGCGGTTCATCAGTAACCGCAGTTCCGGGCGCATGGGGTTCGCGCTGGCGGCGGCGGCACGGGATGCCGGTGCCGCGGTCCATCTGGTCAGCGGTCCGGTCAGTCTGCCGACGCCTGCCGGAGTCCGGCGGCTGGACGTGGAAACCGCCGGCGAGATGCACGAGACGGTGATGGGCACACTGGACGGCTGTGACATCTTTATCGGTTGCGCGGCGGTGGCCGATTACCGGCCGGCGACAGTCGCTGCCGGCAAGCTCAAGAAGGGCGACCAGCGCATGCAGGTGGACATGGAACGCAATCCGGACATCCTCGCTGCAGTCGCGGCCTCGTCGCCGCGCCCCTACACGGTTGGTTTCGCGGCCGAAACCGATGATCTCCAGGGGCATGCGGAGGCCAAGCGTCTGGCCAAGCGGCTGGATCTGATTGCGGCCAATCTGGTCGGCGTTCCGGGCAGCGGCTTCGAGGTGGCGGACAACCGCCTGTGGCTGCGCTGGCAGGGGGGCGACTGCTGGCTCGGGCCAGCCTCCAAGGAACAGGTCGCATCGGAACTGATTGCCTTTATCGCGGAACGATTCAACAGGGAGTAATCATGCTGCAAGCGGTGCAGATGCAGGTGCTGGACGACCGGCTCGGTCAGGAATTTCCGATGCCCGGCTACGCGACCGACGGATCGGCGGGCCTCGACCTGCGAGCCTGCCTCGATGGCCCCACGGAACTGGAGCCGGGCCAGACCCTGCTCATTCCGACCGGTCTTGCCATTCATATTGCGGACCCGGCGGTCGCGGCCGTGATTCTTCCCCGCTCCGGACTCGGCCACAAGCATGGCATCGTGCTCGGCAACCTTGTCGGGCTTATCGATTCGGACTACCAGGGGCAATTGTTCGTGTCCTGCTGGAACCGCGGTCAGACCGGGTACCGTATCCAGGCCGGCGACCGGATCGCGCAGCTGGTGTTCGTGCCGGTGATCCGCCCTGCGCTGGAGGTGGTCAGCACCTTCGATGCTTCGTCCCGGGGCGAGCGCGGTTTCGGCCACACGGGGACGGCCTGATGGTCTTTCATCAACCGACAGCGAGCTGCCAGGCGGCGCTGGAGTCCAGCGCCTGATGCCGTTGTCCTGGCCCCGCATCATTCTGATTCTGTTGCTCGCGGCGCTGCCGCTGGTGGTCTGGTTCGATCTCGACCGACGTGATGTCAGGTTGGCGGCACAGTCGGAGGAGCTCGGTCAGGCGCTACTGCAGGCGCGGGCGGAGCGGATTACCGAAGCGGTGGCCTGGACCGAACGCTGGCTCGAACAACGGGCCGAGGAGCCGCTGATCCGGCGGCAGGCGCGCGCCGGCCGCCTGCCGGCCGAGATCAGTGATGATCTGGAGGGCCTGTGGTTGTTGCCGCTGGGCATGGACGAGCCGGCACCACGTGCCTCGCCGCCGGTCGGCTTTGCCCTGTTTGACATGCTGCAGCGCGCCGAAGCCTCCGGCGACCGCGTCCCGCCGGAGGCGCACCGACTCGCTGACGGTCAGGTGGTGGTGTACTTTCTGCGCACGGTGGAGTTTGCCGGTGAGGCCCGGGCACACCTGGTCCTGCGTCAGCCGCTAAGCTGGTTGCAACGGCAACTGCAGGCCGATCCTGACGCGCCGCCCGTGGTACTGCTACAGGGGTCCGCCGGGGCCGGTGACCCGGTGCCGATCGCAGGACAGCGCGACCTGCGGCCCGACGCCGGTCTCCAGATGCCGGTCCAGGGCACCCCCTGGATTCTGCACAGCGCGGCACCAGATGACATTGGTCCCGGCATGTTGTCATCACCGGGTCTCATCTTTGCCGGACTGATTGCCCTGCTGACAATCATTTACCTGTTACGCGGGCCGGCGCCGTCAGGCCGCACCGTATCCGTGTCGGAAGCCGACACTGGGCAGCCGTTACCGCAGTCGGAAGAACCCGAGGAGACCGACATGACTCAGCCCCCTGAAAACGACCCTGCCACCATGTCTGCGGTGTCGATCCGGCGAGATCTGTTCCGTGCCTACGACATCCGCGGCAGGGTCGACGCCGGGCTGGACGCGGTCGTGGTCCGGGAAATCGGACGTGCCATCGGCAGCGAGGCGGTGGATCGTGGCCTGGATACGCTGGTGGTGGCGCGCGACGGCCGGCTCTCGAGCCCGGAGCTGGCGCAGGCGGTCAGTGAGGGGCTGCGCAGCACCGGAATTCATGTGGTGGATATCGGTCAGGTGCCGACCCCGGTCATGTACTTTGCCACTTATCATCTGCAGACCGGCTCCGGCGTGGTCGTTACCGGCAGCCACAATCCGCCGGATTACAACGGTCTCAAGATCATGCTCGGCGGCGAAACGCTGTCCGGTGACACCATCGCCGGCCTCTACGACCGTTTGCAGGACGGACGGCTGGTCGAGGCGGAGGTGCAGGGCGAGCTGGAACAGAAGGATCTGCAGCCCGCTTACCTGCGCCGAATCCTGGATGACGTGACGTTGACTCGCAGTCTGCGGGTGGTGGTGGATTGCGGCAACGGCGTTGCCGGTGAGCTGGCGCCGCGCCTGCTGCGGGAGCTCGGCTGCGAGGTCCATGAACTCTACTGCGACATCGACGGCACCTTCCCCAATCATCACCCGGATCCGGCGGACCCCGAGAATCTGCAGGAACTGATCGCCAGGGTGGCCGAGGTGGATGCCCATGTCGGCCTGGCGTTTGATGGTGACGGAGACCGCCTCGGGGTGGTCGACGGCACCGGCAAGATCATCTGGCCGGACCGCCAGATGATGCTGTACGCACGGGAAATCCTGGCCGTGCAGCCGGGCGCCGACATCGTGTTCGACGTCAAGTGCTCCGCGCATCTCGCCCGCATCATCGAGGAAAACGCCGGTGTGCCGGTGATGTGGCAGACCGGGCATTCCATCATCAAGGCCAAGCTCAAGGCCTCCGGCGCGCCGCTGGCCGGCGAGATGAGCGGCCATATCTTCTTCAACGACCGCTGGGACGGCTTTGATGACGGCCTGTACACGGCTGCCCGCCTGCTCGAGATCCTGGCGCTGGATCCGCGACCCAGCGTCGAGGTATTCGCGGAATTGCCGGAAACGGTGAGCACGCCGGAACTGAAGGTTCATCTTGAAGAGGGGGAGCCGCCCAGGGTTATCGAGCGTCTGATGCAGCACGCCAGCTTCCCGGATGGTCGGGTCACCACCATCGACGGCCTGCGTGTGGACTTCAGTGACGGCTGGGGTCTGGTGCGGTCCTCGAACACCACGCCGTGCCTGGTACTGCGCTTCGAGGCCGACGACGAGGCCGCGCTGGAGCGGATCAAGAGCGCCTTCCGCGGCCTGCTGGCCAAGGCCAGCCCGGGCCTGGATCCGGGTTTCTGACAGGGATAGCAAGGAGACACAGGTCATGAGCCACAGCCCGAGCGAGGCGGCCGAAGTCGCCCGCGTCCTGACCGAGGCGCTGCCCTATATCCAGCGTTTCCGCGGTCGCACCATCGTCGTGAAGTTCGGCGGCAACGCCATGGTCGACGAGGAGCTCAAGCGCAGTTTCGCGCGCGATATCGTGCTCATGAAACTGGTCGGTTTCCGGCCGGTAGTGGTGCACGGCGGCGGGCCGCAGATCGGCAAACTTCTGGAGCGGATCGGCAAGGAAAGCCGCTTCGTCGAAGGCATGCGGGTCACCGATGACGAGACCATGGACGTGGTGGAAATGGTACTCGGCGGTCTGGTCAACAAGGAAATCGTGCAGCTGATCAATGATCACGGCGGCCGCGCGGTCGGTCTCAGTGGCAAGGACGGTGGCCTGATCCGGGCGCGCAAGCTGATGCTGGCCGGCAACGAAAGCGGCGACGATCCGGCCCGCGAGATCGGTCAGGTCGGCGAGGTGGCCGCCATTGATCCCGGTATCGTCGACATGCTGGACAGCGGCGCCTTCATCCCGGTGATCGCCCCGATCGGGGTTGGCGATGACGGCCGCAGCTACAACATCAATGCCGATCTGGTGGCGGGCCGACTGGCCGAGGTGCTGAACGCCGAGAAGCTGATCCTGCTGACCAATACCGCGGGCCTGCTGGATGGCGAGGGTCGGCTGCTGACCGGTCTCGATGCCCGCCAGGTTCAGTCGCTGATTGCCGATGGCACCATCCACGGCGGCATGCTGCCGAAGATCCGTTGTGCCCTGGATGCGGTGCAGAACGGGGTGCATGCAGCGCATATCATCGACGGCCGGGTGACCCACGCGGTCCTGCTGGAGCTGTTTACCGACACCGGCGTCGGCACCCTGATCCAGGGGCCGCCGCGGACACCATAGGGAATAGGTCAGCGTTTCCTGTGGAAACGCTGACCTATTCGCCGTTGTCGACGAGTTCCGCAAAGCGTTCCTGGTGGCGGTCGAATTCCTCTTTGATGGTGCGGATGTCCTGCTCGCGCTGGCGGATACGAGCCGTCTCGCGCTGACGTAAATCGCGGGTCTGTTCCAGACGTCGTTCGAGGGCGCCCGTGTCCGCCTGCCGTCGCTCGGCGTCGGCCGCTTCGGTGCGCAACTGCTCGATCCGCGCGTCCAGCCGTGCCTGCCGGCGCAGGGCGTTGTCGAGCTGGATCTGCAACGGTTGCAGGCGCCGCTCGCGGCTGCGCTGCAGGTCGTCGACGCTGCCGTAACTGAGCATCAGCATGCGATCGTACTCGGCCTGCAACTGCCGCTGTTCCTGGCTGCGCCGGGTTTCCTCCTCGGCCGCCTGTCGCGCCGCCTCGAGTTCACGCAGCTCCGCGGCGGTGGGCATGCGCTCGACGTCGCGCAGCGTGTCACCGCCGCGCGAGAAGATGCGCCGCTCCTCCGGTGCGCGGTCCGGCGGCAAGCGGTCGCTGTAGTGCACCTCGCCATCCTCGTCTAGCCAGCGATACAGCTCGGCCTGCGCCGTGCTCGAGGCGAGCATGGCGGCGAGCAGAAGGCTGACGAGAAGGTGATGGTGCATGGTCTCTCCGGACGCGCCGGATTGCAGCGCGATACCGTAATCATGAAAGCGTCACTTTAATACGGACCGTGGGACGGCAACCAGTAGCCGGTTATCCGCGGGTATTCATCTCGTGTTCCGCGGCCGTGCAATCGGCACCAGCCGGGCCTGCAGCAGCCGTAGCAGATCCGTGGCGGCCAGCTCCAGCTGCAGACCCCTGCGCCCGGCGCTGACAAAGATGCGGGGCAGCGTTTCGGCGCTGGCATCGACCAGCGTCGGCAGCACTTTCCGTTGCCCCAGAGGACTGATGCCGCCCACCACATAGCCGGTCAGGCGCTCGGCATCGGCCGGCGGCGTCATGCCGGCACGACGCCCGTTGCCGGCTGCCGCGGCTGCCTTGAGGTCGAGTCGTGTATTGACCGGGATCAGTGCCACCATCGGACGACGGTCATCAAGTGTCAGCAGCAGGGTCTTGAAGACCTGCGCCGGATCCAGTTCCAGGGCACGGGCGGCACTCATGCCCCAATCGCCGTCGTCGTCACACGCATAGGTGTGCAGCGCGTGCACAATGCCCTGCGCCTGCAGCAGGCGGACAGCCGGCGTCATGGCGATCTGCCGCGCTCGTCGGCGAGCCTGAGCAGGTAGCGGGTGGCGCGCCAGAGCTGGATGCCGTCGAAGAATCCGGCGTCGACGTCCACATGGTCCAGGCCGTCGGCGCGGAACAGGCGTGCCTGCCCCGCGGGCAGGGCCTCGATCAGGCGCTCGCTATGACTGATCGGGATGACCCGGTCCTCCGGCCCGTGGATCAGGACCAGGCGGGCGCGCAGGGACGAAAGATCCCGTTCCGCCAGATTCAGCGCAGCCAGATCCTCGCGGATTCCATCGGGCAGGGCGCTGACCAGCCGGTCGACGGCCTCGGGATCCTCGTTGATCACCAGGTCCAGCAGGGCGCGTGCCTCGTCCCCGAGTTCGTCGCTCAGGTCATCGATCGGGTGTTGCGGGTTGTCCAGGCGACGCTCCCCGATCCGGCGAAGCAGTTCCCGATCGTCCTCGCTGTCCAGACGATGCCGTTGCGCCAGCAGCAGGATCCAGCGCCCTTCCGGTCGCGGTTGCATGACCTTCTCGTCCGCTGCCGGATCGTCGCCGGTGCTGGCGTAACGGATCACATCCACCAGATCGTAATAGGGGCCGACGGCCAGGATGATGTCCACCCGCTCGGCGGTGTCCGTTTCCGTGGCCGCAAGGATTGCCGGTCCGACCGCAAAGCTGATCGCCGCCAGTGCCACGGATTGAGCATCGCCCGCGGCATGGCGGACGGCGTCGGCAATCACGGCCTGTTCGTTGCGGCCTACCGACAGATCTGTCAGCCCGGGCACCTCGGGGGCGAGCACTTCGAAACCGCTGCGGGCCAGGCTCTGCGCAAGTTCTACCAGCCTCGGATCGCGTCGCCCGGCTTCGGTGAAGCCATGGATCAGGATCAGCAGTCCGCGCCGGCTGTCGCCGCTCTGATATCGGTCGGCAAGACGCTGGTCACCGTCAAACCGATAGCGTTCCGTGGTCCGGGTCGGCGTCTCGGTGCGCCGCTTGAGGCGGCTGTCCCCGTCACCGGCCTGGATGTCGCCCAGCAGCAGGGCGGCATCCAGCGAGCGCCCGGCGGTTTCGCAGCCGGACAGGCTGATGGCAAGCAACATGGCGAACAGGACGACGACGATGCGCATATGGAAAAGTTACCATGGCTTGCACGTACACGACTTCCGGTAACCGAATCATGCCGCGCATGCTAGAGGGAAACACTGATCTATTCGCACGCCTGCGTTGGAGTCCGCATTTTCTCCGAGGCAAGGCGCGCTGCGCAGCGCAGCAGTCATTCTGCGGTCAGGCAGCGCAACACGGCATTCGGAGAAAATGCGGCTCAACCCGGAGGGCCCGGCCGGTTTTGGTCCCTGGACAGCGTTGCGTCACCGGCCCGGTAGTCCCGCTACCGGGCCGGCACCGCGCCTTGCCAGATGACCAGAACCGGTCTCGGGCGCAGACGCGTGAATAGATCAGTGTTTCCCCAGACAATTGTCGTCATTCTGGCTCTGATCTACTTGGTGCCGCTGGCGCTGCTGTTTCTGTTTCAGGAGCGACTGGTGCATCTGCCCAACATGCCTGGGCGCGAACTGACGGCCACGCCGGAACGCATCAATCTGGAATACGAGTCGGTCACGGTCGAGACCGGGGACGGTATCGAACTGTACGGCTGGTATCTGCCGCACGAGACGGCCCGGGGAACCCTGCTGTTCCTGCACGGCAACGCCGGCAATATCGGCCATCGGCTGGACTCGCTGGAACTGTTCCACGAGCTGGGGCTGACCGTCCTGATCATCGATTACCGCGGTTATGGCCGCAGTGACGGCTCGCCGTCGGAGCAGGGTCTGAAGCAGGATGCCGAGGCGGCTCTGCGGTATCTGCAGGAGGAGCGGGGCGCGGGACTGGACGAGATCGTCGTCTTCGGCCGGTCGCTGGGTGGCGCTCTGGCTGCTCACCTGGCGGCCAGGGAGGCGGTGGCAGGCGTCATCGTGGAATCGTCTTTTACCTCGGTGCCGGATCTGGCGGCCGAGCTGTACCCGATCTACCCGGTACGGTGGCTGGCCCGTCTGCGCTACGACACCCGTGCCGCGCTGGCGGACAGTCGTGCACCGGTCCTGGTGGTGCACAGTCCGGACGACGAGATCATTCCGTTCGCCCACGGTAAGCGGCTGTATCAGGCTGCGCCGGACCCGAAGCAGATGCTGGAACTGCGCGGCGATCACAACACCGGTTTCCTGCGGCATCGGGAGCTTTATCTTGAAGGGCTGGATGGTTTCCTGTCTGATCATTTAAGGAGACGCTGATTTATTCGCACGTCCGCGTTGGCATTGCATTTTTTCCGAGGCAAGGCGCGCTGCGCAGCGCCGCAGTCATTCTGCGGTCAAGCAGCGCAACACAGCATTCGGGGAAAATG
>PXAT01000123.1 GCA_003565775.1 Ectothiorhodospiraceae bacterium | reverse complement strand
CAGGCATTCCGCCAGCGATTTACCCATTGGCTTTCCGGATTATCTTGAGCTGGTCGACTGGACCGGTCGGGCCATCGTCAGCGGCAAACGCGGGTTTATCGACTCGGAGACCCCGAACATTCTCGGGCGTCTGGGCATCGACTCCGAAGAATTCCTGCGGCATATGCAGCAAAAGCGCATGGGTTTTCGCGCCGCGGTGGGATGTGCGACATCGTTGCGCGAGGCTGCTGCCAGCTTCGGCAAGCATCATTTCCAGGGGATCGGTACCGCGCTCAGACTGTTCGGCGCGAGATCTGAGCCCGCGACGGGCACGTGAAAACCGGTCACCGGGATATGTGGGTGTTCCAGCTTGGGTCGTTCGTCAACAAGGCGCTGCGCATGTTGCTGTCGCGGTTTGCAGGGGAGATGGATTGGGTGCCCAGATCAGCAGCCAGATCTGCACCTGCCGCCCTGCTAAGCGGCCTGTCGCATCAAAACGAATGATCGCACCATCAGTGCAAGCAGCCCGCCGCAAAGCGCAAGCATGCCGATATTGACCGTCAAAGCGAGCGGCCCCATCTGCGCTGCCCTGATGCCGAGAGCTGCTGCCGGAGCGACTGCGCCGAGCAGTGCAACAACGGCAGCGATGTGCATCAGATGCCGCCGACCGCCTTCGAACACCAGAGCAAGCCCGGCGAGGACCGCGAGAGCGAAGCCGGCATAGGCAGGCAGCAATGCCGTCTGGCTACCGGACGAGAGAAACGCACCGAGGCCGAGGATGATCAGCAGTGCGGCGAATACGAGGGTTTGTTTCGGCATTGGCAATTCTCCCGGAATGATGGGTCAGCGTCTCCTCAACACCCGTGGAACGTGCGGCTCGGCCGAAGTTCCTGACGGGAAGAATCGAGTGCTCCCCATCTCATGCGGGGGAGACAGATGGGTGTCCCGGAGATAGATGGGTGTCCCCGATCTCCCATCTCGTGCGGGGGAGATAGATGGGTGTCCCCGATCTCGGGCCATGGCGATTGGGACTGCTCGACGATGAATCAGGGTGAACGATCAACCGCGGGAGTTGATCACAAGCAGGGTAGGCATGATCTGCCAAACGAGCATTTTTGAGAGGACTCCTTTAATGAATGACACGACGAAATCTTTCGAAACACCGCTGTTCCAGGCCCTGGCCGACCTCAATTTCGATTCCGTGATGGTGACGGAAGCGACGAATGACGAGGGAAATTCGAAAATTGTCTACGTAAACGACAAGTTCACGGAACTTACCGGCTATCAGGCCGACGAGGTCGTGGGCAGAACGCCCGGCCTGTTGCAGGGCCCGAGGACGGAGAAGGAAGTCACTGACCGGCTCGCCGAGGAAGTTCGCGACGGTCGCACCTTTCACGGCAGCACCATCAACTACCGGAAAGATGGCTCTACCTTCAATATCGAGTGGAAGGTTACGCCGGTGACCCAGAACGGTCGTGTTACACACTATCTAGCCGTGCAGAGGGAGCAGATGTCGGCCTGAGAACTAAAAGGAACCAAAGGGCCAAAGGCCAAAAGGGACACCCAAAGATCGCATCTGTGGGCGTGAGAAGTTTTATGGGTGTCCCGGTTCTCCTGTTCTCTCTCTGCCCGGAGGTCCCGGATCTCGTCCCGAGGATAAATGGGTGTCCCGGATTTCTGGACTCCGATCTCGTCCGGGCTCACCGGGCTGACGGGGTTTAGCCCTGGGTGTCCCGGCTCGACTCTTCCTGCAACTCGCTGATCAATGTCTTGAAGCTTTCCGGGTCCGCGTGGCGCAGATGCGCGAGGGCTTCCTCGGCGCGACGAAGGGCCGAGCGCTGGTGCCGCGCCTTTACCGCCTCGACTGCATCCCGGGTCTGCCGGAGCCTCGTTACTGCCGGCTCATTGTTCTCCCCGGCCACCGCGAGCACGGCGTCGGTCAGTATGCCGAGCTGACGGCCATAGCTCGCAACCTCCGCCACCACATCGCGCTCAACGCGTCGATCGCCGGCGAAATTGAGCGCGACCTGCGGTGAAAACCAGTTCGTCAGCGGGGCAATATCCTGGTTCACGTCACCGCTTAGCGGAGCGGGTGATGACCCCGCAGCCCGGAACGGCGCGTACCAGGGCCAGAAAATCCACGGCAGCATGGGGGCCCCCTTCGATGCCCGTATCTCAAGCAAGGAGTATAGGTCGTCAAGGCCAGCGGTGTCCGGCACGCCGGATTTCTCGATGAGAAAACGGGACGGGAACAGATGGGTGTTCGAGATATCCCTGTCCCGGATCGTGATTCCGAGAGGCTGCCGACCCCTGCGTCCGCCTTGTCCGGACCCGTTGGCATGCTTGGGTGTCCCGCATTTTCGAGTGTTCCGGATTTTCAGGGGTTCCCCTGACGCTTCAGGACGGTGACCAGACCATGGCGACGTCGTTGTAAACCAGCCAGCGAGTGATGGCGCCGTCGGCGTCGAAGACAAAGGTGTCCGTATAGCGGATGTCGTCGATGGACACACCGTCCGTGGTGGTGCCGAAAAGCTTGCCATGCACGGTGGTGGCATCGGTGCCATTGTCGATCCAGAGGTCGAAGGACTTGGTCGGCACGCCGGGCGCGAAGAACTGGTCGATCATGCCGTACATATCGTCCACCGCTCCTTTGCCGGTGGCATGAAAGCCCGGGAAGACGATCTCGCAATCTTCGCTCATGAAGGACTTCACCCGTTCAATATCGCGTCCGGTCAGTGCGTCGTCGAGGAGTTCCACGATGCGCTTCTGACGCCAGCTGGGATGCGAGACATGGGAGTTGCTCATGGTTCGATGGCCCTCGTTGGAGAATGTCGGAACTGTCAGGGAACCGCGCCGGTGGGTCCGATCGCCATGATAGGCCAGTGTCCCGGATAGACGCGACCAGGAAAGCCGAAAACGAAAAGGGACACCCAAAACGAAAAGGGACATCCAACGATCGCGCTACCAGGTATACGGGTGCCCCGGATTTTCTCCGTCCCTGGTTTGCCCGCGGATGGCTCCTTAAGCCGCCCGGCGCATCGCCACGAATGATCGCACCATCAAT
>PXAT01000211.1 GCA_003565775.1 Ectothiorhodospiraceae bacterium | reverse complement strand
TCCTGGTGATAGGCCAGCCGTTCCGGCGGCGTCATATTCTGTTCTTTGGCGAAGGCGTCGTTCTTATAGACCTCGGCGAGTTGCTCGATCACATAGCGGCACGATTCGGGGAAGTCCTCAACGAGGTCCACGAACTCCCGGCGGGCATGGCTGAGGCAGTTGGCCAGCACCACTTCGAGATCCTTTGGCAGGTTCCGGCTGAGGGCGTCGCACATCAGGATCGGCTTGCCTGCGCTGGCGCCACGTCGGCCGAGCACCTGCCCAAGGTTCTCCCCGGCATGCTGGTGTCCGGTTCGGAACAGCGCGATGCGATGCGTACCGACCTGTGAGATGATCCCCGTGGTGAAGATACCGCGCCGCTGAGGATTTCCCGTTTCGGCGGCATCGCTCTGGTCGCGCTGTTTCATCAACTCCAGCACCTTCATGCCGGTATCGTCATTATGAACGACTTGCCCCTGAGCGGCCTCGATTTCGAGCGCATCGAGCACCGGCCCAAACGGCAAGGCCGTTTCTTCGACCTGCTCCCACTGCACGGATGCCGGCAAAGGAATTCCGGCCATGCGCTGCAGGTTTTCCAGACGCGCAAAGGGCATCCCGCTGCCGTACTTTAGCAATGCGATCAGGATGCCGACGCTGCGGTCGTACTTGCGTAATGCCACGCCTGCAGGGCCCGGTGCCGTAAACACCTTGCCGCAGGTGTTGCAGCGCAACCGTTGACATTCATAGATCGTCGCCGTGATGGGTGTTTGAGCACGGACATGAACCAAGGGACTGGGATCGAGTTCGCGTAACTTGCCGCGATGGCAGTCCGGACAGCGATCTCCCACGCTCAGATCGGGATGCTTCACCGGGACCCGTTCGGCTCCGGTATAGGCCGCCGCACCGTTGCGCCCATGACCCTTGGGCTTGGGCTTTGGCGCTTCGCCGCCGGTTATCCCCGGTGGAGCACAGCCGGGCGCATCGTCATCATCATCGCGCTGCTTGCCAAACAACTGATCCTTACTTTCGGTTTTCGATCCGAACAGCAGCTTCAGCAACCGGCGGATGCTCGAGCCCTTCTTCTCAACCGCCTCGCTCAACACCACCACAGTCTCGGCCAGCGATCCGATGAGCTGGGCGTCCTCGGCGCTGACGTTCAGTTCTCCCCGTCTGGCACGGTCGCGAAGCGCTTGGAGCTGCTCACGCGTTACCTCCAGCGGTTTGGGTCGCTTCATGCCGACACCTCCCGACTGTCTGCGGGCACGGCACCTAAACGCCGCCGGAAGTCCCGGCGCAGGGGATAGCCCAGCACGTCCTTAATCGATAACGTGACCTTGTGCGCCTTGTCCTTGATGCCCCTGCCCGTCGTCTGGCCCAGGCAGCGCCAGTTCGCCGCCCGGTAACACGTCCCGGCGAAGCGCTCCCGGTCCACGAAAGTCTCCAGATAGTAGAGCGGATGGCCGTAAAGCGCCTCCCAGTCCGCGCTCAGACACCGCGCCATATGCCCCAGAATGTGACTGGCCAGGTGGGGCACCCGGACCCAGGGCAGGATCAGAAAGCGTGTGTTATAGGCCAGCAGATGCAGGTTGCGTCGCCGCACCGCCGGAGTCCATCCGATGAACCGGTCCCGCGGCCCCATGTGCCAGGGCGCCGAACTCCATGCCAAGCAGGCCACCGGCCGATCCCCGGCGCAGACCAGGTACTTCAGATGTTCGCCCACCGGCTGGACGTAACCCAGGTAGTGGTGCTGATCGAGTAGGCCATTGAACAGGCCTTCCCGGTCGGTGCGCCGAACCTGATGGATGCACAGCGGCATCAGCGCTGCGAGCGGAGCCTCAAGCGGGGGCTTCTCGGCTAAGGGTTCATACGTCGGCCGGGTGCGCTGCGCCAAGGGATTGGGCGGAGAACACTTGCGGGGCGGTAACGCAATGTGTCCGGCCCGGTGCAGCGCCAGCATCAGCCCGCGGCAGACCATGTCGCGCCACGCGCCGTTGGCTTGTCGCCATTCCCACGCCTGACACACCAGCCTTGAGAGCATCCGGCGACTGGCGCCGGGGTTGCTTGCGATGATCTGCCGGATGGAGGCAACATCCTCATCGCTAATCGTGCGTCCGCGATAACATAAAGGTTCGTCCATGTGTGCCAAGGTAGCAGATGCAGACGTGGAACGCACGCTTTTTTTTCAACTTATTTCCGGCCCCTTCCGAAGCCCCCGCCACAGCGGCTGCATGGCCCCTCGGCTCGGGTCCCCGTTCCACACCATCAACTGAAGATCCCGTGCATCCAGCTCTCGCACGGCAGCCGCCGCCGATGCCGGCCACCACTGGAAACGCCCCTTGCTCAACCGCTTCTGGCACAGCCAGAAACCCTGGCCGTCATAGACCAGAATCTTGATCGCCGTCGCCAGGCGATTGCGGAACACGAACACACAACCGGAAAAAGGGTCTTCGCGCAGAACGTTGCGGCACATGCCGGCCAGGCCATCGATGCCTTTGCGGAAATCGGCCGGTTCGACCGCCACCAGGATGCGCATCTGCGGAGCAATCGACAGCATCCTACGCTCCCAAAAACGCTTCCGTCAGCCGAGACCAGTCCACTGCCGCACCATCACGCACGCAGATGCGCATCCGCGTTCCGTTGACCTTCTCAAGCTCAACGATGCAGCCGACGCTGCCCGCCGCCGATGCTTCCAGTTCAATAAACGTCGGCGTAGCGATCACCCCGCTCGCCGTATGGACCCGCCGCTGCAGCGCGGCATGCTCCAGCCTCACGGCTCGACTGACCGCATGCACACCATGGTGACGGGCCGCTTCAGCAGCCGCGCACCATAGCCGTTCCGGAATCCGATACCCTCTGTTCTTTTGCGCACGCCACGCCTCAAACTGGCTCCGCACACGCTCGATTGCCGCAGGTAGTTGCTTCTCGCACATCGTTCATCTCCTTCCTTTGGTGAACAATGTACAAAAACCAGGCTTTACGCCGCACGCACGCTTACCGAAGGGACACTGACATTTGATGTACGTGTTACCGGCCGAATTCTGATCGTATTTCTTGCCGAATTGCGACGGTGCGGTTTGGTCGTA